>JBEIQP010000065.1:0-15120 GCA_040376455.1 Planctomycetaceae bacterium | reverse complement strand
TCGTGCCCACCACGGTGCTCGCCGAGCAGCACCGCCGCACGTTCGCCGCCCGATTCGCCGAGTTTCCCTTCACGATTCGCGCCCTCTCGCGGCTCTCCAGCACCGCCGAGGAGCGGGACACGCTCGAGGGCCTCGCCGGCACGCGGGTCGACATCGTCATCGGCACGCACCGTCTGGCCCAGGCCGACATCCACTTCGCCAACCTCGGCCTCGTGGTCGTCGATGAGGAGCAGCGGTTCGGCGTGGACGTGAAGGAGCGGCTCAAGGCGCTCCGCGCGAGCGTGGACGTGCTCACGATGACCGCGACCCCGATCCCGCGCACGCTCCACATGTCGATGCTCGGCATCCGCGACATCTCGAACCTGACCACGCCTCCCGCCACGCGGATCGCCGTCGAGACCCGCGTGGCCCGCTGGGACACCACTCTCATCAAGACCGCCATCGAGCGGGAGCTGGCCCGCGACGGCCAGGTGTTCTTCGTGCACAACCGGATCCACGACATCCACAAGGTGGCGCAGCGGCTGTCGGCCATCGTGCCCGAGGCCACGATCGGCATCGCCCACGGCCGGCTCTCGGAGACGGAGCTGGAGGAGGTGATGCTCTCCTTCGTCGCGGGCACGACCGACATCCTGCTCGCCACGACGATCATCGAAAGCGGGCTCGACATCCCGCGGGCCAACACGATCTTCATCGACGAGGCCGACACCTACGGCCTGGCCGACCTGCACCAACTGCGCGGCCGCGTCGGCCGCTCGCACCACCGCGCCTGGTGCCATCTGCTCGTGGACGAGACCGCGCGGCTGACCTCCACGGCGGCCAAGCGCCTGCGGGCCATCCAGGAGTTTTCCAGCATGGGGGCGGGCTTCTCGCTCGCGATGCGCGACCTCGAAATCCGCGGCGCGGGCAACCTGCTCGGCACGCAGCAAAGCGGCCACATCGCCACGGTCGGCTACGAGCTCTACTGCCGGCTCCTGGAGCAGGCGGTTCGCGGCCTGAAGGCGCTGCCGCCGGCCGAGCCGCCGCCTGTGACCATCGACCTGCCGGGCGAGGCCTGGCTGCCCCGCGACTACATTCCCGACTTCCGGGCCAAGATCGACGTCTACCGCCGGCTTTCGCGGGCCACGGCGGCGAGCCAGGTGGACGACCTCGCCACCGAACTCGGGGATCGGTTCGGCCCGCCGCCCGACGAGGCGCGGCGGCTCCTCGACTTCACGAAGCTGCGGGTCGCGGCCGCGGCCCTCGGCATCGACTCGATCGCGCGACACCCGGGGATGATCATGATCGGCCATCACAACCGCCGCGCGATGGAACGGCTCCGGGAGACGGCCGCGGCGAAGGGCCGCACGCTGCGGATCGTCGATCAGCGAACGGCCGTCATGCCGCTCGACGAGGCGGTCGCCGCGGCTCCCGGCAAGGTTCTGGAGGCGGTGCGGGCGCTGCTGACGGGGCCGGGAACGACCGCGCGTCCGGCGGGTGGCCGCGGATCCCCTGCCACGTCGAATCGCGGCCGTTCCTGAGCCGCTCCGCCGCGGCCCCGCGGCCGGTTATTTGGAGGGCCGCTTCGGCACCGTGACGGTGAAGGTGCGGCTGCCCGGTCCGTGGGTGAAGAAGCCGTCGTCGCCGCTGCTCCACGGCCGCTGCTCGTTGCGCGGCGAGGCGAGGTCGAACGTGGCGGTCAATTCGTAGGAATCCGCGCCGGTCCGGCCGTAGCCATACGGCTTGCCGGTCACCGGGTCGTCGATGTCGGGGACGAACGTCTCGGGGTCGGCGCGGAGATCGTCGAGGCTGCCCGGCAACTCGCCCCGCCGCTCGTGGTAGGACTCGACGGCACGGCGGATGGCCGAGAGGTGATTGACGCGATCGGCGTCGAGCCTGAGCAGCCGAGCCTGCAGCGGGCTCTCGAGCAGGGCGAAGGCGGCCACGAGGCAGCCGATCGCCGCGGCCACGCCGCCCCGGCCGAGCCAGATCCGCCATGCCGGCGGCGGCGGGAGCGGGCGGCCGGCGGTGCCCGCAAGCGATTCCTCGCGACGCAGGTCGCTGGCGTACCAGAGATACACCCCTCCGGCCACCGCGAGCACCACGAGGGCCTTGAGCAGGAACCGCACGGTCACGTCCCCCTGGAGCAGCTTGTAGACCACGTAGACGAGGTCGCCGAGCATCACGAGGGCCATGATGAGGATCGCGAGGTAGGCCAGGAACCGGTAGACCGGCGTGAGCCGGGTGATCGGGTTGCGGGCCGTGTCGCGGTCGATCGCCCGCTGCACGACCGCGAGGATCGGCAGCGACACGACGAGTTCGGCCACCGCCCAGCGCAGGGGGCTCTTCCAAGAGCCGTAGTCGATCGGCAGCGGCAGCCAGCGTTCGATGAGCGTGAAGAGGATCGAGCCGACCGCGAAGGCGGCGTTGAGGAGGGCGATCATCGCGACCAGGTGAAGGAATGCGTCGCGGGGTGAGCTCGACACCCGCTTGCGCGGCACCGGCACCGGCAGCGACGATTCCGCGAAGGCGTCGAGCGCCAGCATCACCTCGCGGTCGGACCAGCCTGCCGCGGCGAGCTCGCGGGACACGTCCGTCCGGGACAGGCCCCGTGCGAGACAGTCCCGCACGAAGGAGGTCAGTTGATCGGGGGCGGCGGCCACGGGGCTTCTCCGGGGGCAACGGGAACGGGAGCAGGGACTGCATCCATCCGACCGGGCGACGGTCGCGGAAAAATAGTATGCGGGCGTTCCAGGGCCGGGGGCATTCCCCCTGCTTTCCCCGCCGGTTTTGGCTTGCGGACGGCCTGGCGGACGGCCTTGCGGCCGCCGCGGGCCGCCCCCTACAGTCTCGCTCCCTCGAGGCCCCGGAGCCCTCCGCGCCGTGATGTCGCTGCCCAGAAACCGCCACCGGATCCTGCTCGCGTTCTGTCTGCTCGCAGCCTGCCGCGGGATCGCGGCGGCGCAGGCGGGTCCCGCAGACGCCGACCCGCTCGTTGCGTCGCCCTCCGCGGCGGCCGCGGCCGGCCCGCGCGGCAGCGTCGGCCCCGCGCTCGTCCCGCACGTGCCCAAGGCCGTGTCGCGGCCCGCCGGCTGGCCGAGCGGCGGCCCGAAGGCGTCGCCCGGCGACAACCACGTGCTGTCGAGCATCCGCGCCAATCCGGGCGGGCCGCTCGAGCCCGTGCAGCGGGCGATCGCCGCGGAGGTCGCCCGGGCGATCGAGTCGGCCGCCGACCAGGCGGCCAGCGGCGTCGTGCCGGCCGGCTACGAGCAGCCGACGGCGGCGCCGCAAGACGCCGCGGCCGTGCAGTCGCTGGAGATGGCGATGGTCGTGGCCCGCGTGGGCCCGGAGGTGGTCCTCGAGGGCGACCTGCTCACGCCGAAGGCCGTGGAGTGGCTGGAGAAGGTCAGCCCCGGCATGCCGCCGGAGGACGTCCGCAAGCTCCGCCTCCAGATCTGCCAGCAGGTGATCGGACAGCACGTCGAGACGCTGATCGTCTACGTGGACGCGCTCCGCGAGATTCCCGAGGACAAGATCCCCGAGATTCGCAAGAACGTGGACAAGGCCTTCGACGAGCAGTTCCTCCCGAACCTGATGAAGGAGGCCAACGTCGCCAACTCGCTGGAATATGAGCAGCAACTCCGGGCCAAGGGGCAGTCGCTCGACCGGATGCGGAAGATGTTCTTCGAGCGCGGCCTGGCGCAGGAGTGGCTCCGCAAGAACGTGAAGACCGACGAAGAGATCCCGCACGCCGACATGATCGCCTACTACCAGAACCACCTCGCCGACTACGAGTATCCGGCCAAGGCCCGATTCGAGTCCCTGACCGTGAAGATCGGGGCGAAGCGTTCGCGGAAGGAGGCCTGGGACCTGCTCGCCTCGATGGGTAACCAAGTGCTCGCCGAGAAGCCGTTCGCCGACGTGGCCCGCAGCTTGTCGGAAGGCCCGACGGCCGCGCAGGGCGGCATCTTCGACTGGACGAACCAGGGCAGCCTGGCGTCGACGAAGCTCGACGAGGCGATCTTCTCGCTGCCGGTGGGCCAGTTGAGCGCGATCATCGAGGACGACGCCTCCCCCAATCTCGCCGATCAGGCGGCGCTGCACATCGTCCGCGTCGTGGAACGGACCGAGGCCGGGCGGACCCCCTTCCTGGAAGCCCAGGTGGGCATCCGGGAGACACTGATGGCGGAGCGGCGCACGAAGGCGTCGGAGGAATACCTCACCAAACTCCGCGAGCGCACCCCCGTCTGGACGGTCTTCGACGAGAAGCCGTTCGAACAGCCCCTGACGGCCAGCCGGCCGGCCACGACCCGGTAGCGGTCCGTGGAATAAGTCGTCCCTGACTTTTTTGCTGTTCGCCGACCGATGCAATCGCCGAGGGTTTCCCTGGTCGGCGACGGCCGCATCGTACGGCGGCGGACGCCCTCCACGGTCTGCCGGGCCCCCGCGAGACCTTGCCTGGCGGCAGCCGGGCTTTTTATACTCGGGCTCGACAGGGGCACGCTGTCTCAGGAGTCGCCACCATGGCCGATCTGCTTTGCAGGAGGCGTGCCGCGCGCGTCGGTTCGCGCCGCTTCTCGTCCCGCCCGCTCGGCCGCTGCCTGCGGGAAGCCCGCCGCCCGTCCGGCTTCGAAAGCCTGGAATCGAGACGCGTGCTCGACGCCGCCGGATTCGGCGACGACGCGTTGACCAGCGCGGTCTGCCTCTGTCCTGTCTGCTCCGGATTGAGCGTGCAGAACGCCGCCGTCGAGACCCTCGAGGCAGCCACCGCCACCTCGACCGCCAGCATCTCGCTCGGGACCTCGCTCGACCTGAGCAAGACCTTCCTCCTGCACAGCAACCCGACCGCCAACCATACGATCTATCTGGATTTCGACGGCTTCTCCATCGCGAGCACCCCCTGGGAGAACGGCGGTGCGCTGAGCCTCAAGCCCTTCTACGCCGACCTCACGAGCCTCACGACCCAGACGGAGATCCAGCGCATCTGGCAGCGGGTGGCGGAGGATTACGCCCCCTTCAACGTCAATGTCACCACCCAGCAGCCCAACGTCGAGGATCTCCGCAAGACCGGCAGCGGCGACAGCCGCTGGGGCATCCGGGTGGCCTTCACCTACAACACCAACCTGCTGACCGGGCTGCCGATCGCCAATGCGGGGGGCGGCGGCACCGCCTACTACGACAGCTTCAACTGGAGCACCGACGACGTGGCCCTGGTGTTCAACCGGGGGGAATACGCCGCCGCCGAAACCGCCAGCCACGAAACGGGCCACGCGCTCAACCTGTCGCACGACGGCGGCACGTACGGCAGCAACGCCGAGTACTACGAAGGCCATGGAGGCACCGCCGTCACCAGTTGGGGCACGATCATGGGGGCCCCGTTCATCAATGGTGACGAGAACATCACCACGTGGAGCAAGGGCGAGTACATCGGCGCCAACAACAAGCAGGACGACCTCGCCACGATCACCACCGGCAACGGCTTCACCTACCGGACCGACGACCACGGAAGCTCGTTCGGTCAGGCCACCGCGCTCGCCGGCACGGGGTTCAGCACCTTCGGCGTGATCGAGCGGCCCGGCGACATCGACGTGTTCCGGTTCGACACGGGCGCCGGCACCGTCTCGATCGACATCGTCAACGCGGCCCGGGTGCTGGTCGCCGACGGCACGGGTGGCTTCGGCACCGAGTATCTGGCCGCCCGGGGCCCGAATCTCGACATCTCCGCCAGCCTCTACCGCGCCGACGGCACGCTCGTGGCGACCAGCAATCCCCTGGATCAGATCACCGCCGGCTTCAGCCTCGACCTCGCCGCCGGCACCTACTACGTGACCATCGACGGCGTCGGCGTCGGCAACCCGCTCGCCAATCCCCCGACCGGTTACACCGAGTACGGCAGCCTCGGCCAGTACCTGTTCTCCGGCTCCGTGCAGGCCGCGGTCGTGCCGCCCGCGATCGTGGTCGGCCAGTCGGGCAGCCTGGTCACCACCGAGGCCGGCGGCACCGCCAGTTTCACGGTCAGCCTGGCGACCGCCCCCGTCGGCGACGTCGTGATCGCGGTCACGAGCAGCAACACCGCCGAAACCGTCGTCAGCCCCGCCCTGCTCACGTTCACCGCCGCCAACTGGGCCACGCCGCAGACCGTCACGCTCACCGGCGTCGATGACACGGTGGTGGACGGCAACCGGGTGAGCACGATCAGCCTGGTGGCGACGAGCGTCGATGCCGCCTACAACGGCCTTCGGGGCCCGGCGTTGTCGGTCACCAACACCGACAACGACGTGCTGGTGACCACCACGTTCACCGTTGCATCTGGCGGCCTGCAGGACGGGGTCACCTACACCACCCGGCCCTCGGTCCAGGGCACGACGACCGCCGTCAACGCGAGCGACAACCAACGGCTGGCGATCACGGAGGGCCTCGTCGCCATCCCGGGCGGCAAGGGCAAGCAGGCATCGACCAGCGCGCTGCAGTCGTATGTGTGGACGTTCAACAACCTCTCCAATGCCACGGCGCTCCTGTTCGAGGGCTACCGGACGGCGAACAGCCAGGGGGACAATTTCCTGCTGCAGGTTTCGACCGACGGCGGCGGCACGTGGACCACGGCGGTGACCGTGACCAACACCGCCGAAGCCAGCGTCTCCGTGGCGCTCGCCGCGCCGGTCACGGGCACCGCCCTCGTCCGCGCCATCGACAGCAACCGGAACGGCGGCGCCACGACCCGCGACACGCTCTACGTGGACCGGCTGCTCTTCACCGGCCAGACCATCACGACCGCGGCCGCCATCAAGGCGGCCGCCGGCGACGGTTCCACGCGGCGCGGCCGGTTCCATGGCCGGCCGGGCCGGGCCGGCGCGGACCACGCCAATCAAAACGAGTCGCCCGTCCATGCGGCGGCCTCGCGGCCCGACGCCGGGGCGACCCGCAGTCAGGGCCCGACGCCGGCGATGCTGGCGGCCTTCGCAACGCTCGGTGACACCGCCGCACTGACCGCGCCCGCATCGAGACGCCAGCGGCGGTGATCCGGCGCATCCGGCGCCGCACTCCCGACCCCAATGGTGGCCGGGCGATATGCCGCCGCAGAGCGGGCCGCCGATTGCCGCGGCGCAGGACGAGGGCTAGACTTCGTCTTTCGCCGGTTTTTGCCTGCGGTTGCCAGCGCAGGCTCCGGGTCCGTTGGAGATCTGCCGTCATGTCCGCCACCCCCGCCTCCGCCTCCAAGCCCGCCGTCCAGGTTCCCGCGTCGGCCGGACAACCCCCCTGGCCGGGCACGAAGGCCGACGGCACGGCCCGGCTGGAAATCGCCGGCCAGTCCTACGAACTGCCGATGGTGGTCGGCACGGAGGGAGAGCGGGCCATCGACATCGCGAAGCTCCGCAGCCAGACCGGCTGCATCACGCTCGACGAGGGCTTCGTCAACACCGGCTCCACCACGAGCGCCATCACCTTCCTCGACGGCGAGCAGGGCATCTTGCGGTACCGCGGCTATCCGATCGAGGTGCTGGCCGAGCGGTGCGACTTCGTCGAGGTGGCCTACCTGCTCATCTACGGCTCGTTGCCGACGCCCGCCGAGCTCGACTCGTTCCGCACGTCGCTCTCGCATCACACGATGATCCACGAGGACATGCGGAGCTTCTACGGCGGCTTCCCCCGCGACGCGCACCCGATGGCGATCGTGGGCAGCGTGGTGGGCGCGCTCTCGACGTTCTACCAGGATTCCCTCGATGTCCGTGATCCGCGGCAGGTGGAGGTGAGCGTTCACCGGCTGATGGCGAAACTCCCCACGATCGCGGCCTACAGCCACAAGAAGTCGTGCGGCCAGCCGCTGATGTACCCGCGCAACGACCTCAGCTACTGCGAGAACTTCCTGCAGATGATGTTTGCGGTGCCGTGCGAGGAGTACCACATCGACCCCGACTTCGTCGATGCCCTCGACACGCTCCTGATCGTGCACGCCGACCACGAGCAAAACTGCTCGACCTCGACCGTCCGCATGGTCGGCTCCAGCGACGCGAACCTGTTCGCCAGCATCTCCGCCGGCATCTCCGCCCTCTGGGGGCCGTTGCACGGCGGGGCCAACCAGGCCTGCGTGGAAATGCTGGAGAAGATCGTGGCCGACGGCGGCAACGTGAAGAAGTACGTCGATCTGGCCAAGAAGAAGGATTCGGGCTTCCGCCTCATGGGCTTCGGCCACCGCGTCTACAAGAACTACGACCCGCGGGCCAAGCTGATCAAGGCGATCTGCGACAAGCTGCTGGCGAAGATCGCGCGGCACGACCCGATCTTCGACATCGCCCAGCAGCTGGAGGCGGCGGCGCTCGCCGACGAATACTTCATCGAGCGAAAGCTCTATCCCAACGTCGATTTCTACTCGGGCGTCATCTACCGGGCCATGGGCATCCCCGTGCAGATGTTCACGGTGCTCTTCGCGATGGGCCGGCTGCCCGGCTGGATCGCCCACTGGATCGAGATGCACCAGTCGCCGACGAAGAAGATCTGCCGCCCGCGGCAAATCTACTCGGGCGAGACGCTCCGCGACTTCGTCTCGATCGACAAGCGCTGAGACGCCGCCCGGGCGATCACTGCTTCCGCTTGCCGCGGAAAAAGTCGGTGAGGATCCGGCCGCATTCGTCCGCCAGCACCCGGCCCACGTGCTGCACGCGGTGGTTGAGCCGCTGATCCTCGAACAGCCGGTAGAGCGACTCGACCGCGCCGGCCTTCGGGTCGGGGGCGCCCCAGACCACGATCGGCACCCGGGCCTGGAGAATGGCCCCCGCGCACATCGGGCAGGGCTCGAGCGTGACGTAGAGCGTGCAGCCTTCCAGCCGCCACGAGCCGAGCGCGGCGGCCGCCTGCGTCAGCGCGATCATCTCCGCGTGGGCCGTGGGATCGGCCAGTTGCTCCCGCTGGTTGTGGGCGCTCGCCACGATGCGGCCGGCCGCCACCACGATCGCCCCCACGGGCACCTCGTCCTCCGCGGCCGCGGCGCGGGCCTCGTCGAGCGCCAGCCGCATCCAGCGGTCGTGCTGCGGCAGGCCCGAAAGTGGCAGTCCCTCGATGTCCATGGGATGACACTGTAGGCTCCGCGGGCCGCGCCGGACAAACGCGACCGAGTTCCGCGGCCAGGCCGCCCCACCACCCGCTGTTGGGAGCGGCTCGAAATCGGCTACCATTGCGGTCGCGCCCGTTCACTCTCACCGTCAAGGAAACGATGCCCATGGATCCGGTCACGCTCCTGCTTCGCTGGGCCCACATCCTGGCCGCGATCGTCGCGATGGGAGCCCTCCTCTTCGCACGGTTCGGCCTGCTGCCGGCGCTTTCCGATTTCGACGCGTCCACCCGCGACCGCATCCACGACTCGATCCGCCGCCGGTGGCTGCCCTGGGTGATCGGCGCGATCACCGTGCTGCTGGCCAGCGGACTCGCGAACTTCCTGCTCTTCAACGGCCGGGTGAAGGCGGAAGGCTGGGCCGACGGCGCCTGGATGCGGCAAACGAGCTACCACGCCCTCTTCGGCGCGAAATTCCTGCTCGCGCTGGTCGCCTTCTACTTCGCCAGCGCCCTCGTGGGCAGGGGCGAGGGCACCCAGTGGGTGCGCAACGATCGGGCCAAGTGGCTCTCGGTGACGCTCGGGCTCATGCTGGCGGTGGTGCTGCTCTCCGGCTGGATGCGGCAGTTGCACACCGGCCCGAACGTGGCGGCCCAGAGCGGCGTGCGGATCGAGCGGGCGGGCGGATACCGGATCGACGGGAAACTCGAAGGGCGGGAGCTTCAGGATGGACAAGAAGGACAAGAAGCGGATCGAGGTGCTGCAGCAGAAGATCGCGAAGCTGCAGCAACTGTTGGCGGGCGCGAAGCAGCAGCCCGATGACCCGGCCGAGGTGCCGCGGCTGGAGAAGGAACTGGCCACGGCCCACGCCGAACTGGCTGGGCTGAAGAAGGCCCACTGACGACCGATCGCCTCGGGGGGACATGGCCGTGGGGTTCTTGTCGAATTTCTTCGGCGGTTCGACGCGGGTCGATCTCTGGAAGCGGTTCGAACGGCTTCGCGAGAGCACCTCCGGGACGATGTCCGCCTTCTACAAGGTGAAGGACATCCGCTCCGGGGAGGTGCGGGGTCTGAAGATCGTCGATCGGGCGAAGGCCGCCCCCGTCGAGGCACGCTACAAGGGGCTCGGCAAGCCGTCCGAGGGGGAGATCGGGGCGAAGATCTCCGGCCCGAACGTGGTGAAGACGCTCGAGTGGGGCGAATCGACCGCCGGCGAGCCTTTCGTGGTCACCGAGTTCATCGACGGCACCCTCCTGCACGCGGTCCTGTCGGGGCAGCGGCCGCTCGCGCCCGCGGAGCGGCTCGACCTCGTGCGCCAGGCGGCGACGGCGGTGGCCGCCGTCCACACCGCCGGCTTCGTGCATCGCGACCTCTGTCCGCGCAACTTCATGCTCCGCCCCGACGGCCGGCTCGTGCTGTTCGATTTCGGGCTGACCGTGCCCGACAAGCCGGTGTTCCTGCAGCCGGGCAATCGGATCGGCACCCCCAACTACATGGCACCGGAAGTGATCCGCCGGCGTCAGGCGGACAAGCGGCTCGACGTCTTCTCGTTCGGCGTCACCGCCTACGAGATCTGCACGCGGCACGGGCCCTGGCCGCGCGGCACCACCGGCAGCACGGCGCTGGCGCACGACAGCCCGCCGGCCGACATCCGAAGCCACTGGCCCGACATCCCGGAGCCGCTGGCCGCGGCGATCATGGCCTGCCTGGCCGCCGATCCGGACCGGCGGCCGCCGTCGATGGAACGCTTCCTGGCGCTTGTTTCCAAGGTGCGGATCGACGGCGGAACGGCCTGAAAATCGACCGCGACACGGGCCACGGCGACCGCCCTTGAAGCGGCTGCGCTTTGGTCCTACCTTGGAGCGTTTCCCGGACTCCGGGCTTCGACATCGAGACCATACATACCAGACGAGGATCGCCTCCCATGACCATGGACAAGAGCCTGCGGGTGCGGAAGGGTTCGGCCAGCACGCGGGGCGTGCTATCGCGTGCGGAGCGCATCGCGAAGCTCAAGGAGCAGGAGCGCTGGGCAGACGGCCGCAGTCCGCTCGGCCTGCCGAAGGTTCGCGTCCAGAAGATGTCGATGAAGAAGAAAAAGAAGGCCAAGGAAGAGGGGGCCGAAGGGGCCGCCGCCAAGCCGGCCGCTGCGGCCGGCAAGAAGAAGTAGGTCGAGCGTCTTCCATGGTCGCGGACCGTCGCATCGGGCGACGGTCTTTCAGCCGGCGGCGGGTTCGCCAAGCAGCCGCGCCGCGGCTGCTTGACCGGAGGCGATCACCTGCGGGATGCCCACGCCGCGATAGGCGGCGCCGGCGAGCGCCAGCCCGGGCTGCGCGGCGACGGCCCGTTCGATGCGGGCCACACGGTCGAGGTGCCCCACGTGGTACTGCGGCATCGCGCCCTGCCAGCGATCGACCTGCGCGAGCAGGGGCCGGCCCCGGGCTCCCAACATCCGCGACACCTCGTCGCCGGCGAGCGCTTCGAGCTCCGCATCGGTCAGCTGCATCGCTTCCGGATCGAGCGCGCCCCCCACGAAGACCCGCAGCAGCACGCATCCCTCGGGCGCCCGCCCCGGAAACTTGGAACTCGAGAAACTCACGGCCAGGATGCGACGCCCCTCGCATCGCGGCACCACCATGCCCGCCGCGTCGAGCGGATGCGCGACGGCCGCGCGGGGAAAACCCAGTGAAATGATCGCCGAGCCGGCATACTCGATCGCGGCCAGATCGGCCGCCAGGCTGGCATCGGCCGCCGCGACGATCCGGGCCGCGGCCGGAGCCGGCGCGGCGATCACCACGCCGTCGGCCTCGAGCCATTCAGACGGCGGTTCCGCGGCGCGTGCGTCGGCGCCGGAGAGCGGAATCCGCCATCCCCCCGCCTCCCCCCGCGTCACCGGTCCCGCGAAGGCCCGGCGAAACGCCACGCCCTGCTCCCGGAGCCGGCCCGCCAGCCGCGCGGGCAGCGTTTCCATGCCGCCGGCGAGCGTGACGAACTGCCCGTAGCGGGCGCCGGTCGCCTCGCCGGTTCGAGCGGCGGCCAAGCGGGCCCGTTCTCCCGCCCACAGGCTGCCCCGCTCCCGCTCCATCGCGAAGAACTCGGGACAGGCGGCCGCCATGCTCAAGCGGGCGGGATCGGCGGTCCAGATGCCGGCCGCCAGCGGCTGCACGAGCCGCTCGAAGCCCTCGCGGCCGAGCCTCCGGACCACGGAGCTTTCGAGCGACTCGTCGGCGGTGGTCGCTGCCCGCGGCACGAACCGTTCGGCCAGAACTCGCAGCCTCCCCCAGGGCGAGAGGAGCGGCGTGTCGAGGATGCCTCGCACGCGGCCGGGCGCGAGGAGGCGGAACCCCTGCGGTGCGGGCAGCGTGCGGCCAGCCCGCCAGATGAGCGCCCGGCGGACGTTCTCGTTGACGCCGATGAGTTCCGGCGCGAGCCCCAGCCGCTCGACGAGTTGGACCGCCTCCGGTCGCACGGCCAGAAAGTTGTCGGCCGATCGCTCCACCAACCAGCCGTCGCGACGCACCGTCGCCAGCACGCCCCCGGGGCGGCCCGTCGGCTCGACGAGCGTGATCCGCATCGGTCCGGCCGCTCGAGCGGCGGCGTTCGCCAGCGATTCGGCCGCGGCCAAGCCGGCCATTCCCCCGCCCAGGACGACCACGTGCCGGAGATCGGAACTGGACATGAGCATCGGCCGGAGGGTGATGGCGCGGCGGACGGCCGCCGGACGTCCGGCACCAGTGTAACGCTCCACGAAAGCGGCTCCGCACCGGCGGCCCTGCCCACGCGGAATATGGGCGGTCTGGGCAGCGGCGGCCCAGCGCAGGCCGAGCCGCGGTCTGGTCTGGACTGGGCGGACGAGGAAGGCTACCGTCCCGCCGCTCCCGGGCGGACCGCCCGGCGGTCTCGACCGGGTTCGTTCAAGGAGGAACTCTCGTGGTCACGCTGCGGCGGCTGTCTTTGCTGGTTCTCTGCTCCCTCGCGCTCGCCATCGGCATGCGCGGCCCCTCCCCGGCACGGGCCGCCGATCCGTCGCGGCCCTCGCCGCGCACGCTGATGCGACTCCCCGGCTGGATCGAGTCGCTGGGCGAGCAGCCGGCGGTGGACGCCGCCGGTCCGGTCGCGGCGACCGCCGACGATGAAACCGCCGCCCCGGCCCCTGCGGACGAGGTTCTGCTCGCGCCGGGCCTCGTGCAGGCGGCCGACCGCCAGGCACGTGATCTCGCCTTCGCCGGTCCGGATGGCCGCGCCGACGTCGTGCCGGTCGCGGCCCCGGCCGCCCGTGCCGAGGCCACGCGCGGCCCCGACCCCGCGGCCCCGAAGCCGCCGCTCGGCCCGGAGAGCAGCGTGCTCAAGCGTTGGATCGCCGACCGCGTGGCGACGCTCCCGAAGCCCACGGCGATCGTGCCGATCCACCCGGCCGCCCGCGCCGAACAGCCCGTGCCGCCGACCGACGTCACGGACGCAGCTGCGGAGACCGCCTCCGCGGAGAAAGCCACCGTCACCGCGCCGGTGGCCGCCACGCCCGACGAGATGCCGACGCTCTCGATCGACCCGGCCAGTTTCCGGGGAGCGCACCCGGGCAAGACCACCCGCGAGGAGCTGGAGGCGGCCTGGGGAGCCGGCGAAGCCTTCACCCGCGAGGACGGCACGAACGGATTCTTCTGGAAGCTCGACCCGTTCGAACGGGTCGAGGTGACGCTCGACGGCGACACGGTCGGCGCGATTCGCATCAAGCTCGCCGAGCCGGTGGCCGTGGCCGATCTTGCCCGCCAACTCGAGATCGCCGACCTGCGCACGGTCTCGATCCTCGACGAGCAGGGCGTCTCGATCGGTGAGGTCTACCCGGAACGCGGCGTGATCCTGAGCGTGAAGCCGGGCACGCAGACCGCCACCGCCATCATGATCGAGCCCCTCGATCCGGAGTCGTTCGTGCTCCGGGCGGAAGGGGAGATCGACACCTGCTCCGCCTACGCCGTCGCCGACCTGCAGTATGCGGTCCAGATCGACCCCAAGCACGTGCGGGCCCACCGCCTGCTCCTGGCGATGACGAGCGATCAGGGGAAGTGGGACCAGGCGCTGCGGCTGGCCGAGACGGCCGCCGGCCTCGATCCGGCCGACGTCTGGACGCAGCTCAAGCATGCCGGCGTGCTGCTGGCGCTCGACCGCCCGGAGGAGGCTCGCACCGTGCTCGAGGCGGTCAAGGCCCGCGACAACGCTTCGCCGCTGGTCACCGCCCAAACCGAACGCCTGCTCGGCAGGGTGGCCCTCGCCGGCAAGAACCCGGATCACCAACAGGCGGTCGAGCACTTCGCCGAGGCGATCCGCCGCTCGTCGCCGCTGCTCGTGAAACGATCCCCCGGGGTGCAGGCCGCCGCCCGCGAGGTGATGCTCGACGCCCACCTAGGCACGGCTCTGGCAATCGCCAAGGGCACCTGGCAGCAGAAGAGCCGGGTGATCCCCAAGTGGATCTCGCGGAGCGAGGGGCTCGTGAAGGAGTTCAAGGGCACCGAACTCGAGCGGCAGATCCTCGAACTGCAGCTCTGCCGCGGGGCGCTGACCGCGTCGGCCGGATCGGCCGAGTCGATCGAGCCGCTGCCCTGGGTGAAGCGCATGCTGGAACTTCGCGAACAGATGGACGAGACGGTGACCGACCCGTGGCGCCGTCGGCAAATCGACTGGGACGTGGGGCAGGGCCTCGCCGACGCGCTGGTAGCCGCGGAAAAGCGCGGCGATGCCACCGACATGCTCGACAACGCGACGCTCACCGCGGCCTACCTGGAGCGGGGCGGCGAACAGCGGGATCTCACGTCGGCGGAGCGGAAGCGGTTCGGCGAGCTGCTGTTCCGCATCGGCATCATGCACAGCCTGCAGCGCGGCGACCACGCCACGGCTGTCACCTGGTTCGACCGCACCGTGCCACTCTGGGAGGGGAACGGTGACTTCGAGCGCGACGGGGAAGTCGGCCGGCTCGGCGAATCCTACGTGAGCATGGCGATCTCCTACTGGCAGGTCGATCGCCGCGAGGACGCCCTCGCCCTCAGCCGCCGGGGCGTCGATCTGATGGTCGCCGCCGTCGACAAGAGCCTGCTCGAGGAGCGGTCGCT
>JBEIQP010000092.1:0-10530 GCA_040376455.1 Planctomycetaceae bacterium | reverse complement strand
CTGCGCGATGCACCGTCCGGCGGACCTCGCCGCCGTCGAGGCCGTCCTCGAGGAATTGACCGACGTGATCGACGAGGCTCCGGAAGTCGTCCGCGCCCGGCTCCGCGACGTGGTGCCGGAGTATGCTGCAGGAACGACCGGCGAAACGGTTCCCGTGGAATCCCGCAAGGCCCGTGCGAAATAACCCGCTCCAGGTGATCCCGGAAGTCCACGTCGCGGGCGACCCCGCGGCGCACGGGATTCGCATTCCCTTCGTGCGGCCGGCGCTGCCCCCGTTCGAGGCGGTGCGACCGGCGGTCGAGGAGATCCTGCGAAGCGGCCGGCTCACCAAGGGCCCCTACGTCGAGCGATTCGAGCAGGCGATCGCCAAGCGTCTCGGCGTCCGTCATGCGGTGGCGGTCAGCAGTTGCACGGTCGGCCTGATGCTCGTCTACCGGGGCCTCGATCTCGCGGCGGGCAGTTGTCGGAGCCGTCGCGGTGCCGTCGAGGGCTGCGCCGTCGGCGGCATGGAGCCGCTCTCCCGATTCGGCGTGGCCCGCTCGGCCAGCCGCTCCGAGCCGATGGGCGAGGTGATCATCCCGAGCTTCACGTTTCTGGCGGCTCCGGCGGCGATCGTCTGGAATAACCTCCGGCCCGTCTTCATCGACGTCGATCCGCGGACGACCAACGTGGTGCCGCAGGCGGTGGCCGCCGCGATCACGCCACGCACGGTCGCCATCGCCGCCTGCCACAACTTCGGCAACCCGTGCGACATGCCGGCGCTCGAGGCGGTGGCCGCCGAGCACGGGCTGCCGCTGGTGATCGACGCGGCCCACGGCTTCGGGGCGAGCGTTCATGGCCGGCCCGTGGGCGCGGGCGGCACGGCCCAGGTCTTCAGCCTCTCGCCCACGAAGTTGCTCGTGGCGGGGGAGGGGGGCGTCGTCGCCACCGATTGCGACTGCCTGGCCCACTTCGTGCGGCTCGGCCGCGAATACGGCAATGACGGCTCCTACGACGCGCTCTTTCCCGGCGTCAATGGCCGGATGCCCGAGTTGAGCGCGGCGGTGGGGCTCGCCTCGCTCGACATCCTCGACCGCGTGTCGGATCGCCGCAATCAGCTTGCCGACCTCTACCGGCGCGAGCTCGGCGTGCTGCCCGGCATCGGTTTCGTAGAGATCGCCCCGGGCAGTCGCTCGAGCCAGAAGGACTTCTCGATCACGATCGACCCCACCCGGTTCGGCATGTCCCGCGACGCCCTCCGCCGCGTGCTGGCTTCCCGTGGCATCGAGACGCGTGCCTACTACGATCCGCCCTGCCATCGGCAGACGGCCTTCGAGCACTTCCACGACCGCATGCGGCCCCTGCCGGCGACCGACATGCTGTCGGCCCGCAGCATCGCGCTGCCGATCGGCGGCCACATCGACGAAGGCGTCGTCCGCGATGTGTGCGAAACGATCGCCAACGCGAAGCATCTCGATTGAATCCCTTCACGCTGTTTTGGGCCGTCTGGTGCGCGGCGGCGTTGGTCGCCGCCGCGGTGTTCACCGCCCGGATGATCGACTGGGCGAGGGCCCGCGGCGTGGTGGACACGCCCAACGCCCGCAGCAGCCACACGCGGGCCACGCCCCGCGGGGGCGGGCTTGCCATCGTGGCCGTCTGCGCGGCCGCGGCGGCGCTCGCGTGCATCCTCCATCCCGAGTCGGCGCGTTCGCTGGCGGGAATGATGCTCCCGGCGCTCGCGATCGCCGGCATCAGTTGGCTCGACGACGTCCGGTCGCTGGCGAATCGCACGCGGTTCTCCGTGCACCTGGCGGCGGCGGTGGCCGCCGCCGCGATCCTCGGGCCGGTTCGTGCGGTCGATCTGGGCACGTTCGGCACGTGGGAACTCGGGCCCGCGGCCTGGCCGCTCACGCTCCTCTGGATCGTGGGGCTGACCAACGCCTTCAACTTCATGGACGGCATCGACGGCATCGCGGGCATCACGGCCGCGGCGGCCGGGGCGGGCATCGCGGCGGCGGCGGGCCTGCTCGGGTTTCCACCGGTGCTGGCGATCGCGCTCGCGTTTGCGGCCGCGGCGGTCGGGTTTCTCACCTGCAACTGGCCGCCGGCCCGGATTTTCATGGGCGACGTGGGCAGCGCGTTCTGTGGTTTTCTGATCGCCGTGCTGCCGCTGGCGATGCCCGCCGCCGACGTGCCCCGCGTGCTGCCGGTGGCGGTGATGGCGATGTGGCCCTTCATCTTCGACACGGCCTACACGATCGTCCGCCGGCTGCGCAAGCGGGAGAACATCTTCGAGGCGCACCGCAGTCATCTCTACCAGCGGCTCGTCATCGCCGGCTGGTCGCACCGGGCCGCGTCGAGCCTCTACGGGGCGATGGCGGCGATGGGGGCGGCCGTCGCGGTCGCGCCGCTCCTCGATCCGGGCATGCGCAAGACGGCCGACAACGTCGCCCTTTCCATGCTGCTCGTCGGCGCGGGGCTGCTTGTCGGCCTCACCCTTGCGACCGAACGGGCCCGACTCGGGGAGACCGGCCTGCATGCCCGGTAGGCCGGCGGTCCTCGTGTCTTTCTACGCCACCCATCTCAAGCGGCTCTGCGACGCGATCGCGTCCGCGACGCTCCTCGTGCTGCTCGCACCGCTGATGGCCCTGGTGTGGCTCGTCGTCCGGCTCGTGCTGGGGCCGCCGGTGCTCTACCGCGACGAGCGTGCGGGGCTCGACGGCCGCCCCATCCGGATCGTGAAGTTTCGCTCGATGCGCGACGCGGCGGGCGCGGATGGCCTTCCGCTGCCGGATGCCGAGCGTCTCGGCCCGTTCGGCCGGTTCCTGCGGCGGACGAGCCTCGACGAACTCCCGCAGCTCTTCAGCGTGCTCGTCGGCGACATGAGCCTCGTGGGTCCGCGGCCGCTCCCGCTCCGCTATGTGCCGCGGTATTCTCCCCGGCAGGCCACCCGGCTGTCGGTGCGGCCCGGCCTCACCGGCTGGGCCCAGGTGAACGGCCGCAATGCCCTCGACTGGCCGGAAAGGCTCGAATTCGACGCTCAATACGTCGAAATGCTCCGCCGGCCCCGCGCCCCGCTGACCGATCTCTGGATCGTGGGGGCCACGGCGTTTCAAATAGTGGGCCAAGCGCTGACCGGCCGCGGGATCTCCGCGGCCGGCTCCGCCACGATGCGCGAGTTTCTCCCATGAATGCCTCCGTCTCCGCCGCCGTGACCGGAGCGATCCGCACGGTCCTGCACGACACTGGTCGCGACGCGACATCGATCGAGCCTTCGATGCTGCTCTCCGCCGATCTCGGCCTCGACTCGCTCGACCTCGCGCAGACGATCGTCCTGCTCGAGCGTTCGCTCGGCGTCGATCCCTTTCGGGCCGCGCCCGGTGCCTCGCCGCGTCCCGCCATCCGCACCGTCTCCGACCTGATCACGATCTATTCCTCCGCACTCACCCCATCATGACTGCCACCATCTCCGGCATCCCCGATGCCCCGGCCGAAGACCGTCTTGCCTTCGCGATCGCCGCGATCGCCCGTCAATCCCCCGACCGCGTCGCGATCGTCGCCGGCGCGGGGGGCGACGATCGCCGCCGCAGCGTCACCTATGCGGCGCTCGCGGCCGCCGTCACGGGCCTCGAGGCCGGGCTCGAGGCGGTGCGTCCGGTCGGGGTGGTGGCCCGGGCCACGGCGCCCGAGGCGCTCGTGGCGATCGCGGCCGCGTGCGGCCGGCAGCACGTGCCGGTGGCCTTCCTGGCCGAAGACTCCCGCGATCTCGTCGGTGAACTCCGCGACTGGGTCACGCTCGACGATTCGCTCGCACTGCCCGCGCGGGCGCCGCAGGCGGCCCGCCGCGAGTTCGAGACGGTGCCGCCCCACGTGGTGGTGGCCACGTCGGGCACCAGCGGCCCGCCGAAGCTCGTCCAGCACTCGTGGGATTCGCTGCTGGCCGCCGCGCGTCTGGCCGAGCAGTGGCACGGCCTGGGCTGGCTGTTGGTGTACGACGCCACGCGGTGGGCGGGCATCCAGGTCTGGGTGCAGGCGTTGCTGACCGGTGGCACGCTGGTCGTGCCCTCCTCGCGCGACCCCGATGTGGTGGCCCGGGCCCTGGCCCAGGAGCAGGTCGCGATCGTGCCGGCCACGCCCACGCTCCTGCGACGGCTGCTGACATCGGCCGACCGCACCCTCCTGGCGAAGGCTTCTCCCGCCCGCATCACGCTCGGTGGCGAGGCCGCCGACGGCCCGCTCCTGGAGCAGTCGCAGGCGGTCTTTCCGCAGGCGAAGATCACGCAGGTCTACGCCACGACGGAGTTGGGCGAAGTGTTTCGCGTGGCGGACGGCCGGCCCGGCTTCCCGGCGGCCTGGCTGGGCAAGTCGCTGCCCGGCGGCGTGCGGCTCTCGACCCGCCGCGACGGCGAACTGCTCGTGCAGCTCTCCCGCGACACGGCTGAGGTGGGCACCGGCGACCTCGTCGAGCGGCGGGGCGACCGGTTCGAGTTCACGGGCCGCCGCAGCGACGTGATCGTGGTGGGCGGGGCGAAGGTCTACCCGAAGCGGGTGGAGGAGATCCTGCGGCGGGTGCCCGGCATCGCCGAAACGCGGGTGTATGGCCTGCCGAGCGCGATCACGGGCGAGTTGGTCGCGGCCGAAATCGTCCTGTCCGACCCGCTGCCGGAAGCCACGACGCCCGACCAGGTTCGCGCCGCGGCGCTCGCGGTGTGCAGGCAAGCGCTCGAGCCCCACAGCGTGCCCCGCGTGCTCGACATCGTGAAGCGGATCGCGACGACCGCCGCCGGCAGGACCCCCCGCCGCCCGAGCGTCGCCGCCACCCACTGACTCCGCCACCCTGTCGTCGTCTTGAGCACATCCGCTTCCTTCATTGTTTCCGGCGGCTCGCGTGGCCTCGGCCTGGCGATCGTCGAGGGGTTGCTCGCCCGCGGCGATCGCGTCGCCACGTTCTCGCGATCTGGTTCGCCGGCCCTCGAGGCGCTCGCGGCGTCGCAGCCCGATCGGCTTCACGCCGAAGCCTTCGACGGGAGTGATTCCGCCCGGGTGATCGGCTTCGTGTCCCGCGTCGTGGAGCGGTTCGGCGGGATCGATCACTGCATCGCGAATGCCGCGATCGCCCACGAGGGGGTGCTGGCCACGATGCGCGACGACGAGATCGACGCGATGCTGACCGTCAACCTCCGGGGCTCGATCCTGCTCGTCCGGGAGTGCGTCCGGCAGATGCTCGCCGCCCCATCTTCCCGCTCGCGGGGAGTGGAGGGCCAAACGCCGGGCCCGGCATTCTCCCCCTCGATCACGCTCATCTCGTCGATCGTCGCTTCCCGCGGCTCCTCCGGGCTCTCCGTCTATGCGGCAACGAAGGCAGGTCTGGAGGGCTTTGCCAAGAGCCTGGCCCGCGAGCTCGGCCCACGCGGAATTCGCGTCAACTCGATCGCTCCGGGCTTTCTCGACACCGACCTCTCGGCCTCCCTCTCCCCGGAGAACCGCTCGCGGATCATCCGCCGCACGGCCCTGGGCCGCCTGGGCACTGCCGCCGACGTCGTGGGCGCCGTCGAATTCCTGACGAGCCCCGCCGCCTCGTTCATCACCGGGCAGGTGCTCACGATCGACGGCGGCGGCTGACGGCCGCCCCCAGGATCGGCCGGCGCACGAGCGACAAAATCCCGTTTATTCCCGCCCCAACCGCATTTTTGATTCCGCCAGCCAAACCCCCGCAGGGCGGGCTGGGTCGTTTCGAAATTCTTCGTTTACACGGGAGAAAACCGTGTTTGATCGTGTATACTCGTGCGGCGGCGGGGATTTCTGACAAAAGCGAAAGCCTGCCCACACGGGCAGTTTGCGGCGCGAGCGGCTGACTGCCACCCAAGGGAACGGAGTGCAAAGGAACGCCCCCCCTCTTTTGAAGGACCACTCGCCCAGCACGGAGTCTCTTCCGGCCGGCGAGTCCGGCCGCGGTCCGCGTCTGGGAGTGGTTGACTCCCGCCACGCGCCGCCAGCGGGTTGCTCGCGGATTCTCGTCGTGGGCGCCGGTGGCTTCGGCCGCGAAGTGCTCCAGTGGGCACGCGATGCTTGGCCCGCTCACGTCCATTTGCTCGCCGGCTTCCTGTCCGCCGATGCGGGCGTTCTCGACTCCTTCAACTGCGGCCTCGACATCCTCTCGACGCCCGAATCGTACCGCCCTGCTCCGGGGGACGGCCTCCTGCTGGCGATCGGCGTGCCTTATGCGCGGCGGAAGGTGGCCGAATCGCTTCAGGCCCGCGGGGCCAACTTCCTCACGCTGATCCACCCCACGGCGATCGTGGCCGCTTCGGCCGTCATCGGAGCGGGGTCGATCCTCTGCCCGTATTCGATCGCCAGCGACTCCTGCCGGGTCGGACGGTTCGTGATCATGAATTACCACACGTCGCTCGGCCACGACGCGTCGGCGGGGGATTTTTCGGTGCTTTCCCCCTACGCCACGCTCGGCGGCAACGCCCACGTGGAGGATGACGTCTTTCTCGGCCTGCATGCCTCCGTGGGCCCGGGCAAGACCGTCGGAGCGCGCAGTAAGGTGAGTGCCAACTCGTGCGTACTGGCCAACGCACCCACCGACTCGATCATCTTCGGCGTGCCCGGGCGGATCGGTCGTCGCTTCGAACTTGCCGCGCCACCGGAACGAGTCGGTGGGCAATGAATCGCCGCCGGACATTCATCGCGATCATGCTGCCGTTGGCCACGTGGGTCGGGGCAGCCGCATCCGAAGCTGACGATTTTTCCGCTGTTCGTCATGAGGCGGTCCCGGCCGCTGCGGACCGGCAGCGGCCGTTGATGCGGCAGGTGGCCTTGCCGCTCATCGAACGGATTCCCTCCGAGTTCGCCGTCGAGCGCAATGCCTCCCGGCTTGAAGCGATCGCACGGCTGGCGACCAAGGTCGCCGCATCCGCCGCCGAAGACATCGCCTTGGCGGGCCTGCAGATTGCCCGCGAAGCCGATGGCGGACGGCCAGAAGGCTCCTTGGAAACTCCCCGCGCAGGCGCATGCAACGGCGCTCTACGGCCGCGTGATCGACGAACTGCAGGGCCTCGACAAGGCCCGGGTCGAGAAACGGATCGCGAGCGTCTCGGCCGCATGAAAAAACGCGACGATACCGCCACGTTCGATGTCGCCATCCGGAACGCCGCCACCCTGCAGTTGCGAACCACGTGCACGGGGCACAACAACAATTGGGCGGCCTGGCTCGATCCGGTGATCGTGCAGTGACCGACTTGGCCACCACAACCCCCGGCCGGAGTGATCGGACCGACCGCCGTCCACCCCTGCGGCGGATCGTGCTGTTCATGGCTGCTCTGGCCCTGCCCGGGCTGGCTCTGTCCTGGATCCACCGCGTTTTTCCGTTCATCCGCCCTGGATATGAACTCGTGGTTGAGGAGAAAGGGCGGATGGCCCGCGAGGGTGGCATCTTTGGGCCCGAAGCCACGGGCAAGCCGCGGGTGGCCGTCTTCGGATCAAGCGTCGCCCTGTCCGGGTTCGTGCCCCGGCTCTTCGAGGAACTCTCCGGCGGCACGGTGGATGCCTACAACATGGGATTGCCCGGGTCGATCCTCTACTTCGATCAGTTGCAGTCGCTCGTGACGAGCGGCCAGGCGCCGACCCACGTCGTCGTCACGAACCCGTGGGGCGGCGACGACCCGCCCCGTGGCCTGGCATTGGTCTGGAATGACGCGGCGCTCCGCGACGCCCTCGTGCGCTTCCACGACACCCCCCGCGACCTCGTGCTCTTCGCCCTCCGCTCACGAACGGCCGGTGGGTTGGCCGCCTTGTACGACGACACCCGCCACGTCCTGACCGCCCTCCACGAGGACAAGGGCTTCCACTTCATCAAATCGCAAAGCCATTACCCGAACGACGCGTTGCCCGATGACTTCCGCCTGCCGAGCGACAAGCCCGATGAAGTGCTCTGGCGGACCTTCCACGACTCCGGCGCCCCGTTCGAACGGCTCCGCCGTCTGGCTCGTGAGCACGGCATCAAGGTGCTGATCGTGCCCCGATACCTGCGGCGCGGCGAAGGCGCGGAACCGCCGGCGGCAGATACGGTCGCCGCCGATAAACTGCGGCCCTACCCCGAGATCGAAGTCGTCGGTCCGACGTATTGGCTCCTGCCGCCGGCCCTGTTTTCCGATCCCACCCACACCAATCCCGCCGGGGCGCGAGAGTACACGACCCGGCTCTGGAACCTTCTCCGAGACCGGTTGCAGCCGGCAGCCGCCCCCGTAGCGGCAGCCCGTTAGGCCCCCACGCCCCGTGCTGTTCAACACCGCCCAATACTGGCTCTTCTTCGCCGCCATCGTGCTGGCGTACTACACGCTGCCGGTGCGGTTGCAGCGCCCCTTGCTCTTGATCGCCAGTTACTGGTTCTACATGGCATGGGATCCTCGGCACGGCGTCCTGCTGGCTGGGTGCTCGCTCGTCGCCTGGCTGTGCGGCGTGCTGATGGAAAACTGTGACCGCGATCCAGCCGGCCCGCGGGATGGCCGGCGCCGCCTCGTGTTCACCCTCGGCATGATCGCGCTGTTCGGCGTCCTGTTCTCCTACAAATACACCGGCTTCTTCCTCGACAGCCTTCGGGACGGCCTCGCCTGGCTGGGCATTCGGGCCGACATCCCAAAAGTATCGCCGTTCCTGCCGGTCGGCATCTCCTTCTTCACCTTCCAGTCAGCCTCGTACGTGATCGACGTCTTCACCCGCTCGGCGCCGGCGGTTCGCAGCCCGTTCATGGTGATGCTGTTCGTGTCGTTCTTTCCCCAGCTCGTCGCCGGCCCGATCGAGCGGCCCGACAACCTGGTGCCGCAGCTGTCGAAGGCTCACGTCTTCGACTTCGCCCGGGTGCCCCGCGGGCTGGCAATCTGCCTCTGGGGACTGACCAAGAAGGTGCTGATCGCCGACATGGTCGCGCCGGTCGTCGAGACCGTCTATTCGGCCCCAGAGGGCTTTCCCGCCCAGATCCTGATCCTGGCGACCGTGTTCTTCGCCATCCAGATCTACTGCGACTTTTCCGGTTACTCCGACATCGCCACCGGCTCCGCCCACATCCTCGGCATCGAACTGATGACCAACTTCCGCCGCCCCTACATGGCTTGCTCGATCGCGGAGTTTTGGCAGCGGTGGCACATCTCGCTCTCGACCTGGTTCCGCGACTACATCTACATCCCGCTGGGCGGCAACCGCGTGCCGGCCCTGCGGTGGGTGTTCAACATCTACACGGTCTTCATCTTAAGCGGCCTGTGGCACGGAGCCGCCTGGACGTTCATCGCCTGGGGCGCCCTGCATGGCACCTACATGCTGGTGCAGCGGTGGCTCGGCCTGCTCGTGCCGAAGGGCGTGCAGTCGGCGTTGTCGGCTGTCATTCCCGCGCCGGTGCGGACGGCGATGGCGATCGGCACGGTCTTCATCATGGCCTGTGCCGGGTGGGTGTTTTTCCGGGCCGGGTCGATGGCCGACGCCGCGGCCGTCTTTGCGGGTCTTGGAGAATGGCGGTCGTTCAGCCTCGGCCAGATCTGGTCGCTCGGCCTGCCGCGGTTCGAAATGATGCTGGCGCTCGGCTCCATCGCGATGCTGCTCGCCGTGGAGGCCTTGATCGAGCACGCCCCGAACTGGTGCGCCAGGGCCTGGTCCTCGACGTCTGTCCGCTGGTCGCTGTGCATCGCCCAGGTCTATGCGCTGCTCTGCTTCGGCGTGTTCCGGGAAGTGGAGTTCATCTATTTCCAGTTCTGACTTGGAACTCGAACACTCCGCCGCCCCCTCCACGGGCTGCGATGGCCAACCCGACGCGGACGCGTGCCGGGCTTCCGGGTCCGCTTTGCCGTCACGCCACGGGGGCGATGACCGGACCACCCGGGCAGCCAAGACCGCGGTCGTCACGATCATCCAGACGTTCGTGTCTCTGGTCGTCGGGCTGGTATCTGTGCCGATTCTGGTGAAGTCGCTCGGCCGGGATGCCTATGGTGTCTGGCTCCTGTTAGGCCAGTTGATTTCCTATCTTGCGCTCGTCGATTTCGGGAATGCATCGATCGCGAAATTGAAGCTTGCCTCTCCCGGCGGCGCAGATGAACGCTCGGTGAAACAAGAGGTTCTGACGACCACCTTGCTCGGCGCGGTCGTCACGACCCCGCTCGTTGCACTCGCCGGCTTTGCGATCACCGCTTGGGCTTGTCAAAGATATGCCAACGGAATCCTGCCTGCGGCGGCGATCGCCGCCGCTTCGGCAATCTTGGTCGTGGCGTTTCTCGTCATGCGACTCGCATCGCTCCCGACGTTCGCGCTCTTCGGCGCGAATATGGAATACCGATCTGCGTTCGGCCGCCTGATGATCACGACCGCAAACAGCGTTCTAGACATCGTCGCCGCCCTCTTTGGCTTTGGCATGGTGGGCTTGGCCTGCAACCGGCTTCTCGCCCAAGTCGCGCTCGGCCTGAATCTTCAACGGGCCGCAAAACGGTTCGTGCCTTGGTATGGCTTTACGCGTTTCGACTGGTCGAAACTGGGCCCGTTGCTCAAGCAAAACTCGTTTTGTCT
>JBEIQP010000077.1:0-12609 GCA_040376455.1 Planctomycetaceae bacterium | reverse complement strand
CGAATCGATCGCCGTGGCCTGCGACTGCGCCGAGGCGGTCGGCGCGGCGGTCGATGCGGGAGCGGCGGACGCGGCCCGGGCCGCCGGCCCGATCGCCGCACGGGTCGGCGAGATCACCGCCGACTGGGAGGAGCTCCGCGACCGGGCCGACCTCGTGATCGTGTGGTTCTGCGACCCCGCGACCACGCACCCGCGGTTTCTCGAACGCTTCGTGACGCCGACCACCGCCGACGGTCGGCCTCGACGCACGATCGCCGTCGGCCCCGATGGCGTGCTGCCGACGACCGGCTCGCACCTCCACCTGCCGCTGCCTCGCGAGGCGGCCGTGGCCGCCGCCCGCGCCCTCCACGCGCGGCTCACCGATCCCGACGAGCCCGCGACGTCGTTCCCCCTGGCGCTCGGCCCGCTCCGCGACGCGATCGCCGCGGCGGGCTGCGTGGCGGTGGTGACGGGACAGGCGGCCGATCGCGTCGGTCTGGAGCCGTGGAGCGTGGCGGGGGTGGTGCGGGTGCTCGCCCACGAGCGGCCCGCGTTTCAGATTCCGCTGGGTGGTGGCGCCGCCGCCGGGGGCGGCAACGCGGCCGGTGCCGCCGCCGTCTGCACGTGGCGGTACGGCGCGACGGGAGCGATCGAGCGGGCCGACCCGTTCGGCGGCGCCTTTCTGCCGGCCGAGTGCGATGCCCTCCGGCTGATCGAGCGCGGCGAGGTTGACTGCGTCGTCGCGGTCGGTCGGCTTGACGGGACGCTCGAGTCCGCCATCGCGGCCCGCGGCGATCGCCTCGCCGTCGTCCGGATCAGCGACGCCCCTTCCCCCGTGCCGCCGAGCGGCCGAGCGGCCACGATTCAGGTGCGGTGCGCGAGCCCGCTGGTCGTCCCGGCCGGCACGATGCTCCGCGGGGACGGCCGGCGAATCGTTCTCGGGGGGGCTCACGAGCATCCCGATTCGATGGTCGCGATCCTGGCCGCGCTCCGCGATCGTCTGCGCGGCTGCCTGGCGGGAGGAGACCTCGCATGAACGCGCCCGCGTCAGCCGGCCGGCTCGTCATCGCCGGGGGAACCATCCACGATCCCGCGCACGGCCGCGACGGGGTCGTCGCCGACATCTGGATCGACGCCGGGAGGATCGTGCCGCCGCCGGCCGATCCGCGCGGCTTCGCGCGGATCGACGCCTCGGGCCTCGTCGTGATGCCCGGCGGCATCGACCTCCACAGCCACGTCGCCGGACCCGCGGTCAACGCCGGCCGCAGGATCGCCCCGCATCTGGCCCGCCATCGCGTGGCGGGGCCGGCGGCGGTGCCGACCATCCACGCCACCGGCGCGCTCTACGCCGCGCTCGGCTACACGACGGTGTTCGACGCGGCCATCGCCACCGCCGCGGCGCCGATCGCCCACCTCGAACTCGCCGACCTGCCGATCCTCGACAAGGGGATGTACCTGCTGGCCGGCGACGATGCGGCGGTGCTCGCGGCCCTCGCCGACAACGACGCCCGCGAGGTGGAGCGACTCGTCGGCGCCGCGATCGCGGCGGGCGCCGGCTGGGGGGTGAAGATCGCCAACCCGGGCGGTCCGTCCTTCTGGAAGCACGGTCGCCGCGGGGATCACCACGACCTCGACGCGGCTCTGCCGCACCACGCGACGCTCACCCCGCGGCTGATCCTGGAGCGGCTCGCCGCGGCGGTGCAGTCGCTCGATCTGCCGCACCCGCTCCACGTGCACACGGCGAACCTCGGCCTGCCGGGCAACTGGCGGACGCTCCTGGAAACCATGCGCACGTTCTCGGGCCGCCGCGCCCACCTCGCCCACGTGCAGTTCCACAGCTACGCGGGCGGGGATCTCGACGAGGCCTCGTTCGGGTCGGCCGTGGCGCCGCTGGTCGAGTTCTTCAACGCCCACGACACCCTCACGCTCGACGTCGGGCAGATTCTGTTCGGCGAGACGGTGGCGATGACGGGCGACTCGTCCGCCGCGGAGCACCTCGCGGCGGCGACGGGCGTGCCCTGGGTGGCGCACGATCTGCATCTGGCGGGAGGCTGCGGCGTCATGCCGATCGCCTACCGGGAGCGGAGCCTCGTTCACGCATGGCAGTGGGCGATCGGCCTGGAGTGGTTCCTCACGGCGACCGATCCCTGGCGGGTGGCCCTCTCCACCGATCATCCCAACGGCGCCCACTTCACCGCCTATCCGCATCTGATGCGGCTGCTGGGCGACGCGGCGTTTCGCCGCGAAGCCTTCGCCCGGATCCACCCCGCGGTCAGGAAGCGGAGCCCGCTCAAGGATCTGACGCGCGAGTACACGCTGCAGGAGCTCTGCATCGTCACGCGGGCCGCGCCCGCCCGGATCGCGGGCCTGCCGCACAAGGGGCATCTGGGCCCCGGCGCCGATGCGGACCTCGTCCTCTACCGCCCCGATCCCGATCTCGCGCGGATGTTTTCGATGCCCGCCAAGGTCTTCAAAGCGGGCCTGCTTGTGGCGGAGGACGGACAGGTCCGCGCCACGCCCGCCGGCCAGACGCTCGCCGCGACCGGCCCGGGCCGCTTTGGTGCCCCCGACGGCCGGTTGGTATAGTTTCGTCGTCCGGATGCATCCCAGGTCGATCACCATGTTGACCCGAGCCGTCAGGCCGTCTCTCGTCGCGATCGCCGTGGTCGTGGCCGGGGTTTCGTCCCCTGCCCGTGCCGACGAGCCGCTCTTCCGGGAGGAGATCACGGCAGTCGAGGCGCGGGCGATCGTCGACGACCTCGTCGGGCGGCGCAAGAGTTGGGACGTCTGCCTGCCCAACCTGACCAGGCTCACGCCCGACGTCGCCGAGGCGCTGGCGAAGCCCGCCGGCTTCTATCGGCTCTCGCTGCCCGCCATCGACTCGCTGACCCCCCGCACGGCCCGCGCCCTCGCCTCCCGCACCGGCGATCTCGATCTTCCCGCCGTGACGACGCTCACGCCCGAGGCGGCCGCGGCGCTGGCGGATCACCGCGGTCACCTGGAACTGTCCGGCCTCGCGCAACTGACGCCCGAACTCGCCGCGGCCCTGGCCCGGCACGCGGGTCACCTCTGCCTCCCCGGCCTCACGGAATTGACTCCAGAGGTCGCGGCTGCCCTCGCCCTGCAGACGAAGCATCTCGCGCTGCCCGGGCTGACGGACCTCTCGGTGGACGCGGCCCGGGCGATCGCCCGCCACCGCGGCCAAAGCCTCACGTTCGCCGGCATCACCTCGCTGCCGGCCGCTGTCGCCGAGGCGTTCGCCGAGCACGAGGGCAGCCTCGTGCTGCCGCGGCTCAACGACCTGTCGGCCGCAACGGCGGCCGGTCTCGCCCGACACGCCGGACCGCTGACGATCGATGGGCTGGGCGGCCTGACCGTCGATGCGGCGGCCGCGCTCGCCGGGCACCGCAGCCTGCTGACGTTCAAGGGCATGTCGCTCTTTCCTCCCCAGATCGCCGCCGCCCTCGCCGCCCACCGCGGCACGCTCTCGCTGCCGAGCGTCACCATGCTTACGCCCGACGTGGCCGCCGCGTTCGCGATCCACCGGGGCGTGCTCTGCTTCCCCGGCCTGTCCAGCCTCTCGCCTGCGGCCGCCGAGGCGCTCGCCATGCACCAGGGATCGCTCGTCCTCTCCGGTCTCACCACGCTCGCGCCGGCGGCGGCCCGGGCGCTCGCGTTGCATCACGGTGACATCGACCTCTTCAAGCTGACGCAGACCGAGCGGCTCGATTCGGTCGAACTGGCCGCCTTGCTCGCGGACAAGAACCCCCTGCTCTCGCTCACCAACGTCTATCGCCTCGATGCGCCCGATTCGGTCGCCATCGCGGACACGCTCGCCGGAAGCGCCGGTTCGGTCTCGATTCCGAATCTCCGGGCGGCCTCGGCGCAGACCGTGACGGCGCTGCTGGCCAACGGGAACGTGTTCATTCCCCCTCTCGAAGCGATCGAACTGCTCGCCGAGCCGGCGTTCGACCGCTGACCGTCAGTCGGCGATCCGCTCGCGGCGGGACGCGGCCAAGGACTCGCACAGCGACACGTGCGCCGCGACCATCGCGGCCGCGGGAAACAGGCTCGCGGCCCGCGCCCGGGCGGCGTTTCCGTAGCGGGTGGCGAGCGATTCGTCTTCGACGAGCCCGAACGCCCGCCGCGGCAACTCGCTCTCGGGAACGGCCGGCACGATCCGGCCGGTCTCCTGATCGACGATCAATTGTCGCGCAGCATCGCTCTCCACGGCCACGGCGGGAATGCCGCGGGCCATCGCGTCGAGGATCGCGCCGCCGAAGGCCACGCTGCCCGACTGCCAGACCAGTCGGACCTGGCCGACGAGATCCGGCAGCACGTCGCAGTGCGGCACCACGAACAGCCGCTCGGCGAGTTCCTGCACGCGGGCCCGCCGCTGCACGTGCCGCAGCAGGGGCCCCGCCCCCACGAGCACGTGTTCCACTCCCTTGTGCACCACGCCCAACTGGTCGATCGCCCAGAGGAGCCGATCGAGACGCGACTCCACCCGGAGGGGCGCGACGGCGAGCGTCCAGATCTTCTCCGGGTTCAGGCCCAACCGCGCCGCGACGTCGGCCCGCCAGAGACCGCCGCCCGCGGCGGGCGCGATGCCGGGCAGGATCAGTTCGATGCGGCGATCGGGCAGGCCGAGCCGCCGGCACGAAGCGGCCACGCCGGGTGACGTGACGATCACCCGGTCGAGTCGCGCGAGCGACCATGCCGTCGCCGCACCGCGCATCGGCTTCGCCATGTGACCGACGACCCGCACGCCGGACAGGGCGAGCCGCGCGGCGGCCGCCGCCGGCAGCAGCGCCCGTCCCCACGCCATCAAGACGGCCGGCCGGAGTCGCAGCGCCAGGCTCGTCAGCCGGGCTCCCACCGCCAGATCGACGACCGGTCGGCGGCCGATGCTGTGCACCGTGCCCCCCAGGGCCGCGATGCGCTGCGGCAGGGAGCCGCCCGCGGTGGACGTCGCCAGGTGCACGTCCCAGCCGGCGGCGGCGAGCCCCTCGGCCACCAGTTCGATCTGCCTGCCCGTGCCGACGGGGTCAAGCCCGCGGGCCACCAGCAGGATCGTCTTGTGCGGAGCATTCGGCATCGTGGGGGGCGGCGCCCGAGCGGGCGGCGGCGATGTCTTCGGGATCGAGCGCGGCGAGGTGCGGCAGGTGTCGCCACCCGCCGTCGAAGTCGAGACCATACCCGACGACGAACACGTCGGGAATGTCGAAACCGACGAAGTCCGGCTCGATCGCCACCTCCGCACGCCCCGTTTTCCGCAGGAGCACCAGCGACCGCACGCGAGCCGCCCCCCGGCGGCGCAGTTCCTGCACGAGAGCCTCGAGCGTCCGGCCGGTGTCGAAGATGTCGTCCACGAGGAGCACGTCCTGGCCGGTGAGATCGGGCAGCAGGTCGAGCCGCAATTCGAGGGGGCCGGCCTCGGTCGCGGCGCCGCGGTAACTGCTCGCCCAGACCATGCTCACGCGGACGGGTCCCTCCAGCCTACGGATCAGGTCCGACACGACGACGATGCTGCCGGTCAGCACGCCGACGACGGTGAGGGGACGGCGGCCCACGGCGCCGCGGACGGCGGCGGAGAGCCGGTCGATGCCGGCCGCGAGTTCCGCGGCGGTCAGAAGCACTTCCATGATGTCGCCGCCTTCCAGGGACGGCTCCCGTGTCGAACCAGATCACCGCAACCGGGTGACGCACGCAGAATACGCCGTCGCTGCGGCTGCTGGCAAAGCACCGCGGCGGCGGAGGCGACGACGGCGTGCCCGCCGTGGAGGGCTCGTGCGCCGAACCGCTACACTACCGGTCGGTCCATCCGCCTTCGACCTGCCATCTCCATGACCGTGCCTCCGCCGCGCCCGCACTGGTCCACGATCACGGTCGCCGGCCATCCCTGCGAGCTCTACGCGCCGCCCGACCCACTGCCCGGCAGGGCGTTGATCTATCTGCACGGCGTCCGCGAACGGTGGCTCCAGGAGGCGATGGCGCTGCGCGACCGGATCGAGGCCGCCCGGCTGCCCGCCATCGCGCCGCGGACGGGCCGTTCCTGGTGGATCGACAGGATCGTGCCCGGCTTCGACGCCCACGTCACGCCGGAACGATACGTCGTCGATGCGGTCCGGGCCGAGGTCGCGCGGCGGTTCGGCGTGCAGCCGCCCGGCATCGCCCTCGTGGGCACGAGCATGGGAGGCCAGGGGGCGCTCCGGCTGGCCTACCGTCACCCGGGGCTTTTTCCCGTCGCGGCGGCGATCGCGCCGGCCATCGATTTTCATCTCGCGATGCGGGAATGCGGCGATCGCGAGGAGGGCGAACTCTACGACACGCTCTGGCAGGTCTACGGCGACGTCGAGCGCGGTCGGCAGGACACCGCGATTCTGCACGTGCATCCGCTCAACTGGCCGCGCCACCAGTTCTTCGCCAGCGATCCCGACGACCTCCACTGGCACGACGGCGCCGTCCGCCTCCACAGCAAGCTCGTGGCCCTCGGCATCCCGCACGTGGCGGTGCTCGAGCCGCGCGGCGGCGGCCACAGCCCGGTCTACTACAACGCGGTCGCGGCCGACGCGATGCAGTTCATTCTCGCCGCCCTCGACCAGGAGTCGCGGCGCGTGCCGGCGTCGTCCTGACACGCGCCGGCCGCGGGAGGCTCACGTTCCCGGCAGCGGCCGCGGCGTGGGCGGGGCCGACTGACCGCCGCCTGGAAAGGACCCGCCGGCCGCCGCACCGGGCAGCCGGTCAAGGTCGAGGTAGCGCACGCCCTCGACATCGACCTTGTTGAGCTTGATCCAGTAGAGGATTTTCTCCGAGGCCATCGAGTCGGGCTGCGCACCGGCCTTCAGTTGCCGGAACAACTGGGCGTCGGCCCGACCGTCTCCTTCGAAGACGAGCAGATCCTTCGCCTCGCTCCAGCTGAGCCGGGCGCTGCGGGCGGTGAACGACTCCCCTTCCACGAGCACATTTCCGCCGGCGCCGAGTTCGAACGTCGATCGTCGTTGGCCCGGCATCGGCGGCCCCTGGCCGACCGCCAGCACGTCGCTGGAAATGGTCACCGCTCCCTGCGGCAGACCGCCCGGGGCGTGCGCGTCGAGCGTGTCGCCCCACCGCGCCACCGGTCCGTGGATCGCCTCGACCCGCTGATGAAACTCCATGACCCGGCGGTGGATGTTGCCGCGCAGGCCGCGCTGGAAATCGACTCCCAGATAGTTCAGCCCGTCGGCCCGCTTCGGCGCGGCCACCGGCTGCGCCGCCAGCCCGCCCGCCCCCGGCGGCCCCGTCGGCAACGCCATGGCCGCGGGCTGCCCGACCCGCGTGCTCGTGAGCCGCCCCGGGCCCGTCCCCGTGACGTCGCCGGTGACGCGGTCGATCACGAGGTCGCGGACGAAGAGCTGCTCGACCGACTTGCCGCCGTCATCTCCCACCGACTCGCTGTCGATCCGCACCTTGCTGCCGCAGGCGATCCGCACGACGTCGGGCTGGGGCGCACCGCGGCCGCCGCCGTTGAAATCGAACGGCCTGTTGAAGACCACGTCGAGCGAGCCCGATTGCACCTGGGTGGCGGTGCTCCTCGCGACCACGCGATCGACGAACCGGGCCGTGAGGCCGTCGAAATCGAGCCGCCCCTGCCAGGTGACGTCGAGCCGTCCGGGCGGGCCGGCGACCGGCGCCGGAGCGGCCGCGGGGCCGGCGACGCCGAACGATTCGAGGCCGCTCGCCCCGCTGGCCAGCGGCAGCGTGAGCCGGCCCGCACCGTCCACGGTCATGCGGTTGCGGCCGCGATCGAACTCGACGAGCGGCCCCTCCAGGTCGAGGCCCTTGCCCCGCACCCGCGCCGGCCTGCCCGACACGATCGCCCGCGCGTCGAACCGCTGCGCCCGCGAGAGTTGCAGCTGCTCCCCCTCGATCTGCAGGCTCGGTTCCGGTGGCGGCCCGTCGGCGGCGGCGGCCTGGGGCTGCTCGCTGAGCCGCACCTGTCCCTCCATCGACATCTCCTCCAACTGGTTGCCCTGCGGCGACATGACGATCAGCCCGCGCACCAGGGCGGCATGGGCCGCCATGCGACCGCCGCTGCGGGCGGCGGCCGGCTCCGGCTGTGGTCGCGTGGGACGGGCGGCGGCGTCCGCCGCCGGCGGCATCGCTCCGGCTCCCTGGGCCCCGGAGGGCCGGCCGCTCGACGCGGTCGCAGGCTGCGCCGGCGCGTCGGCCGCGACCGTCCGAAACCAGAGTTCCAGGCGGTCGGTCCGCGCCGCAACCTGCTCGGCATCGGCCTCCACCATGCCGCGGGCGAGCAGCCGCGACGGACGAACGCGGGAGAGATCGGGTCCGGCCTCGGCCGGCCGTGCGGGGGCCGCCTGCGCGGCCGCGTTCCCCTGGACGACATCGAGCCACAGGTGCATCTCGGCGGCGCTGAGCCTGCCCTGCGATTCCATCATCACCTCGGCGTCGCCGGCGATCGAGACGACGTGCCCCGTGCCGTCGGGCCGCATCCGCAGCCACTGCTGCCACCGGGCCTGCGCGGGGGGCGAGTTTTCCGTCGCGGTGCGGAGCCATCCCGGCCCCACTGCCATCAGCGACCCCGGGTCGCCGGGCGGGCCCGGGCAATAGTCGATCTTTCGCGCCTCCATTTCGGTGCCGCGCGCCACCAGCGAGACCGGCTCCTCGCCGTCGAGCAGGATGCGCCGCGTGGCAATCTCGTAGCCGAGCCGAGCGGCGCGGGCCTCGAGCCCGGCCCCGCCGCTCTTCGCGACGACGGGCGTGCCCTTCGCCTGGATCTCCACCGGCTCGAGCCCGCCGCGGCCGCCGGCGGAGGGATCGCGGCGGCCCAGGAGGATCGCCAGGAGATCGCACGCCAACTGGTCGGTGGTGCCGTCCGGCGTGGCTCGCACCACGTCGACGCGATCCTCGAGCGTGATCACGTTCGCCGAGACGTTGAGGCACAGGGCGCCCCGACAGCTCACGAGCACGGGCGCCGCCGCCGGGCCCTGCTCGGGCGGCGCAGCGGCGTCGGCCCCTCGGCCGGGCAGCAGGCCGCCCGCGACTCCTTCCATGCGCAGCCGCACGTCGCGATCGAGCCGGATCGAATCGACGCCGCCGATGTTCGGTCCCTGGTCGGAGGGCCCCTGCCTCGGCCGGAGCCGGGCCACGAGCGCGCGCCCGCTGCCGCTCGAACGACCGTAGCGAAACTGCACCATCTCGTTGGTGCGCACCTCGAGTTCGTCGAGTTCGATGTCCCGCGTGACGATCTCGATGTCGTCCTCGGCGCCGGGGCCGCTCGGGGTGCCGCGGATCGTCACCTGCCCGCGCAGGCTGCCGCCGATGAGTTTCGCGAGCCGGCCCTGCTTCAGATCGAGCGGTTCGTCGAACTCCAGCACCGCTCCCTGCGGCGCGCGCAGCACGAGCGTGCGGCCGGCCGCACCGTCGGCGGCCACGCGGTTGCGGTCCGGGAGGATCACGAGCGTGCAGGGCACGAGGTTCACCCGGCCGTCGGGCAGCGAGTGATAGTCCTTGAAGAGCAGCCGCATCTGCCTGCTCTCGAGCATGATGGGATCGTCCCGTTCCCACGCGCCCGCCGGAAACACGTCGCCGAGCGCCGCCAGCCGGCGGTCGGCGCGGGCCCGGATCGCCGCGGCCTCTTCGGGCGTCATCTGCAGCTCGGCGGCCGGGTCGCTCACCCGCGGCTCCACCCACGGCACCACGGCCAGCCGGTAGAAGCCGGCCGCCGCCAGCACCACCAGGAACACCCGCAGCGTGCGTCCGAGGCGATGTTCCATGGTTGCGACCGCAGTGACGATTCGATGTTGGTGCCGTCCGCCGGCTCAGGTCCGGGGAACCGCATACCGGCCCACGATCGACTCCCAGCTGCCGCGGGCCCGAAGCATCCGCTCGATCACCTCCCGGACCGCGCCCCGGCCGCCGGGCAGGCGCGTGACGAGCGCCGCCGCGGCCACGAGTTCCGGGCAGGCGTCGGCCACGGCCACGCCGACGCCGCACCGCATCACGACCGGCAGGTCGGGCAGGTCGTCGCCGATAAAGGCCGTCTGCTCCCACGACACGCCGCACTCGGCGAGCACCGCGCCGGCCGTCTCCAGCTTGTCTTCCACGCCCTGCCTGACGATCCCGATCCCCAGCTCCTCCGCCCGCACCTGCACCACGCGGCTCGACCGGCCGGTGACGATGCCCGACCGGCAGCCGGCGCGGTGCCAGAGCCGGAGCCCGAGCCCGTCGCGGATGTGAAACGTCTTCTGCTCGATGCCGTCGTTGGCCCACGTCACGCCCCCGTCGGTGAGCACGCCGTCCACGTCGAGCAGCAGCAACTGCACCCGGGCGAGGCGGCGTTCGAGTTCGGCGGGATCGTGCATGAGCTCTCGTTTCCTGGTGCCCGGGCGGGCCGTCGCGTGGGAGGAATCAGGCGGCTGCGTTGCCCGACAGCGGCTGCGCCGGCGCCGATTCGGTCGGCACGAGGCCGACGAGATCGACGATGTCGACGAGGCCGATCGGCCGCCCGGCGCGATCGACGACGGGAAGTTCGCTCAGGCGGCGGGCCTCGAGGATGCCCACGGCGTCGCGGAGCCGGGTACCCGCGCTGATCGTCGTGGGGCTCGCCGTCATCACGCGGCCGATCGGCTCGTCGAGGGCGGCGTCGTTGCGTCGTTCGAAGAGCCGGGCCAGGTCGCTGTCGGTGAAGATGCCCGCCAGCATGCCCGCCGCGTCGAGGATCATCACGGCGCCCGTCCGCCGGGCCGGCAGCGGCCGGGCGAAGACCGCGCGGACGGTCTCCTCGGGGCCGGCGGTCCGGCACTGGGGCAGCGGCCGCATCGCGTCCTCCACGAACATCAACTGCCGGCCGAGGCTTCCTCCCGGATGCCGGGCCGCGAAATCGTCGTGCGTGAATCGGCGCAGGCTGCTGGTCACGAGCGCCACCGCGTCACCGAGCGCGAGCATCAGCGACGTGCTCGTGCTCGGGGCGAGGCCGAGCGTGCACGCCTCGCGCACCGCGCCGGTGGCCACCACCACGTCCGCCGCGCGGCCGAGCGCGCTGTCGGGCCGCCCGGTCAGCGCCACGATCCGAATGCCCCGCGCGGCCACGTGCGGCACCAGCCGCACGATCTCCTCGGTCTCGCCCGACTGGGAAAGGGCGAGCACCACGTCGTCGCGCCGGAGGGTGCCGAGGTCGCCGTGCATCGCCTCGGCGGGGTGCAGGAAGTGGCTGGGGGTTCCCGTGGAGGCGAGCGTGGCCGAAATTTTCCGGGCCACGAGCCCCGCCTTGCCGATCCCGGTCACGACCACGCTCCCGGTGCAGGCCTCGATCAGCCTCACCGCGCGGGAAAAGTTGGCGTCGAGCGCCTCGGCCGCGCGGAGGACCGCATCCGCCTCGGCGCGGAGGATCTCCCGGCCGTGATCGAGCACGTCACCGTCGGTCATCTCGTCCATGCCAGCCATCCGCGGAGGACCGCGGCGGGCGGCAAGTCGCCCGGCGCGGGGCGGGACTATAGGCCCTCTGGGCAAGTGCCGCAACGGTCGTTTTGCGGTGCAAAACCAAGGCCCCGGCGCGGAATCCCCCGCACCGGCCCGGCTACGCCTGGGCGTAGCGCTTCGCCATGGCCTCGAGCGTGACCACCGGGATCTTGCGGGCGTTGCCCGCCTGCCCGAACTGCACCATCCGCTCGGCGCACACCTTCTTCATGGCGTCGCGGGCCGGCTTGAGGAAGTCGCGCGGATCGAACTTCTCCGGGCTCTCCCCCATCACCTTGCGGATGGCGCCGGTGATCGCCATCCGGCAGTCGGTATCGACGTTGATCTTGCGCACGCCGTGCTTGATGCCCTTCTGAATCTCCTCGACGGGCACGCCCCAGGTCTGCGGCATCTTGCCGCCGTACTTGTTGATGATGTCCTGGAGCTCCTGCGGCACGCTCGACGAGCCGTGCATCACGAGGTGGCAGTTGGGCAGCTTCTTGTGGATCGCCTCGATCCGCGACATCGCCAGCACGTCGCCGTCGGGCTTGCGCGTGAACTTGTAGGCGCCGTGGCTGGTGCCGATCGCCACCGCCAGCGCATCGACGCCGGTGGCCGCGACGAACCGGGCCGCCTCGTCGGGGTCGGTGAGCAACTGGTCGTGCGAGAGCACGCCTTCGGCGCCGTGGCCGTCCTCGGCTTCACCGTGACCGCTCTCGAGCGAGCCCAGGCAGCCCAATTCCCCCTCGACGGAAACGCCGCGGGCGTGGGCCAGGCGGACCACTTCCTTCGTGACCTGCACGTTGTAGTCGAAGTCAGCCGGCGTCTTGCCGTCTTCCTTGAGCGAGCCGTCCATCATCACGCTCGTGAAGCCGTGGTCGATGGCGCTGGTGCAGGTGGCGGGCGAGTTGCCGTGGTCCTGGTGCATCGCGACGGGAATCCACGGATAGAGCTCGGCGGCGGCGAGCATCAGGTGGCGCAGGTAGTTGTCCTGGCTGTAGCTGCGGGCGCCCCGCGAGGCCTGCACGATCACGGGCGACTCGGTCTCCTTGGCGGCCTCCATGATCGACTGGATCTGCTCCATGTTGTTGACGTTGAAAGCGGCGATGCCGTAGCCGTGCTCGGCGGCGTGATCGAGCAGGATGCGCATGGGAACGAGCGGCATGGAAATCT
>JBEIQP010000080.1:0-11897 GCA_040376455.1 Planctomycetaceae bacterium | reverse complement strand
TATTGGAGCGGGCAGAAGTTGCCGTCGGGGCAGCCGTTCACGAATCCCTGCTGATTGCTTTCGTAGTTGATGCTGTACCGGTCGGCCACCTGAAGGAACTTCGGGCCGAACGAGAACCGCGCCGTGTTCAACTGCCCCGAGCCGGCCGACGAGAGATTGCGGCGGACGATCCAGGCGAAGCCACCGCTCTGCAACTCGGTCGAGTTGGTCTGCGTAAGGCTCTGGGTGATGATGTGGTCCGGCGGCGGACTGGTGGCAACGATGGTCGAGACGACCAGGGGATTGCCGCCGTTGATCAGGCCGCCGCCGCCCTGCGCCACCTGCTGCTCGAACGTCGTGGTGGGTGAATTGACGGCGAACGAGTTGGTCGTCTCGAAGCTTTGGGACTGCGGGCCCGAGTTGTAGTAGTTGAAGAGCATCCCGTAGTCGTCGTAGATCCACCCGCCCTCGAAGCGGTTGCCCCACGACATGTTCGTCCGCATCCAGTTCGTGTTGAGGTCGAGCCGCAGCGGGTCGGAGCCGAACACGTAGAGCCCGGAGCCAGGATAGCCCGCCGTGATCAGGTTGTTGTTGAGCTGGGCCACGGCGAACGGCGAGAGCGGCTGCACCGGGATGAAGAAGTCGTTGAGGATCGGCTTCGACTGCGGGGGCGTGATGCCCCAGTAGGTGCGGTCGTAGGTGAAGAAGATGCCTTCCTGCGGATCGGGCCGGATGGAGTAGTCCTGGAGATTCGGCGGCGCGAAGAGCTGGAAGTCGTAGAAGTCCTGGTCGGGCAGGAGCGGCATCCAGTTCTGCCCGGCCCGGGCGGTCGTGGCCGTTGCCACGATCGCCGCGACGGCGAGGATCAGTCGCGAAAGATGCCGGAAACCCTGTGTCGTAGCCATCGCTTGTGTGTCCTGTGGTGCAGGAGCCGTGTTCCGCCGACGCGGATTGCTCTCGTGGTATCGGTCGTGCGGGCCGATCGGGTTGACGAATCTTGGTAAACCGTTCCGGTTTCGGCGATTTTTCAGCGGTGCTGCCGGAAGCGTGGCGGCCGGGGCAGACTCGGGTATCCTGCGGAGAGTTCTGGATCGGTGCCCATGAAGCTCAGGGGCCGCCCGCCGGGTCCCGCGGAGAATTCACGATGAAACGCCCCCGTCTCCCCGTGCTTGCCCCGTTTTTCCTCCTTGCCGCGGCCGTGCCGGTTCGCGCCGACGAACCCCGGCCCATCGGCGGAAAGCCGCCGGCCGCCGTCGCCGCGGCCGACGAGGGGCAGGTGGAGTTCCTGCGGGTCGTGCGGGACGAGAAGAACGGTCCCGTTTCGCTCGACACCGCGATCGTCGAGTACGGCGAGGCCCACGGGGCCGCGGGGGCCGGTCGCCGGCCGCTGCAAGTCGATCTCGTGGCAGCCGTGCACCTCGGCAGCCGCGACTATTACGACACGCTCGATCGGCTCTTCACCGACTACGACGTCGTTCTCTACGAACTCGTGGCCCCGCCGAATGCCCGCGTGCCGAAGCCGGGCCGGAAGCCCGCAGGCGCGCTCGGCTCGGCCCAACACGGCCTGACGCAGATGCTCGGCCTCGAATTCCAACTCGATCAGATCGACTATTCGGCGGCGAACTTCGTCCACGCCGACATGACGCCCCAGGAGTTCGACGCCGCGATGAAGAAGCGGGGCGAATCGTGGTGGACGATGCTCACGCGGGTGATGCGCGAGTCGGCCGCCCGTGCCGAGCGGGGGGAGAAAACGCCGGGCCGCGAGGTCGGGATCGGCGAGATGTTCGGCATCCTCTTCGGCTCGGGGCCTGCCCGGCAGATGAAACTGCGGCGGCTCATGGCCGAACAATTCACCGACATGGAAGTCCTGACGGCCGCCTTCGGCGGCGAGGAGGGCTCGACGCTGATCACCGACCGCAATGCCGCCGCGCTCAAGGTGCTGCGCGGCGAGATCGACAAGGGACGGCGACGGATCGCCATCTTCTACGGGGCGGCCCACATGGAGGACTTCGACCAGCGGCTGAAGCAGGACTTCAACCTTCAGCCGCGGGAAACGGTCTGGCTCGAAGCATGGGACTTGGCCGACCCCGCGCCGGCGGCCGCGGGCCGGAAGTGAACGCCGCGGAGTTGCACGTGGGCCGGTTCCATGCCGCGGCCGCTCCTGCCGCAGCTGGCGGCCACCCGATCGGACCACGCATCGGCCAGCAGGCGGGTGTCGTGGAGGACCTGCTCGTAGCCCAGCATCTCGACCGTCTCGCCGACGGGATCGAATTCCACGTCCCCCTCGTAGCCGTGCTCGATGAGGCCCAAGACCAGCCGCTCCAGGGGCAGCGACCCGTGGCCTGCGGGCATCCGATCCATATCGGGTGAAGGCGGCCCGCTCCGGTCGGCCACCTGCACCACCGCCGTCGCCGCTGCGAGCCGCGGCAGCTGGTCGGTGAGGCTCGCCTCGTCCCCGAACTGCCAGAGGTCGGCCGCCACGCGGAGAACCGGATCGTCGAAACGCTCCACGAGGTCCAGTGCCTCGCTCAATCGGGTGAGGAAGCTGCAGCCGGGGGCGGCCGCGGCGTGGATCGGTTTCAGGGCCAGCGTCACGCCGGCGGCTCGGGCCGTCGGGGCGAGCCGCTCGATCGCTTCCCACAGGAGGCGACCGGCATGGCTCCGGGTATGGCCGCCGCGGCAGCCGCTGTGAATCACGAGCACCGGGGCGGCCAGCGTGGCCGCGGCCTCGATCGCCTCCACCGCGTCGTCGATGCTCTCCACGAACGAGCGGCCGTCGCTGCCGGTGAATCCGCCGGCCCACTGCAGGCTCGAGACGCGGATTCCGGAGCAGGCGAGGCTCGCGGCGACGGCCCCCACGCCGGTGTCGGACAGTTTCGGCCGCCAGAGCGAAATCGCCTCGAATCGAGAGGCGGCGAGACGCGCGAGCTCCTGCGAAAGATCCCAGCGGGATGTGGTCAGCTGACTGATCGCGATATCGAACATGGTTCGTGATGCTCCTGGCACTCGCGGCGTCGCGACATGTCCTGCGACGCGTGAACCCGCCATCGAAGGGGGAGAGTATGCGGCGACCGTGCGCACACTGTCCAGAGAAGGAGCAAAGGCCTCCGGAACCCCGTGTGGAGCGGGTCTTGGTGCGCCGCGGAAGATGACAGCACGCGGGGCGGTTTCGCCCTTGACAAAAACGGCCGCCCGCTACTTTCGTTCGGTCAGGTCGAGACAGACGAGCCGGCCCTGGCCGCGCAGGTAGCAGTAGCCGCGGGCGATCACCGGCGCGGCCCAGCACGGCGCGACGAGCAGATCGGTCGGCGTGTCTCCAGACCGATCGACGAGCCGCGTGCGCGACACCTCGGTGTAGCGGTCGGGAGCGGCCTTCACGAGCGCCAGGTCGCCGAATTCACCCAGCACGACGAGATGCCCTGCGACGAGCACCACGCTGGCCCGGCCAAAGCCCTGTTCGCTCCACCGCACCTCGCCCGTGCCCCAATCCACGCAGGCGAGCACCGCGTCTCCCGCATGGCGGCCGCTTTCGCCGTAGAGGTGCCCCTCGTGGAGGATGGGAGTGGGCCAGTGGGCCTTGAGGCCGCGGTCGGGGCGGCCGTTCTTCCGGTCTTGCCGCAGCACCCGCGGCGCCGGGTTCGTCAGGTCGAGCAGGACGCTGCCGGGGCCGTAGCACTCGGAGAGCAGGACCTCGTTCCCCGAGGCCACGGGGCTCGCGCAGACCGCGCTGAAAAGTTCGGCGGCCCGCCAGCGGAAGTCGCCACGGACGAGACCGTCGGCGGGATCGACCACGAGCAGTCGGTCGCGCATCCACGCCAGCACGCGCGGCTTGCCGGCGATCTCCGCCCGCACGGGCGTGCTGTAGCTGGCGAGTTGATCCGACGTTCGCCAGCGTTCCCGGCCCGTCGCGAGGTCGAAGGCCACCAGGCCGCTGTCGAGCCCCTTCACGAGATCGAGCCGCTCCGGCGCCGGGGGCGTCGATCCCGGACGACTGCCCCCCACCTGCACGATCACGAGCGGCCCGCCGGGGGCATCCGTCACGAGCGGCGCGGCTCCGACGCCGAAGAAGTTTCGCACCACGTGGTAGGTCGCGGTCGTGTCGATGTGCCAGAGGCTGGCGCCGTCGGTCAGGGAGCGGCATTCGAGGCGGCCCTCGGGCCCGAACGTGAGCACGCGGTCGCCCGCGATCACCGGCGCCGCGCGCGGCCCGCCGTCGTAACCGAAGGTGTCGGTGTAGTCGGACGGGTAGCGGGCCTCCCAGAGCAACGCGCCGGTCTCGGCGTGCAGGCAGCGGAGCCGCATGTCGGGGCCGATCCGATCGAACACGACGGCGCGGCCCAGCGCCACGGCCGGCGCGCAGTAGCCCTCCCCCAGTTCACGGTGCCACGCGATCGGCGGCCCATCCTTCGGCCAGGGAACGGGCATGCCCCGCAGCCCGCTGCGGCCGTTGCCGGTCGGCCCGAGAAACGTCCCCCAATCCTCCCCCTGGCGGGTCGAAAGGTCGGCCGCCGGCTCCGCGGCCGGGAGTGTGGCAAGGCTGCCGCAGAGGATCACGAACGCGAGCAGCGGCCCCGGCGGCACGGGAAACAGGCCGCGCCGGCGGGTGAGGGTCGCTGAACGAACCCGCTGTGTCATCGGAGGCACGAACCCGGAAGAATGAAGCCACCGCCGGTCGCCGGTGAAGCCCCCGGGGGCTCGGGCTTCCGGTCGGCGGAAACGGCACTCTACACTCGGCACGTAGGAAGGAGCCAACGATGGCGAAAGGCCGCGGCATTCGGGTGGACGACGGGGTTCGCACGCTGGTGATCCCCGCCGAGGCACTGGAGTGGCAGTTCGTGCGCTCCGGCGGTCCCGGCGGCCAGCACGTCAACCGCACCAGCAGCAAGGCCATGCTGCGGTTCGATGTCCGCGGCTGTGTCAACCTGCCCGAGGATGTGCGGCAGCGGGTGCTCGCCCGGGAGCGGTCGCGGCTCACCCAGGACGGCGCGATCATCATCACCAGCCAGCGGCACCGCGACCAGCCGCGAAACCGGGCGGATTGTCTCGCCAAACTGTCGGCGATCCTCGAACGGGCGCTCGCGCCGCCCACGGTGCGCCGCCGCACGAAAACGCCCCGCTCGGCCGTGGCCGGTCGGCTGGAATCGAAAAAGCGGCGGTCGCGGACGAAGCAGCTTCGGGCCCGGCCCGCCGACTGAGCCGGCTGGTATAATTCGGTCCGCGGGCAGCGAAGCCCGCATCCGCCGGCCGACGAAGGACTGCACCATGGCGACCTACCGCGACATCGACTCGCTCCTGAAAAAGTGGGATTTCCAACCGGGCGAGGTGACAGCGCGGCTGGTCAAGGCGCGGAACGGCCGCGAGGTTCTCCAGATGCGGGTGGACATGGGCCTGCTCCAGATGGAGACCGACCTGCGGCCCGACGGGCTGCGGCCCAACGGGGCGGAAACCTACTACGACTATCTCGTCGGCGAGGTGATCCGCGAAGGAGGCTCGTTCCGGCTCTCGAAGGAGCAGTGCGCCGAGGCCGACCGCGAATTCGTGCAGTACTACCACCGGCGACTCTGCTGGCTGTCGCTTCGCGAATACCGCCGGGCGGCCCGCGACGCCGACCACAGCCTCGCCTTCATGGACTTCGTCCGCGAGCACGCCGCCGACGAGGAGTGGGCGCTCTCGCACGAACAGTACCGGCCCTTCGTCCTCTTTCACCGGGTGCAGGCCGGCGCCCTCGCGGCCCTGCAGGACGACGGGCCCGAACTGGCGGTCGGCGAGATCAACGCGGGCCTGGCACGGTTCCGGGAACTCTTCGCCCGCTACGACGCGGAGGAGCAGTATTCGGGCGACGAACTCGTCCGGCGGCTGGAGGAAATGCGGGAGAGCATCCGGACGCGGTACGAGGTCGGCCGAACGCTCGACGAGCAGCTCGCCGAGGCGATCCGTGCGGAGGACTACGAACTCGCCGCCAAACTCCGCGATCAGATTCGCCACAAGCACGAGGAGCGGATCGAGCACGGCGCGGTCGCCCCGGCCGAGGCCCGCGGGTCGGATCCGGCCGGTGAAACCGGGCGGACGGCCGGGCCGGGCTGAAAATTTTTCAAGCCCGCAGGTCGTCCAGACCGCCTTCCTTGCTCGGGCGTGCCGCTTTCGGGACGTCCCGGCTTCATACTGGATGGATTGCGGCGACTGGATGGCCGCGGGCCGACTTTTTCCGGCGCGGCACGGCGAATGCACAGGAGTTCTGCCGCCGCCCCGGTTCACGGCCGGGGTGGCACGTCGAACTTGCCAAGCACCCTCCGGGAGATCGCCGCCATGCACGCCACCGCCCCCACCGCGACCCACCGCCCGAATGGATCCAACTGCCGCTGCTACACCGTGACGGTCGGGACGGATGCGTGCACGGTCCGCGCGGCGACGGTCTGGCCGATCCACGAGGTGCTCCACGTGGAGGCGGAGATGGTGCTGTCGGCCGGAGACGCGGCCGGCGCCGCCCTCGACGACGCGGAACTGCTCGTTGACCTGCTCGCCTCGCGGATGATCGCCCCGCCCCGGCCGCGGCGCCGCCGCGAACGCTGCGTCAGCTCCCGGGCCATCTTCTACTCGGGCGCCGAGGGCTGAAGACCGTCCCGCGGCGTGCTACACTCCCGACCTTCCCGGGAGGAGATGCCGATGGGTCGGTCGCATGATCAGCCGCTCGTGGTGCCCGCCGGACGCGACATCCGGCTCGCCGACTTCGATCCCGAGTTTCACGACGGCCTCGATCGCGAGGAGGCGGAGGCCGAGACGCGGAGCCACTGCGAGCACCTCGACGAACTCGCCTACCGGCTCTTCGCGGAGGCGAAACGGGCCGTGGTCGTGGTGCTCCAGGGCATCGACACCTCCGGCAAGGACGGCGCCATCCGGATGCTGGCCAGCGGCGTGAGCCCCCAGTGCCTCGACGTGAAGAGCTTCAAGGCGCCAAGCGCGCTCGAACTCGCGCACGACTTTCTCTGGCGGGTGCATGCGGCCGTGCCCGCCCACGGCCGGATCGGCATCTTCAACCGTTCCCACTACGAGGACGTGGTGGTGGTTCGGGTGCGCAAGCTCGTCCCCAAGGAAGTCTGGAAGGAGCGTTACGCGCAGATCAACGCCTTCGAGAAGTTGCTGACCGACGGCGGCATCACGTTCGTGAAATGCTTCCTCCACATCAGCCGGAATGAGCAGCGCAAGCGGCTCGAGGATCGGCTCCGCGATCCCAAGAAGCAGTGGAAGCTGGGCCCCAGCGACCTCGACGACCGCCTGCTCTGGGACGATTTTCGGGCCGCCTACGACGATGCCCTCACGCGCTGCAACACCGAGCAGGCGCCCTGGCATATCGTGCCCGCCGACCGGAAGTGGTACCGCAACCTCGTCGTGGCCCGGCTGGTGCGGAAGACGCTCGAGCGGCTCGATCCGAAGTTCCCCCCGTTCGATTCCACCCTGTTGACGAAGCTCGACTGAACCGCGAGGAACCGGCGCATGAACGGCAGTTTTTCCCTGCTCGATCCCGAGGCCTGCCGAGTGCGGCAGGAGCGGCTGCGCGGGTGGATGGCCGACGCGGCGGTCGATGCGGTGGTGATCGCGTCGCCGGAGAACCTGCAGTACCTCACCGGGCACCGCTGGGATTTCCGGTTCGCGCCGCTGGCGGCGCTGCTCGCGACCGGGGAAACGCTGCTTGTCTGTCCCGACAAACCGGTCGAGACGGCGGCCGCCACGGAGGTGCGCACCTACGAAGCCAAGTGGCGCTCGACGCTCCGCAACGACCAGCGCGAGGCCGCGGCGGCCGTGCTCGGCGAGTGGCTCGCGTCCTGCGGCCGCCCCGGCCGCGTCGGGGTGGAGTTCTCCAGCTGTCCGCCCCACGTCAGCCGGCTGCTGGAGGCCGCGGTCCTGACCGACGTCGAGCCCGAACTCCTGCGGAGACGGCGCCGCAAGGACGCCGATGAACTGGTCCTGCTCCGCCGCGCCATCGCGGCGACGGGAGCGATGTACGACACCGCCCGCGACCTCGTGCGGCCCGGAGCGGACGAACTCGCCATCTTCTCGGCGCTCCAGGCCGCGGCGGTCGCCTCGTGCGGCGAGATGCTCACCGGCACGGGCAACGACTACGCCTGCGGCCTGCGCGGCGGGCCGCCGCGGTCGCGGCCCTGCATGGCCGGGGAGCTCTTCATCTTCGATCTGGGGCCGGCGTATCGGGGCTACTTCGCCGACACGGCGCGGACCATCTCCGTGGACGGCCGGCCCACCGACCGGCAACTGGCCGCCTGGGAACGGGTCTGCGGGGCCCTCGCGCTGGTGGAACGTGTCGCCAAGCCGGGTGTGCGGTGCCGCGACATCTACGAGGAGGTTCGCCAGTGGCTCGCCGGCACGACCGCCGGGAGCTGGTCGAGCCACCTGGGGCACGGCATCGGACTGTTCGTGCACGAGATGCCGCACCTCAATCCCCACTGGGACGACGTGCTGGAGGTGGGAGACGTGATCGCCGTCGAGCCGGCGTTGTACGATCCGGCGCTCGCCTGCGGCATGCGGATCGAGAACGACTACCTCGTGACCGCCGACGGCCTCGAACTCCTCAGCCCATTTCCACTGGAACTGGCCCGCGCCTGACGCCCGGCCGGCGCCGCCGCGTGGGAGGCCGTCGCATCGGGCAGGTTGGCCGACGCGATCCGCTCGCCGATGGGCCGCCGTCCGGTGGCCGCGGTGGCTCGTGTGGACTGGGCCACGATCGAGTAGCCGCCGTCCGCGGCACACGCGCACGGGTGGCCGGCCGCGAGGGCCGCGAAGGTCAGGACGAAAGGCAGGAGTCGCTGCATGGTCGGAGTGTCGCGTGGGGGGTGTCCGCCCGGTTCTCCTATCGGCCGTCCGGAGCCCGAACCTTTTGCGGTGGGGCCGCTGAAGCCCGCCGAAGTGGGCGCGGGGGCCGGCATCGCATACATTCGGGTCCTCGCGGGGCCCCTCCCGCCCCTTCCCCGACACCCGTTCGCGAGCGCACCGCATGTCATTGGCAGAGGTTTCCGCAGGAAAATCGTCGGTCCCGATGGCGGAGGCGGGCCCCGGCCGCTGGCATGCACTGGCCGCCCGGGTGCTCGACGGCGGCTCCATCGAACGGGCCGACGCCCGCGCCATTCTCGAATCATCCGACGTGGAACTGCTGGACGTGCTCGCTGCGGCCTACCGCGTGCGGCATCGGCATTTCGCCAACACCGTCCAGCTCTTCTTCCTCATGAACGCCAAGAGCGGCCTCTGTCCGGAAGACTGCGGCTACTGCTCGCAATCCAAGGTCTCCGAGGCCGAGATCCCCCGCTACAACCTCCTCTCGGCGCCGAAGCTGCTGGAGGCGGCGAAACTGGCCGCCGAGCGGCAGTCGAAGACGTTCTGCATCGTGATCTCCGCGCGGGGGCCGACCGAGCGCGAGATCGACTTCGTCTGTCGGATCACGCCCGAGATCAAGCAGCTCTACAGCCTCAACATCTGCGCCTGCCTGGGGCTGCTCACGCCCGACCAGGCGCGGCGGCTGGCCGCGGCCGGCGTGGACAAGGTGAACCACAACCTCAACACGAGCGAACGCTACTACGGCGAGGTCTGCTCCACCCATTCGTATGCCGACCGCATGGCGACCCTGGAGGCCTGCCGCACCGCCGGCCTGCAACTCTGCAGCGGTGGCATCATGGGGATGGGGGAGACCCACGACGACCTGATCGACATGGCCTTCGACCTGCGGGCGATGCAGGTCGAGTCGATTCCGCTCAACTTCCTCAACGCGATCGACGGCACGCCGCTCGAGCAGACCAGCCGCCTCACCCCGCGCGACTGCCTCCGGGGCCTCGCCATGATGCGGATGGTGAACCCCACGTCCGAGATCCGCATCGCGGGCGGCCGCGAGATTCATCTCGGCAGCCTGCAGGCCCTCGGCCTCTACCCGGCCAACTCGATCTTCGTGGGGGACTACCTGACCACGAAAGGCCAGTTGCCCGAGGCCGACTACAAGATGATCGAGGAGATGGGCTTCACGATCACCCGCGGTGCCGAGGCCGCCGAGCCGGCGCCCGCGATCGGCTGACGGGCCCGCCGGCCTACGGCTTGACCTTGATCTTCGCGATCGCGTCGGCGGCCGCCTGGCGGACCGGCTTCGACGGATCGTCTTCCGAGACGAGTTCCAGGATCGGGATCGCCGACGACGCCGCCGGACCGAGTTCGCCCAAGGCCACGGCCGCCTCCAGGCGGACCATCTCCCGATCGCCGCGGAGGGCGCGGCGGAGCGGCGGGATGGCGTTTTCGGCGAGCGCCGTGTCGCTCGGGTTGATCTTGAGGGCGGCCCAGATCGCGAGCGTGGCCATCAATTCGTCCGGCGACTTCACGAGCCCGCGAAGGTCGTCGAGCGCGGGCTTGGCCTGCGGGCCGATGCGACCGAGCGCGTAGGCGGCCGGATAACGGATCGCGGAATCTGCCTTCTCGTCCACGAGCATGGCCCGCAGTTCGGGAACCGCCACGGCCGCATCGGGCCCGATGGCGCCGAGCGCGACGGCGGCATCACCGCGAAACGTCGGGTCGGGATCGGAAAGTCCCTTCACGAGGTCGGCGATCGCCGGCTTGGCCGCCGGGCCGAGTGCGGCCAGGATCTCCATGACGTTGCCCCGCACGGCGGCATCGCCGAGCTTGGCCCGCAAGGCGTCCACGGCCGCCGGTCCCATCCGGATCAGCGCCGCGCCAGCGCTGATGCCGACGTCCGGATCGGCGTCGTCGAGCATCTCGGCGAAGAGGCTGGCCATCTTCTGCTTCTCGTCGTCGGCGAGATCCCCGGCCAGATCGGACAGGCCGGAGGCGGCCCCTTCGCGGGCCCGAGGATCGTCGCTCTCGAGCCCCTGGTGGAGGCGTTTGATCGCCTCTTCACGCAGCGGCTCGTCCTGGGGATGGATCTTGGCGCGGGCCCAGGCCGCGACGGTGGCGAGGAACGAGTCCTCCTCCGACTCGGCGACGGCCTTCAACGCGGCATCGGCTTCGGCGGCCCGCAACTTGCCGAGCGCGAAGACCGCCGGAAACTGCAGCGACTTGTCGGGCGACGCGAGCGCCTGGAGCAGCGCGGGCGCGGCGACCGCCGCCTTTTCGCCGATCGCGGCGAGGGCGAGCACCGCCTGCATTTTTTCATGCAACTCGCCCTCCTCGACGACCTTGGCCAGAGGCTCGGCCGCCGCGGCTGCCTCCGGGCCGATGTCGGCCAGCGCGACGCTCGCCCAGTAGCGGGACTTGGGGTCCTTGAGCGACTCCAGCAGCACGGGCACGGCGACTTCCTCCATGTTGGCCAGCGTCTGCAACGCGGGCATCACGACCGAGGGATCGGCGTCGGCCAACTGCTTGCTGAACAGGGGGGCGAGAACCTCGGGGGCGGGGTTGAGGGAGCGCAGCCCCCGGATCGCGGCCCGCCGCACCCGCGGATCGGCGTGCACCGTCGCCTTGGCGAGCGCCGGGAAGGCGGCGGAGTAGCGGCCCGCATCCTCGGGCGTGATGGTGGTCGCGGACTCGTCGGCGCGGATCAGGCCGATCGCGGCCGCAGCCTGGGCCGCGACGATCGGGTCGGGGTCGGAGAGCAGGCCGACCAGCAGCGGCACCGCCGAGACGGCGTCCTCGCCGATCAGGCCGATGGCCCGCGCGGCGTGCCAGCGCACGCGCGGTTCCGCGTCCTCGGTGGCCTTGAGCAGGTCGGCGAGCGCGGGGCTCGCGCCTTGGCCCAGATCGGCGATCGCGTCGACCGTGGCGACCCGCTGCTGCTCGTCGCCACCGGCCGCGAGCGCCTTGCGGAGATCGTCGAGCGCGGACGGGGCCGCCGCCGCCACGGGGGCCGCGGTCGGCGCCGGCGTGGCGGGTTGAGCCTGCGGCGCGGGATCAGGCCCGGGCCACACTCGCCGCGCGGC
>JBEIQP010000066.1:0-14429 GCA_040376455.1 Planctomycetaceae bacterium | reverse complement strand
GCGCGGCGATCGAGCGGGCGCAGGCGACCCATCCCGCGCTCGCCGCCGATCTCGACCGCGTGCTTCGCGCCCGCTCCCCGAACCTCGCGCTCTTTCGGCTGCAACGGCTGGCGGCGAGCCATCCCGAGATCGCCGGGATCTGCCCGCCCGCGCTCGACATCGAGGCGATGCGGCGCATGGCCGAGGATGACATTGAAACCCGGCTCGAGCGGGTGGACGGCGTCTCGAGCGCCGATCTCGTGGGAGGGCGGGCGGATGAACTACAGGTGATCATCGACCCGCAGCGGCTGGCCGCGCGGGGGCTCACGATCGACGACCTGCGAACGGCGCTGGCCAACCAGAACCAAGACACTTCGGGCGGCGACGTCTGGGAGGGGAAGCGCCGCTACGTGGTCCGCACGCTCGGGCAGTTCCGCTCGCCGAAGCAGGTCGAGGGGACGATCATCACGCGCCGCGACGGCAAGCCGGTCTACGTCCGCGACGTGGCGCGGGCACAACTGGGCAAGAAGAAGCCCGACGGCATCCTGCGGCGGTTCGGCACCAGCAACATCGGCATCAAGATCACGCGAGAGCAGGGGGCGAACGTCCTCGAGGTGATGCGGAATGTCCGCACGGTCGCGGCCGAAATCGACCGCGGCCTGCGCTCGCGGGGCCTGGCCCTGACGCTGGTCTACGACGAGACGACCTACATCGATTCGGCCATCGGGCTGGTGCGCGACAACATCGTCGTCGGCGGCCTGCTCACGGTGCTGACGCTGCTCGTCTTCCTGCGCAGCATGCGCTCGACGCTCATCGTGGCGCTCGCGATCCCCGTGAGCGTCGTAGGCACGTTTCTCTCGCTCGCGTTGTTCGGGCGGACGCTCAACGTGATCAGCCTCGCCGGCATGGCGTTCGCCGTCGGCATGCTCGTGGACAATGCGGTCGTCGTGCTGGAAAACATCTTCACCCGCTGGTCGGCGGGGGAGGATGCCCGCGCCTCCGCGATCCACGGCACCGAGGAGGTGTGGGGGGCGGTGCTCGCCAGCACGCTCACGACGGTGGCCGTGTTTCTGCCGGTGCTGTTCGTCCGCGAGGGGGCCGGGCAACTGTTCGGCGACATCGCGATCGCGATCAGCGCGGCGGTGCTCCTCTCGCTCGTCGTGTCGGTGCTCGTGGTGCCGGTCGCCGCCGCGAAGCTGCTGGCCGGCGGGGCGGCCCGCCGGGCCGCGGGGGATGTCGTCGGGCGGCTCGATTCGCTGGCGCGGTTCGGCAAGGCGTTCACCGCGACCGTGCTCGGGTTCGACCGCTTCCTGCTGGCGAGCCCGTGGCGGCAGGCCGTCGCGGCGGTGTCGATCGTGGCGGCATCGGTCGCGGCCTCGTGGCTCCTGCTCCCGAAGGTGGAATACCTGCCCGACGGCAACCGCAACCTCGTCTTCGGCATCCTGCTCCCGCCCCCCGGATACAACCTCGACGAGCTCCTGCGAATGGGCGACCTCGTCGAGGAGCGGCTCCTGCCCTACTGGGACGTCGATCCGGGCACGCCCGAGGCCCAGGCCCTCGACGCGCCGATCCTCGGCGACCTCTTCTTCACGGCCCGCGGCAAGAGCGTGTTCATCGGCCTGCGGGCGCTCGACCCCCTGGACGCCTCGAAACTGGTGCCGCTGGTGCGGCGCGTCGCTTCCGGCCTGCCCGGCACGTTCGCGGTGGCCAAGCAGGCGAGCCTCTTCGAGCAGGGCATCGGCTCGGGACGCTCGATCGACATCGAGATCACCGGGCCCGACCTCGCGAAACTCGTGCAACTCGGAACCCAGGTGATGGGCCGGCTCCCCGAGGCGACGCCGGGCAGCCAGAACCTTCCCAAGCCCTCGCTCGACCTCTCCAGCCCCGAGGTGCAACTCGTGCCGCGGCTGGAGCAGGCCGCCGACATGCGGCTCGACGCCCGCCAGCTCGGCTACATGGTCGATTGCCTCGTCGATGGCGGCTACGCCACCGACTACTTCCTCGACGGCGACCGGATCGACCTCGTCATCAAGGGGGACGACCGCTTCGTGCAGCGCACCCAGGATCTGCGGTCGCTGCCCGTGGTCACGCCCGGCGGACAGCTCGTGCCGCTCGAGAGCGTGGCCGAGGTCCGCGAGTTCTCCAGCGGCCCGGAGCAGATTCTGCACCGGGAGCGGCAGCGGGCGATCACGGTGCAGGTGTCGCCGCCGGCGCGCATGCCCCTGGAGGAGGCACAGGACCGCATCCAGTCGCTCGTGATCGAGCCGCTGGCGGCGTCGGGAGCGCTCGATGGCGGCTACGCCATCACTCTCGGCGGCACCGCCGATAAGCTGCGCGCCACCTGGAAGTCGCTCTGGTTCAACTTCGTGCTGGCCGGGCTCATCACCTACCTCCTGATGGCGGCTCTCTTCGAATCCTGGTTCTACCCGGCCGTGATCATCGCGGCGGTGCCGCTGGGGGCCGTGGGAGGGCTGGCCGGGCTCGCGCTGCTCAACCTCGTCGGCGCTCGGGCGGGCATTTTCCAGACGCTCGACGTGCTCACGATGCTCGGCTTCGTGATCCTCGTCGGCACGGTCGTCAACAACCCGATCCTGATCGTGGAGCGGTCGCTGCAGCTGGTGCGGGACGCGGGCGTCGAGCCGACCGAGGCGATCCTCGAGGGGGTGCGCAGCCGCATTCGTCCCATCTTCATGACCACGCTGACGACGGTGCTCGGGCTGCTGCCGCTGGTGCTCTTTCCCGGGGCGGGGAGCGAGCTCTACCGCGGTCTGGGCGCCGTGCTCCTCGGCGGCCTGCTGGTCTCCACGCTCGTCACGCTCGTGCTGGTGCCCGTGCTGCTCGGCCTCTGCTTTCGCGCCTTCCCGCCGCTCGCGGCAGCCCCGGCACCGAGCGGCCCGCCCGCCCCCACCTGATGCCGATGCCCTCCGCACGGCCCGCGGCGATTCGCGGCGGAAGTCGGAGCCGGCGATGGCCGGCACGCGGGCCGGCGCGTCATCGGCCGCCGCCGGCGCGGCTATCGGATGGGCTCGGGGAGAGTCCCGCCGAGGCGTCCGACGTCGCGGCCCCGTCGCCGGCGCGCCGCAACCGCTGCAGCGCGTCGTCGGCGCTCTGGCCGCGTTCCCAGGCTTCGTAGATCAGTTCCTTGATCTCGACGTCGGAGAGTTCGTTGCCGAGGCTCCGCCGGATCGCATCGATCATCACAGGCTCATCGCCGCAACGATAGTCGCCGCTGAGCCACTTCGAGATCGCTTCAGTCGCAGTGCCGCCCTGTATCCGCGTGACCCAAACCTCGCGTTCCGCGTGCATGGCTGGCTCCTCCACCTGGGGCTTACCAAACCCGTCACCCTTCGACCCGCCGAATGCTAGGACCCCGGGCAAGTCGGCAACCGCGGCAGGCGGGCGGCGGGAGACCGCGGAGCCCCGCCCTCGCGGCGCCCACTCCGCCCAGCCCCCCTGCCCTGCCACCGCGAGGCCGATTCCAAGGTCGCCCCGGCGCGGTGCGGGAGCGCGACAGTTGGCGGGAAGCCGCGGCGGACGGTCGGCGGCCCTACGAAGGCCCGGCGGCGGGCAGGCGTTGCCATTCACCGCACCAGTCCCGCGCTTCGGTATGCGGCCAGACGCCGACGATCACCAACTTGTCGTCGGCGACGGTCGGAAGGGACGGAGGCATTCTTCGGCACTGCCCCCAACCCACGCCGCTGTCGCTCGTTTTCCGGCGCCGCCAGAAGCAGCAGGTGCCGCACTCCTGGCCCGCGTCGTGCCGCGATGAATCGTCGTTCATGGGCGGGCGAAAAATGAAAAGAGGCGCCGGTCGGAGTCGAACCGACGATGGCGGATTTGCAATCCGCTGCCTTAGCCACTTGGCTACGGCGCCTTGTGATCGACCAGCCTACGCTACGGGAACCTGGGCCGAATGGTCAAGTTCTGTGCATCGCGAAAACCGTGCGGGTTGTGCCGCAATGCACGGTTCTCACGAGGCTGCCTTTGCATCGGCCAGTCGGGGCCGTTTCCTTCAGTCCAGACTTCTTTTTCCCTGACCGAATCGGCCGTTTCCCGCGTCGTGGAGCCAGTTTGCGTTGGGCTTTGGTTCGCCCGGTCGCCTGCCGATATAGTCTGCGGGATCGCGAAAGTTTCCCGACTTTTTACCGTGGCGGGCCACCCAGGAGTGTTTTGAGGATGAACAAGCAGGGCACGTGCGACATCGGACTGATCGGCCTGGCGGTCATGGGCGAGAACCTGGCCCTCAACATCGCCAGCCGCGGCTACTCCATCGCGGTCTACAACCGCACGACCAGCGTCACCGACGCCTTCACCGCCGACCGCGGCAAGCAGCCGCATGTGGTGGGCTGCCATTCGCTCGAGGAACTCGTCGCCGCGCTGAAGCCCCCGCGCAAGGTGATGATGATGGTCAAGGCCGGCCCGGCGGTCGATGACCTCATCGCGACGCTCACTCCCCTGCTCTCCAAGGGCGACGTCATCATCGACGGCGGCAACACCCTCTACTCCGACACCGAGCGCCGCACCAAGGCCGTCGAGGCGGCGGGCCTGCTCTACATCGGCACCGGCGTCTCCGGCGGCGAGGAAGGCGCGCTCAAGGGGCCGAGCCTGATGCCGGGAGGATCCAAGGCGGCGTGGCCGCTCGTCCAGCCGATCTTCCAGTCGATCGCCGCCAAGGTCGGGCCCAAGGGCGACATCCCCTGCTGCGACTGGGTGGGGCCGCGCGGGGCCGGCCACTACGTCAAGATGGTCCACAACGGCATCGAGTACGGCGACATGCAGCTGATCTGCGAGGCCTACTGGCTGCTGAAGGTGGCCGCCGGCCTCTCCAACGATCAGTTGGCGGCCGTGTTCGCCGAGTGGAACCGGGGCGAACTCGACAGCTATCTGATCGAGATCACGCGCGACATTTTCACCGTCAAGGATCCGGCGACGGGCGACTTCATGGTCGATCGGATCCTGGACAAGGCGGGAGCCAAGGGCACCGGCAAATGGATGAGCCAGTTGGCGCTCGATTTGGGCGTGCCCAGCACGCTCGTCACCGAGGCCGTGTATGCGCGGTGCCTGTCCGCGATGAAGGAGGCCCGCGTCCGCGCCAGCCGCGTGCTCAAGGGCCCCGACATGCGGTACGAGGGAAACGCGCAGGAGTTCATCGAGCAGGTCCGCCAGGCACTCTACGCCTCGAAAATCGCCAGCTACGCCCAGGGATACGTCCAACTGGCGGCCGCCGCCAAGGAGCACGACTGGCAACTCGACTACCGCTCGATCGCCATGCTCTGGCGGGGTGGCTGCATCATCCGCGCCCAGTTCCTGGAGCGCATCGCCGAGGCGTACGACGCCGATCCCAACCTCGAGAACCTCATGCTCGCGCCCTACTTCCAGAAGGCGCTGGCCGACAGCCAGCACGCCTGGCGCCACGTCGTGGCGAGCGCCGCCACGATCGGCGTGCCGGTGCCGGCCTTCATGACGGCGCTGGCCTACTACGACGGCTACCGCCACGAGCGGCTGCCGGCCAACCTGCTGCAGGCGCAGCGCGACTATTTCGGCGCCCACACCTACGAGCGCACCGACAAGCAGGGCACGTTCCACACGGAATGGCTCGACCTGCGGAAGCCCGTGTGAAGCGGACGAAGCGGCCGCAGGGCAGTTTCAGGCACGATCTCCACGTGGAGGGCGCAGACCGTGGTTCATGACTACCTCGACAACCTCTTCGGCCTGGCCGGTCGCACCGCCGTGGTCGTCGGTGGCACCGGCGTGCTCGGCGGGGCGCTGGCCGAAGGGCTGGCGCAGGCCGGCGCCTTCGTCGTCGTCGCCGGCCGCGGGGCCGACCGCGGCACGGCGCGGGTCGATGCGATCCGGGCGGCGGGGGGCGACGGCATGTTCGCGAGCGTCGATGCGATCGACCGGGCGAGCGTGCGGGCGCTTCTCGAGGCGACGGTCGTCGCCCGCGGGCGGGCCGACATTCTCGTCAACTGCGCCGGCGTGAATTCGTCGGTGCCGTACTTCGACATTCCCGACGACGACTTCGCCAAGGTGCTCGACACGAACCTCAAAAGCACCCATCTGGGCTGCCAGATCTTCGGGGCCCACATGGCTTCGCTCGGCGGCGGCGCGATCCTGAACATCGGCAGCGTGTCGGCCGACAAGCCGCTCTCGAAGGTGTTTGCCTACTCGGCGTCGAAGGCGGCGGTCGTGAACTACACCAAGAACGTCGCCCGCGAGCTGGCTCCCAAGGGCGTCCGCGTGAACGTGCTGTGCCCGGGGTTCTTTCCGGCCGAACAGAACCGCAAGATCCTCTCGCCCGAGCGGACGGCCGCGATCATGGGCCAGACCCCGATGAACCGGTTCGGCACCCCCGATGAACTCCTCGGCGCCGCGATCCTGCTCTGCGCCCCGGTGGCGGGCAGTTTCATCACCGGAGCCGAGCTCTACGTCGATGGAGGTTTCACGGGCATGCGTCTGTGAACGGAAGCGGAGCGAGCGATCCAACGCCCAGGCCCTGAACCCACCGCAAAGGCGAACCCATGTCCCACACCGTCGTCATCTTCGGCGCTTCGGGCGATCTCACGAGCCGGAAGCTCGTGCCGGCGCTCTATCACCTGCAACGGGCCGGCTTGCTGCCGGCCGACACCCGCATCGTCGGCTTCTCGCGCACCCCGATGAGCGACGACCAGTGGCGGGCGAGCCTTCGCGAATCGACCGCCCGGCATGCGGAGGGCGAACCGCTCGACGACGAGTCCTGGAGGCAGTTCGCGTCGCGGATCCACTACCAGCCGGGCGACATCAGCCGCAGCGAGGATTTCGGCACCCTGGCCGAGCGGCTCACCGCGCTCGAGGGCGACGCGGCCGCGACGCGGGTCTACTACCTGGCCACCGCGCCGCAGTTCTACGCACCGGTGGTGGCGGCGCTCGGCGAACACGGCCTGGCGGCGGAAACGCACGGACCCCGGCGGATCGTGGTCGAGAAGCCGTTCGGCACCGACCTCGCGACGGCGCGGGCGCTCAACGCCCACCTGCACTCCGTCTTTCACGAGGGGCAGGTGTTTCGCATCGACCACTACCTCGGCAAGGAATCGGTGCAGAACATCCTCGCCCTGCGATTCGCCAACACGATCTTCGAGCCGGTCTGGAACCGTCGCTACATCGACCACGTGCAGATCACCGTGGCCGAGGAGGTGAAGGTGGGCCGCCGCGGGGCCTACTACGACACCGCCGGCGTCCTCCGCGACATGTTCCAGAACCACCTCCTCCAACTGCTGATGGTGACGGCCATGGAGGCGCCGGTGCGATTCGAGGCGACCGCCGTCCGGAACGAGAAGGTGAAGGTGCTCGACGCGATCCGGCCGCTCGACCTCGCCGAGGTGGCCGCGGCGGGCGTCCGCGGTCAATACCGCGGCTACCTCGACGACCCCGGCGTCGCGCCGCACAGCCAGACCGCCACCTTCGGCGCCATCCGCATGGAGATCGACAACTGGCGCTGGCAGGGCGTGCCCTTCTACCTGCGGAGCGGCAAGGCGATGAGCTGCCGCACCACGCAGATCGTGATCGGCTTCAGGCAGCCGCCGCTCGAACTCTTCGCCGACGGCCGGCGGACGTTCCACCGCGAGGCCAACCGCCTCGTGATCCAGATCCAGCCGGCCGAGGGCATCCAGCTCCACTTCCATACGAAGGTGCCGGGCGACGGGATGAGGCTCAGGCTCACCGACCTCGAGTTCAGCTACTCCCGCGAGTTCGCCGGCCGCCTGCCGGAGGCCTATGAGCCGCTGCTGCTCGACGTGATGACGGGCGATGCCAGCCTCTTCGCCCGCGCCGACGAAGTGGAAAAATCGTGGGAGATCATCGACCCGTTCGCGCGTGCCTGGAGCTCGGTGGACATGCCGCCGATCCCCTCCTACGAGCCGGGCGATTGGGGCCCGATGGCGAGCGTCGAATGGATGGCCGCCCAGGGCCGCACCTGGTTCGATCAGTGCCCGGTGCTCACGTGACCGCGACCACCACCGCCCGCCGCGGCTTCTCCATCGGCGGCGTGGCCGTCGCCACGCCCGTCGTGCAGGCCGCGCTCTCCGGCTACAGCGACCGGGCCATGCGGGTCCTCGCCCGCAGGCATGGCGCGGCCTATTCGCTCGGCGAGGTGCTGCTCGACACGTTCGTGATGGAGGCCGGTCGGAGCCGGCGCAACGCGGCCCGGCTCGCGGTGGCCGACGAGGAGCATCCGGTGGGCGGGCAGCTCATGGGCTCCAACCCCGACGACTTCGCCCCGGCGGCGCGCCGCCTCGTGGACGAGGGCTACGACGTCATCGACCTCAACTTCGGCTGCCCCGTCAAGAAGGTCCTCGGCCGCTGCCGTGGCGGCTACCTGCTCGGCGTGCCGGAGACCGCCCTCGAAATCGTGGCCCGGGTTCGCGACGCCGTGCCGGCCGAGGTGCCGGTCACGCTCAAGATGCGGCGCGGCATCGACGACTCGCAACGGAGCCTCGACAACTTCTGGACGATCTTCGACGGCGCCTTCGCACGGGGGGCCGCCGCGATCACCGTCCACGGCCGGACGGTGCAGCAGAAGTACGTCGGGCCGAGCAACTGGGAATTTCTCGCGACCGTGAAGCGGCATGCCGGCGACCGCATCGTGATCGGGTCGGGGGATCTCTTCTCGGCTGAGGCCTGCGTGGCGATGCTCGAGCGCACGGGCGTGGACGGCGTGAGCATCGCCCGGGGCGCGATCGGCAACCCGTGGATCTTCGGCCAGACGCTCGCGCTGCTCGCGGGCGGCCCGGTGCCGCCGCCCCCGACGATCCACGAGCAGCGGGCCGTGCTCCGGGAGCACTGGGCGCTCTCCCAGGAGCTCCACGGCGAGGACTTGGCCGGCCGGCTGATGCGGAAGTTCGCGATCAAGTATGCCCGGGTGCATCCCCGCTACCTCGACGTCCGCAACGCCTTCATCGGCGTGAAGGTCAACGCCGACTGGCAGAGCGTCCTCGACCGTTTCTATGCGGCGGACGGCCCCGGCCGCGACCCCGCCGCCGACGTGGACGAAGTCGCCGAGTGCGCGTAGCGTAGCGACGGGATCGGTGCGAGGACGGCGAGCGTGGAGCGCTTCGCTCCAGCGAGACGACTCGTACCGTCCCGGAGCGGGTTGGGCTAAGATTCCGCTCCGGTGATCGACCCCCGGAACGAGGACCGACCGTGACTGCACCGACCCACCCGCCCGAACTCCACGCCGTCGTCATCTCCACGGCGCTCAAGCCCGGCAGCAAGACGCGGACCGCCGCCGACACGATCGCCGCCCGACTCGCGGCGGAGGGGCTCTCGGTCGATCTCGTCGATCTGGCGACCGAGGAGCTGCCCGCCTGCGACGGGTTTTCGTGCTACCAGGACGAGCGGGTGCACGTCATGACCCGCCGCGTGCGGGCCGCCGACCTGATCGCGCTCTGCTTCCCGGTCTACAACTACCAGCCCAATGCGGCGGCCAAGAACTTCATCGAGCTCACGAACGACGCCTGGAAGGACAAGGTCGTCACGTTCGTGGCCAACGCGGGGGGCGACCGCTCGTTCCTGGCGCCCCTGCCGCTGGCCAACGCGCTCATGGTCGATCATCGGTGCGTGATCGTGCCGCAGTTCCTCTACCTGCCGCCGGCGGCATTCGACGCCGCGGGCGCGATCGCCCTCGACGGCCTCACGGCCGAACTCTTCGACCAGCAGATCGCCGCCGCGATCCGCCTCGCCCGCGCCTGGGCCTCCCGCGGTCGGACGACGGCGTAGCGGCTCACCGGCGCGGATCGGCGACGACGCCCGCAAACAGGATCGCCCCACTGGGGGAAAGCCGCGTCGGCGCGGCCGTGGGCCCGCTGGCCGTCAGTTCAATTCCACCGCCGAAAGATAGTCGTCGAGGGCCTGCCGCGCCTCCTGCTCCCGCTGGACCAGGCCGGCGATCGCCTTCCGGATCGCCTCGACGCGGTCCTCCTGCTCCGCGAACTTCCGCACGTACTTCGCGTAGAGCTCGTTCGTGCGGTCGAGTTGGGCCATGTTCTGCCGGATCCGGTTCTGCTCCTGCTCCACCACCTGGATCTCCCGCTCCTGCTCCTGCTTCGCCCGCACGATCTCCTCGATGGCCCGTTTCTTCGCGATCACCTGCTCGAGGGCCTCCTTGACCGCCGGGCTCGCGGTCTTGGACCGCGAGTAGAAGAGGATCATGCCGTCGGCGAGGTTCGTCAGGGCCACGTGCTGCACGTCGGGCCGCTCCTCGGCCACCGCGAGCGTCACGGGCTTGCCCGACTCGGCCGTGACCGCGAAGCGATGGCGGTCGCGGGTGGTCTCGGCGGCCTGCTTCGGGTCCACGAGATTCCAGCCCGCTTCCCGGGGATGCTCGACGAGCAGCTTCACGGGCTTCTCGTTCGAGTTCTTGATCTCGAAGACCTTCTTGCGGGCGTACTTCCGCGTGGCGATGAGCGTGCCCTTCACGATCCGCACGCCCACGATCTCCTCCGGCTGCTGCTCGATCCGAGGGTTGACCTCGACATCGAGATCGACCGCGTAACTCACCAGCCGCTCGCTGCCGGGGGCCATGTCCTCGATCCGGGCGTCGCCCGCGTAGGCCCCCGCCTCGAAGACCGTCACGGGGCCCTGCATGAGGTTGAGCTTCGTCGAGTTCACCAGCCGCAGGCCCGAGAGCGGGTGCTTGGCGAGCACGGCCTCGTCGTAGATCGCCACCTTCTCCGCCTCCACCTTCTCCCCCACGATCGGCAGCATCGCCGACCGCTGCCGCTCGATCGTCACCGGCTTCTCGATCTCGTAGCGGAAGAGTTCGCCGAGCTTCTCCCCCTGGGCCAGGCTGCGGACGTTGGCCGCGGCTGCGAACATCCTCTCGTCCCGGGCGGCCTCGGCCCTGCTGGCGGCGGCGCCAAAGGGAACGGCCTCCGCCAGTCGCCGTTCGGCATCGACGACCGCGGTGTCGGCCCCGGCTCCGGCCTGAGATTTTCGCGCGAGGGCGTCCTCCTCGCCGCCCCGGGCCCGAAACCGGCCGTCCGCCGCGGCCAGATCCTGCCCGTAGACCTGCGGCATCAGCGACGCGTAGAGCTCCGGCATGACCAGCGGCCGCGGCACGGAGAGCGGCTGGTAGAGGTCCATCACGAACGAGATCGGCCGGCCGCTCACGAGCGACATCCGCACGTCCTTCCAGTCCTGGTCGGTCGTGTTCTCCACGATCGCCCAGCCCTGCAGCAGCGCCTTGGCCGTGCCGTCAGCCGCCGCCTCGTCGTCCACCACGAGCCGGTAGCTCGTCTTCCACAGGGGCGACTCCTGCACGTAGCCCACGCGGACGTCCCGCGGCCCCTTGCCTGTGAAGTTCAACGTCACCGCCTTCTTGTCGTTGTCGTGGCCGAGCGCCAGCACCGCCAGAGCCTTTTCCAGTTCGCCCTGCAGCCGCGCATCGACGAGTTTGATCCGCGTGATCGTGTCGAGGGCGAGCGTCTTGAGCCCCTCGGCGGTGAGGAGCGTGACGAATTCCTTCTCGACCGTCTTGTTCTCGCCGGCCGGCACCGTCCGCTTCTCCACGCCCACGATCGTGCCGAGCGCCGGGGCCGCCGCGTCCACCTCGATCTTCTCGCCCCGCAGCCGCCCGAGGATCTGGCCCATCGACGGGTTGTCGGTGAGGTTCACGGCGAACGTGCCGAGCGTCTTCGTGATCGGGTCGCGGGAGGCGTAGCTGACGCTCGAGACCGTGCCGCCCCCGAGATCCTCGAGCACCATGCTCTTGAGCAGGTCGTTGATCCGATCGGTCGCGAACTTCATCTCCACGGTCGCGTCGTCGGTCACCCTGCCGGCGTGCTGGAAGAAGCCGACGCCCGACGTGAAGAGCACGACCTGCTTCAGCGGCAGCGAGTCGGCGGCCGCCTGCGACTCGGCGGCCGAGGTCGTGGCGCAGGCGGCGAGCGACAGGCCGAGGCAGAGGGCCGGGGTGATGAAATGCGTGAACGACATGGCGGGGACTCCGGGGGGGAACGGTGGTGGCGAGGGGATCGAGAGCGTAACGGACGGCACACTGTGCAGGCCCCACGATCCCAACCCGGCTCGCAGGCGGCCTGAGTTGCGTCGCTGGCGAAGGTCCGCCACGCTCCGCATCCTCACGCCGACCCGCTCGCCTACCCCTTTCAGATGCGCTGGGGACGGAAAAGGTTCCCGCCATCACTGGAGCGCCGCTTGGGCCTCCGTGGCCCTGACGCCCGCCTCGATCCAGCGGCCGAGCGCCCACGCCGCCGCCTCGCGGACGACCGGCTCGGCGTCGGCGAGCGCGGACGCGAGGGCGTCGAACGCCGCGGGATCAGGCCGATTCCCCAGGGCGATCGCGGCCGACCGCGCGAGGCCGTGCCGCTTGGCCCGCAGCAGTGGTGAGCCTTTGAACCGCCTCCGAAAGCCCGCCTCGTCGAGTCGCAGCAGTTCCGCCAGGTCGAGCGACGCCTCCCCGCCACGCGGCTGGAAGGCCGGCTCGGTCGAGCCCGGCGCGTGGCGATTCCACGGACAGACCTCCTGGCAGATGTCGCACCCGAAGATCCAGTCGCCCATTCCAGCACGCAGCAACGGCGGGATCGGCCCGTGGTCCTCGATCGTGATCGCGCTGATGCAGCGGGAGGCATCGAGCACGCGGGGAGCGACGAAGGCCCCGGTCGGGCAGGCGTCGAGACAGGCGGTGCACGTGCCGCAATGATCGACCTCGATCGGCGTGTCGGCGGGCAGTTCGAGGTCGGTGAGGATCGCCGTGAGAAAAAAATAGCTGCCGGCCCGCGGGTCGATGAGCATCGTGTTCTTGCCGATCCAGCCGAGGCCCGCGAGGAGGCCGTAGTCGCGCTCGGCCAGCGGCGCCGAATCGACGACGCCGCGCGTGCGGCACTCCACCCGCGCCTCGAGCCAGGCGGCCAGCGCGTTGGCCCGAGCCCGCAGCAGGTCGTGGTAGTCGTCGCCCCAGGCGTAGCGGGCCACGCCCCCCCTGCCCTCCGGCACGCCATCCGCGGACGATCCGCCGCCCGCCTCCACACCGGTCGCGTAGTCGGTGGCCAGCACGACGACGCTCCGAACGCCCTCCAGCAACGCCGCGGGATCGGCCCGCAGCGGTTCGTGCCTCGCGAGCCAGTCGCGCATGGCGCCCGCCAGGCCGCCGGCAAGCCACGCTTGAAACGCCGCGTGATGCGGCGGCGGCACGGCCGGGGCGATGCCGATCCGCGAGAACCCGAGCCGCACCCCCTCTGCCCGCAACGCGGCGACCAGCGCCGCCGCTGCGGAGGAGTCGCCGGCACTCGACATGGGGTTGAGGTGCATGGGGGTGAACTGGGGGGGCTGGGCGGCACGGATCTCGGGATTTCCCGAAAACTCCCAGGCCGCCCCTGAGAACTGGTCTGGACCCGTTTCGGACAGTCGCTATTTTCCCTGCCCGATTGTTCCAAAGGGCGGAACCTTTCCCAACCCGTCTTCCCGCGGAGTGCCTGCCGTGCCGACCTCCACCCAGACAAACCGTGGCACCGGCCACCCGTCGTCCGCGGGCGCACCACCGCTCAACGCCCACAGCCCCTACCTCTGCCTCGCCACGGTGGCCCTGGCAATCATCGCCTTGTTGAGCCTGGCCGGCTGCCAGACACCCCATGCGCCCACGGCCGTCGCTCCGCCCGCCACCGGGATGATCGGCCAGCCAGCGCCCTACGGGGGTTGGGCCACGGCCCCGCAGGGCGCCGCCTACCCGCCCGTTTCCAGCGCGCCCCCGATGCCGGGCCCCGCCCCGACCTGGCAGGGAACGGCTCCCCCCAACACCTGGTCGTGGACGCAGCCGCAGGCCGCGCCCGCCGTCGTCCAGCAAGCTCCGCCGCAAATCGCCGCGCCCCAGATCGCCGCGCCCCAAATGGCTGCTCCGTCGCAGCCGTTCACCACCCCGAGCTCGCAGAGCATCTCGAACCAGACGCAGCAATACGCCAACCAGATGCAGAACTCGGCCAACCAGCAGTGGCAGCAATTCAACAACCAGGCGCAGCAGCAGGCCAATCAATACGCCAATCAGGCCAATCAATACGCCAACCAAGCCACGCAGCAGGCCAATCAATACATGAATCAGGCGTCGCAACAGGCCAATCAGTACATGAACCAGGCGACGCAGCAGGCCAATCAATACATGAACCAGGCCGGCCAGCAGGTGACGGCCCAGATGCCCGCCTATCAGGCCGCACCGTCAAGCCAGTCGTGGAACCCGTTCTCCACCAGCGCCCTTTCGCAGCCCCCGGCCCGGGCCACGCCGGTGGCGGTGCCGAGGTACTGATTGAACGCGTGCAGGGCCATCCATGGCCCCTGCACGCTTGACGCCTCCGCCACCTCGCGGTGGCTTCGGCTTCGGAAATGGCCGCCTTCCGGGCGGCCGCCCGAACTCGAGCGAGGGGCTGCCCGTGCCCCACGAGCCGGGCTCGGCGGCCAGCGCAGCCAGG
>JBEIQP010000131.1:0-7217 GCA_040376455.1 Planctomycetaceae bacterium | reverse complement strand
GCTGCGGCCGGAGGATCTGCGGACGATCGTCGGCAGGGTCAACGCCGGCGCCGGCATCGGCCTGCTCGGCGGATTTCACGCCTTCGAAGCGGGAGGATGGGCGGAGTCGGCGCTCGGCCCGCTCGTGCCGTTCGAGGCGGACCGGCTTGCGCGGCAGCCGTTCGACGCGCCCGTCCGCGAAAGGCTGCATCTCAAGGGACCGCTGCGGATGCTTCCCGATCCGCGCTTCGGCGGCATTTCGATCCTGCGGCTCGGCGCCAGCGACCAAGACACGCGGGCCGTGTGGGAGTCGCTTCCGACGCTGGAGGGCGCGAACGACCTGGGGCGGCTCACGGCCACGGCCAAGCCGCTGGCCGTGACGGCGGACGGCAGGCCGCTGCTCGTGGCGCGGGAGTTCGGCGAGGGGCGGGTGCTCGCCTTCGCCGCCGACTCGACGTGGCGGTGGACCATGCAGGGGGCCGGCGAGCAGCACCGGCGCTTCTGGCGGCAGTTGGTGCTCTGGCTGGCGAAGCAGGACGAGTCGGAGCAGGACTCGCTCTGGATCCGGCTCGCGCAGCGCCGGGTCTCGCCGGGCACGCCGTTGGAATTCAACGCGGGACTGACGAAGCCCGACGGCAGCACCACCACCGACGCGGTGTTGGAGGCTACGCTTGTCTCCCCCGCGGGGCAGCGGCGTCCGGTCCGGCTGGGCAGGCAGGGGGAGACGTTCGCCGGCGTGGTGACGGAGTGCGCGGAGCCGGGCGACTGGAAACTGGTGGTCGCGGCGACGAAGCCGGGGGAGGCCGCACCGCGGGAACGGGCCGCCCGGTTCACCGTCTTCAGGCAGGACCTCGAACTGGCAAACCCGCGGGCCAATCCGCTGCTGATGAGGCAGTTGGCGGAGGCCACGCCCGGCGGGGTGCGGATGCCCGAGGAGTTGTCGGCGATCTTCGAGGAGATCGCGGGCCGGCCGGCCGCGTTCGAGACGAAGGAGCAGTGGGCCTACACGCCCTGGGACAAGTGGCCGATGTTCCTGCTGCTGGCCGGCACGATGTGCGTGGAGTGGTTTCTGCGGAAGCGATGGGGCCTCGTCTGAATCGCGGCCGGCGGCCGCCGAGGCGATCGCGCCGGCGGTCCCGCAGACCCGTTTGAAGCCCCGGATTCGTATTGGGTCGCGGGGGCGGGCTTTGCTACCCTCCCCAGCCCGCGTGGTGTCGCGCGGGTGTTCCGGTGCCTGCAGGGAGGTCGGCCGTGCAGCGACGACGACCGATTCGCGAGAAACTGCTGCTGGGCGCCCTGCTCGTCGGCGTGATGGTGGTCGTGCTCTCGGCCTCCAGTTTCCTCGGCATCTATTCCTACCGGCGGCTCGTGCGGGCGCTCTCCTGTCGCGCGGCCGAATTGCCGCGGGCGAGCGAACTGGGCGAGTGCGTCGGCGCGCTGCGGCTCATCCACGCGCGGGCGCTCGCCATCGATGAATCCCACGCGGATGCCTTCCACGACCGCCTCGCCGCCGCCGCCACCGCCCTCGACGGCTACTGCGCCGAACTGGCGGAAGGGGAATTCGAAATCGTTCCCTTCGGCGACCGGAGCCGCGAACGCGAGACGGCCCGGAAGATCGCCGAATGTCTCCGGGCGATCGAAGCCCTGGCCGATCCGTCGTCGGAGTCGCAGCCGGACGTCGCCGTGGGCGATGCCGCCCCGCCGAGCGACGACAGCCCCGTCACGCTGCGCAGGCGGATGCTGCTGGCGGTCGAGCCGCACCTCGATCGGCTGGCATCGCTGACCGCCGAACTCCCCTCCTTCCTGCAGGATGGGCTGCACGACCTCTCGCACGAGGTGCGCACCGGCTATCGCACGCTGATCGTCACGACGTGGACGGCCGCGATCGCCGCCGCCGTGCTCCTGGCGGCGATCGCGGTGCTCACCTATCGCTGGGTGTTTCGGCCGCTCCGGATGCTGGGGCATGGGTCGCGCCGCGTCGCCGCGGGCGACTTCGCCTACCGGATCCGGCTCGACACGCGTGACGAGATGGCCGAACTGGCCGACGCCTTCAACGACATGACCGAACGGTTTCAGGAGATCCGCGACGATCTCGACCGGCAGGTGCAGTTGCGCACGCGCGAAGTGATCCGCAGCGAGCAGCTGGCGAGCGTCGGCTTCCTCGCCGCCGGCGTGGCCCACGAGATCAACAATCCGTTGGCATCGATCGCGATGTGCGCGGAGTCGCTGGAAAGCCGGCTCGACGGCCTGGCGCCGGCGGAGGCCGACGCGCAGGTGGTCCGCCGCTACCTCGAACTGATCCAGAGCGAGGCGTTTCGCTGCAAGGGCATCACCGAGAAGCTCCTCGACTTCTCGCGGCTGGGCGAGGTTCGGCGGCAGGCGACGGCCCTGATGCCGCTGGTCGCCGACGTGGCCGAAATGCTCCGGCACGTGGGCCGCTTCGCCGGCCGGTCGATCGAGATCGACACCGACCAAGACGCGCTCGTGATGGCCAATCCGCAGGAAATCAAGCAGGTGGTGCTCAACCTGCTCGTGAACGCGCTCGACTCGATCGCGGAGAACGGCCACGTGCGCGTGGCGGCCAGGCGGAGCGGCGGCGAGGCCGTGCTGATCTTCACCGACGACGGCTGCGGGATGACCGACGAGGTGCTGGAGCATCTCTTCGAGCCCTTCTTCACCCGGCGCAAGTCGGGCCAGGGCACGGGGCTCGGCCTCTCGATCGTCCATCGGATCGTGGCCGACCACGGCGGTCGCATCGCGGCTTCGAGCGCCGGCCCGGGCCAGGGGGCGACGTTCCGCGTGACGCTGCCGCTCGCCGATCTGGCGGCGGGGTGCCACGACGCCCCGCGCGGGAAGGAAGCCGCGGGCAGGGCGGCCTGAAACGACACGAGGTGATCCAGTGAAGCAGAATGCGCGGCCGATGCGGGTGCTCTACGCCGACGACGAGACGTCGATCCAGGAGCTGATGCGGATCGAGCTTCCCAGGCTCGGCCACGAGGCGACCGTCTGCCCCGACGGCCGCACCGCGCTCGCCGCGCTCGATCGCACGTCGTACGACTGCGTGATCGTCGATCTCGACATGCCGGGCGTGGGCGGGTTGGAGGTGGTCGCCCACGTTCGCGCCACCTCGCCCGACAGCGAGACGGTGATCATCACCGGCAAGTCGTCGGTGGAAAGCGCCGTCGCCGCGGTGCGGCAGGGCGTCTTCGACTACCTGACGAAGCCCTGCAAGCTCGCCGACATCCAGAGCGTGCTCGAGCGCGTGCGGAAAAAGCGGGAGCTGACGACCCGCCTCCGGGCCCTCGAGCGGCGAGTGCGCCGCGCGGAGGGCGCGACGCACCTGGTGGGAGACTCGCCCGGGCTCGAGCAGGTCCGCCGGCTCGTGGGCCGCGTGGCGGCGAGCGAGGCCGCGGTGCTGATCCGCGGCGAGACCGGCACCGGCAAGGAGCTCGTGGCCCGCGCGATCCACGAAGGCAGCGGCCGCGCCGACGGTCCGCTGGTGGCGGTGAACTGCGGCGCCTTGCCGGACCATCTCGTGGAGAGCGAGCTCTTCGGCCATCGCAAGGGGGCGTTCACCGGGGCCGACGAGCATCGGGCCGGCCTCTTCGAGGTGGCGGACGGCGGCACGCTCTTTCTCGACGAGATCGGCGAACTGCCCAAGTCGCTCCAATCGCGGCTGCTGCGGGCGCTTGAGAGCGGCGAAATCCGGAGAGTGGGCGACAACCAGCCGATCATGGTCGACGTCCGCGTGGTCTGTGCCACCCACCGCTCCCTGGAGGAGATGGTGGCCGCGGGTGAGTTTCGCGAGGACCTGCTGTTTCGGATCAATACGTTCGAGATCACGGTGCCACCGCTCCGCGAGCGGCGGGAGGACATCCCGGCGCTCGTGCGGCATTTCGTCCGCAAGGGCCGTCCGCAGACGCCGCCGGAAGCGGTCGTCGCGGAGCCCGACGTGTTCGCCGCGCTGGCGGCGCATCATTGGCCGGGCAACATCCGGGAACTGGCCAACGTGGTGGAGCACTCGCTCGTGCTCTGTGACGAACTGCCGCTGGCCGTGTCGCACCTGCCCGCCAGGCTCGGCGGCCGCAAGCCGCGGGTGGAGCCGCCGGCCGGCGACGAGGCGCCGCTGGTCGCCGCCACGCAGCATCCCGCTGCGGCCAAGCCCGCAAGCCTGCGAGAACTCGAGACCCAGGCAATCCTCGCAGGCCTCGAGCGCAACAAAGGCAACAAGGCCCGAACGGCCGAGGAACTCGGCATCAGCCTCAAGACGCTCTACAACAAGTTGCACCAGTTGCAGGACAACGCCGCGGAGCGGCCTGCCTGACGGCAGACCGCTCCCCTGCATACGGGCCGACGTCGCCCGCCCGACAGCGGTCGCCGGCGATCAGGTCTTCCGCACCACGCCGACGAGCACGCCGAGCACGCGGGCATTCTTGACGTAAATCGGCTTCATCGAGGCGTTGGCCGGCTGGAGCCGGATTCGATCCCGCTCCGGAAACCACTGCTTGAGCGTGGCATCGCCATCCTCGGTCTGGGCCACCACGATGTCGCCCGAGTGGGCCGTCTGCTTCTTCTGGATCACGACCCAGTCGCCATCGGCGATCTGGGCGTCGATCATCGAGTCGCCCATCACCTTCAGCACGAAATGATTGTCGCGATTGAAGAGGTCTTCGAAGTCGATCCGCTCGCTCTGCTCTTCGGCCGGCCGGAGGGTACCGGCCGCGACCCAACCGGCCAGCGGCAGGCCGCGGAGATGGGCGGGCTCCGTCACCAGTTCGATGGCGCGGGAGATGTTTTTGCCGCGGGTGATCATGCCCTTGCGTTCCAGGGCCTTGAGATGGCAGACGACGCCGTTGGGGGAACGGATCTTGAACGCCTGCCCGATCTCACGGACCGTCGGCCCATAGCCACGCGAATGAATCTTGTCGCGGATGAACGCATAAATCTCCATCTGGCGTTCGGTCGGCGTGTCGGCGGCATCGGCCTCGGTGGCGGCGGGCTGAAGGCCGAACGGATTACGACGCGCGGCGTGCGCCGCCGTGGCGGTGCGGGCCTTGGGCTTGGTACGGGGCGTGCGGGCGGGGCTGGCCTTGCGTTTGGACATGCGTGTCGAGCGGAAAACCGCTTCCTCGTGAAAGGGATGCTGCTGAAAAAGAGGGTGCCGGAACGGGCCGCTGTCGCGGGGAGTGCGCGGCTGTCTATCGGTCGCCGTGCCGCGTGGACGCCAGTATCTTACTATACGGCCGTTCATTTTCAAGGGGGGGGTGTTTGGGTGATTCGACCGGGGACGGCGCCGGGGATACATTGCCTTCGCGTCCCTTCAGCCCCCAAACGCCCTCGTGGAGCGTCGTCATGCGGTTCGCCATCGATCGGGTTTCCCTCTTCCGCTGCGGGCTCATGGTGGTCCTGCCGCTCGCGCTCGACTGCCTGCCGGTCAGGGCGGCCGAACCGGCGGCCGCCGCCGAGGCAGCAGACGCCACGGCCGCGGATCGGCCGGCGCGGCGGAAAGGGACGGCGACGATCGCTCACATCAGCCTGAGCGGCGGAATGCCGGAGGGCGTGGGGCAGGGAGGGATGCTGGCTGACGTGGCCCCCCACCTGCATCGGATCGTCGAGCGGATCAACAAGGCGGCGAAGGACGACCGCGTCAAAGCGGTGCTGCTCTCGATCCAGTCGCCCGAGATCGGCAGGGCCCGGGCCGACGAACTGCGGGCGGCGATCGCCCGCGTCCGCGCGGCCGGCAAGCCGGTGGCGGCCCACGTGGTCGGTGCGGCGGCCGTGCCCTACATGCTGGCCTCGGCGTGCGATTCGATCACCATGCCCCCCGCGGCGACGCTCGAGATCACGGGCGTGCGGGCCGAGATGATGTTCTTCAAGTCGATGCTCGACACGCTCGGAGTGCAGGCGGAAATTCTCCAGGTGGGGGATTTCAAGGGGGCGGGCGAACCGCTGACCCGCGACTCGATGAGCCCGCAACTGCGGGAGCAGTACGAGCGGTTCGTCGGCGACCTGTTCGAGCAGATGGTGGAGCGGATCGCAGCGGACCGGTCGCTCCCGCCCGACCGCGTCCGGGAACTGATCGACACCGGCGTGTTCACGCCCGAGGCCGCGCGGGAGGCGAAACTGATCGACGCGGTGGGCTACGAGGACGAGGTGGTGGACGCGCTCGCCAAGCGGATCCGGGTGGACGAACCGAAGCTGGCGCGCGACTACGCCGCCCGGAAAGCAGACGCCGACTTCTCGGGGATCGGCGGGCTCGTGAAGCTCGTCGAGATGCTGTCGGGGCAGAAACAGGAAGCGGCGACCGGCAAGGGGAAGCGCATCGCGATCGTGCACGTCGCCGGCGAGATCCGGGAAGGCAAGGGCAGGGACGACCTGCTGGGGGGCGGCGCGGCGGGATCGGACGCCGTCATCAAGGCGGTCCGCGAGGCCGTCAAGGACGACGCCGTGGCGGCGATCGTGCTGCGGATCGACTCCCCGGGAGGCTCCGCCCTGGCCAGCGATCTGATCTGGCGCGAGGTCGAGCGGGCGAACAAGCCGGTGGTGGCGAGCCTCTCCGACATCGCCGCCAGCGGCGGCTACTATGTGGCCGTCGCGGCGGATCGGATCGTGGCCGCGCCCGGCACGCTCACCGGCTCGATCGGCGTGGTGGGGGGCAAGGTGGCCGTCGGCAAGGGGCTGGAGAAGATCGGCGTGCACACCGACGTGGTCAGCAAGGGCCGCAACGCCGGCTGGCTGTCCACGCAGTCGCCCTTCAGCGACGGCGAGCGGGCCGCGTTCCTGGGGACGATGAAGGACGTCTATCGGCTGTTCACGACGAAGGTCGCCGCGGGCCGCCGGCTCGACGCGGAGAAGGTCGCGACCCTCGCCGAGGGCCGGGTCTTCACCGGACGGATGGCCAAGGAAGCCGGCCTCGTCGATCGCCTGGGCACGCTCGAGGATGCCATCGACGAGGCCCGCCGGCTCGCCAAGATTCCGGAAGACGAAGACGTCGATCGGCTGCTCCTGCCCGAGCCCCGAGGGCTGTTCGACGATCTCTTCGGCGCCCGCGGCGGCACCGGGAGCCCGGCCGCGGCGGTCGCGGCCGCCGCCCTGGGCGGCGATTCGGTCGCGCGGGCCGCGATCCTCGCGCGGCTCGCGACGGTGCCCGGATTGGAGTCGCTCGCGAAGGAGGCCGACGCGCTCCTGCTCCTGTCCACGGGCCGGCCGCTCATGATGCTGCCGCTGCGCATCGAGCT
>JBEIQP010000212.1:0-2707 GCA_040376455.1 Planctomycetaceae bacterium | reverse complement strand
CCCCAGTTGTTGGCGCCGATCCCGACATCGAACCAGCCGTAGGTGGAGATGCCGCGGCTCTTGAGCGCCTCGAGCTCGAGGTAGCGCTCCGGCCCCGTCTCCTCGGCGACCTCGCTCGCGGCCTCCTGCGGCGGCAGGGCCCGCATCTGGTAGGCGTCTTCCTGCGGCACGTTCGGCACCACGGGGGCGGTCTGGGCGGCGGCATGGTCGGGCGACATGGTCGTGGCGGCGGCCAGCAGGCCGGCCCCGACCCACAGCGGAAGTTTGAATTTCAGCGATCGCATGGTGGGCAATGCTCCCAAGCTCGGATGTGTGAAAGACGGACGGCCCCATCGGCCGCCCGCCAGGCGTTCGAACACGAACGGGAAGGGAGCGGGCGCACGCTCCGCCGAAACGCGAACTCCTCCCCCCCGACACGCCTTGGTATCGGCCGCCGCGTCGAGCAAACAGCCTCTCGGACGGCCCGGGGCGGCAAGGTTTCGCCGACCGTCAGCCCGCAGTGGCAAACTGTGCCGCCTGCGGTGCGATGCCGGCTCAGCCGGCGGTCGCGAAGGCCCCGTCGAGCAGGGCGGCGAGAAACGACTCGGCGGCAAAGGGCTCCAGGTCATCGGCCGATTCGCCGACGCCCACGAACTTCACCGGCAGACCGAACTGCTCGGCCACCGGCACGATCACCCCCCCGCGGGCCGAGCCGTCCAGCTTGGCGAGAACGATCCCGGTGCAGCCGGCAGCCTCCTTGAAGCCCTTCGCCTGCGAAAGCGCGTTCTGCCCGGCGGTGGCGTCGATCACGAGCAGCGTCTCGTGCGGCGCCTCGGGGATCTGCTTGGCGATCACGCGGCGGATCTTGCCCAGTTCCTGCATGAGGTTGGATTGGGTCTGCAGCCGTCCGGCCGTGTCGATGATGCACACGTCGAAATTGCCCTCGATCGCCTTCGCCACCGCCCGGTGGGCCACGCTCGCCGGGTCGCAGCCCGGTTCCCCCCGGATGATCTCGGCCCCCAACCGCCCGGCCCACATCGAGAGCTGCTCGACCGCGGCGGCGCGGAACGTATCGCCCGCGCCCAGAACCACACGCTTGCCGTCGCGGGTGAACAGCCGCGCCAACTTGGCGATCGAGGTGGTCTTGCCGGAGCCGTTGACGCCCGTGACGAGAATCACCGTCGGACCGCGTTCGGCGGCCGCGAGCGTGGCCGCCGAACCCTGCAGCCGGCCGAGCAATTCCCGGCGGATCGAATCGAGCACGACGTCGGGATCGACGACGCGGGCCCGGAGCCGGTCGCGCACATCGACGACGATCGCCTCGGCCGCCGCGGGCCCCATGTCGGTGCGCACCAGCGCCGCCCGCAGTTCCTCCAAAAACACCTCATCGACGAGCCGGCCTTCGCGCTTGAAGAGGTCGCGGACGTCGGTGTTGAGCACCTGCGTGGTCTTCGCGAGGCCGGCGCGGAGTCGGTCGAGGAAGCCCGGCCGCGGCTCGGCGGCGGGGGCCGGGGCCGCGGCTTCCCCCCGAGGGGCGTCGTTCGCGTCGTCCTTGCGTCCAAACCGGAAGAGAGCCATGCGACGATTCCTGGATCACGTGGTCGTTGGGGAGACCTCGCCGACCGCCCGGTCGGCGAGCACCTTCCCGAGAATGCCCGCCACGAACCGCGGCGAGGCGTCATTGCCGTACCGGCGGGCCAGTTCGATCGCCTCGTCCACCACGACCGGTCCCGGAGTGTCGGTGTGCAGGAGCTCGTGGAGCGCGATCCGGAGCACGGCCCGGTCCGTGGCGGCCATCCGGGCCACCCGCCAGTTCGCCGACCGCGCGTCGAGCAGGGCGTCGATCTCGGGGCGGCGGGCCTCGACGCCGGAAATCAGCGACTCGGCGAATGCCACCAGGGTGCCCGACCGCAGCCGACCCTTCAAAAACCGGGTCCGATCCCCGGTCGCGGCGGCCGGATTCATCTCGGCCTGGTAGAGCACCTGCAAGGCGACTTCACGGGCTCGGCTGCGGCGCGTCATGGTGTCGTGGATCCCGGGGAAGTGGATGGAACCGGCGGCAACTGCCCCAGCAGCGAGATCATCTCGACCGCGGCCGCGGCACACTCGGCCCCCTTGTTGCCTGCGAAGCCGCTGGCGGCGTCGCCCCCCGCGCGGGCGAGCGCCTGCGCGAGCGTCTCGCAGGTGAGCACGCCGAAGAGGACGGGCACGCCGCGGGCCCGCGCCGCCTGCTCGATCCCATGGGCGACGGCGGAGGCGATGTGACGGTCGTGGGTGGTCTCGCCGCGGATGATCGCCCCCAGGCAGAGCACCGCCGCGTAGGAGCCGGTGGCGGCCATCCGGTCGCCCACGAGCGGCAACTCGAACGAGCCCGGCACCCAGGCCACGTCCACGGCGTCGGCGGCCACGCCCGACGCGGCCAGCGTGGCCAGCGCCGCTTCGAGCATCCGCCGGGTGATCGATTCGTTCCATCGCGCCACCACGATCGCCACGCGCGGCCGCCCTGGCAGCCGTTCGGTCGAACCCGTGAGCACGCGGGGGCCTGTTCCGCCCCCGATGGCATGTCCGTCGGTCATCGCGAGTCGTCCGCCCCCTTACGGCTGCGCCTTGAGGCTCAGGAGAAACTCGCTGTTCGACTTGGTCTTCGACAGCCGGTTGACGAGCAACTCCATCGCGTCGGTCTGGTTCATGTCGCCGAGTACGCGGCGGAGCACGCAAATCCTCCGGT
>JBEIQP010000119.1:0-8076 GCA_040376455.1 Planctomycetaceae bacterium | reverse complement strand
CGTCGGGCCGGACCGACGTGGTGGAGTTCGGCGCCGGCCCGGCTTTGTCGCTGCAACTGCTGTGGCGACGATGAGACCGTTCCCACGAATGATTGATTGCCCCGAACGGACCCGCGTGTCGCGTATTCGGCGTTCGATCTCGTCAGCCAGCGGCTCATCGACAACCGCTCGGTCGAACTCCTCGTGCTCGATGAGGCCGACCGGTGCTCGACATGGGCTTCATCCACGACGTGCGGAAGATCGTGGGCCAGTTGCCCCGCGATCGACGCCCGCCGGGGTCATGCGAGCCCGCGGGCGGACTGTTCGAGGGTCTCCCAGCGGGTGAAGGCGGCGGCGAGTTCGGCTTCGAGGTCCTTCAGTTGCCGCTGGGTCGCGGCGATGTCGGCGGCCGGCTGCCGGTAGAACTCCGGCGCCGACACGGTCTCGTGCAGGCCGGCGATCTCCGTCTCCAGGGTCTCGATCCGCGCGGGGAGCGATTCGAGGTCGCGCTGATCCTTGTAGGAGAGCCGCTTCGCGGCCGGCCGCGGCGGCTCGGGCGGAGCCGGCTTCTTCCCGCCGGGGGCGGCCGCCGACGCGGGCGGCGGCCGCTGTCGCACCCAGTCGGAATAGCCGCCGACGTATTCGCGCACGCCCCCCTCCTCGAAGGCGATCACGCTCGTCGCCACGTTGTCGAGAAACTCGCGGTCGTGGCTGACCACGAGGATCGTGCCGGAAAACTCCACCAGCCGTTGTTCCAGCAGTTCGAGCGTCTCCACGTCGAGGTCGTTGGTCGGCTCGTCGAGCACGATCACGTTGACCGGCTGAGTGAACAGCCGGGCGAGGAGGACGCGGTGCCGCTCGCCGCCCGAGAGGAACTTCACCGGCGTGCGGGCCCGATCCCCCGAAAACAGAAAATCCTCCAGGTAGCCGACGATGTGCCGCGTGCGGCCGTTGATCGTGACCGTGTCGTTGCCGCCGGCGACGTTGTCGGCAACCGACCGTTCGCCGTCGAGTTGACCCCGCAACTGGTCGAAGAAGGCGACGGCCAGGTTGGTGCCGAGCCGGATGCTGCCCGCCTGCGGCACGAGTTGGCCGAGCAGGAGCTTCAGGAGCGTCGTCTTGCCGACGCCGTTCGGCCCCACGATGCCCACCTTGTCCCCTCGAAAGATCGCGGTCGAGAAGCCCGACAGAATCGGCCGATCCCCGTGGGCGAACGTGATCCGGTCGGCCACGCAGACGAGGTTGCCGCTGCGGGCCGCCTCCTGGATCACGAGACCGGCCTTCCCCACCTGCTCCCGCCGCTCGCGGCGCTCGACCCGCATCGCCTCGAGCGCCCGCACCCGGCCCTCGTTCCGCGTCCGCCGGGCCTTGATTCCCTGCCGGATCCAGACCTCCTCCTCGGCGAGCCGCTTGTCGAAGAGCGCGTTCTGTTTCTCCTCGGCGGCGAGCGCCTCGGCCTTCCGGACGAGGAACGTGCCGTAGTCGCACGACCAGTCGAAGAGTCGGCCCCGGTCGATCTCCCAGATCCGCGTCGCGATCCGCCGCAGGAAGCCGCGGTCGTGCGTTACGAAGACGAGCGTGCCGCTCCAGCCGGCGAGGAATTCCTCCAGCCAGGCGATCGACGCGAGATCGAGGTGGTTGGTGGGTTCGTCGAGCAGGAGCACGTCGGGCTCGGCGACGAGGGCCCGGGCGAGGAGCGTCCGCCGCTTGAGTCCCGCCGACATCGCGGCCACGTCGGCCGCGGCGGCGACCTCCATCCGCGCGAGCAGCCGGGCGACGCGGTCGTCGGCCTGCCAGGCCTCGATCGCATGGGCCGCGACCGCCGCATCGAGCGCCTGCCGGACCACGGCGGCGGCGGTGCCGGCGATCTCCGCGGGCACGTCCTGCGGGAGGTAGGCGACCCGCACCCCGGCCGCGACGACGCACCGGCCCCGGTCGGGCTCTTCCAGCCCGGCGATCAGTTTGAGCAGCGTCGATTTGCCGGCGCCGTTGCGGCCGAGCAGGCCGATCCTCTGCCCCGCCTCGATCTGCCGCGTCACGCCGTCGAGCAGCGGCGGGCCGCGGAAGCCGATCGTGATCTCGTCGAGGTGTACAAGCGCCATGGAATCGCGAGCCCGGGTGGACCGCAGCATAGCGGCCCCGGCCGCGTGTGGGGACCCGGGCGCCGCCGTCCCGGCTACTCCTCGAAGGATCGCTTCCCCCGCAGCAGGTGATGGTAGTGCTGGGCGAAGCGGTGCGCCTCGTCGCGGACGTATTCGAGCAGCCGCAGGGAATAGGAGTCGCGCGAGAGCCGCAGCGGCTCGCTTTTCCCCGGCAGGAAGATCTCCTCCTCCCGCTTCGCCAGGGAGATGATGCACGGCGGCTCGATGCCCAGGCTGTCGAGCGCGTCGAGCGCCGCCGACAGCTGCCCCTTGCCGCCATCGACGAGGAAGATGTCGGGGAGCGACGCCCCCTCGCGGACGAGCCGCGCAAACCGCCGCGACACCACCTCGTGGATGCTCTTGAAGTCGTCGATGCCGTCCACCGTCTTGATCCGGTACCGCTTGTAGCCCGGCTTGAAGGGCAGCCCGTCGATGAACTGCACGAGGCTGGCGACGGTTTCGTTGCCTGCCAGGTGCGCGATGTCCACGCCCTCGATCACCCGGGGCGGCGCGGCCAGGCCGAGCACCTTCGCGAGGCCCGCGAGGCCCTTCTTCGGATCGACGAGAAACACCTCGGGCTGGACGTGCTCCTCGAGGTCGCCCCGCTGGTCGAGCGTCTCCAGGAGCCGGATCTCGTCGCGCAGCCGGGCCGCCTTCTCGAACTCGAGCGCGGCCGACGCCGCCAGCATCTCCTGGCGCATCTCCGCGAGCAGCTGCTTCTTGCCGCCGTCGAGAAACGTCTTCAGCCGGTTGATGTCGCGGCGGTATTCCTCCTTCGAGATCCGCAGGTTGCACGGCGCGGTGCACTGGTCGATCGACGCCAGCAGGCAGGGCCGAAACCAGCGCCACTGCTCGTCGGCGGCGTCGATGTCGAGCGTGCAGGTGCGGAACTTGAAGATCCGCTGCAGCACCACGATCGCGCCCCGCAGGCTCCCCGCGCTCGTGAACGGCCCGTAGAGCTTCACCCCCTTCTGCTTCGGCGTCCGCGTGAACTCGACGCGGGGATAATCCTCGTGGGTCGTGATCTGGAGGTAGGGAAAGGTCTTGTCGTCCTTGAGGTCGGAATTGAACCGCGGCTGCACGTCCTTGACGAGCCGGCTCTCGAGCAGGAGCGCATCGACCTCGCTCTCGGCCTCCAGGTAGTCGATGTCGCGGATCTCGCGGACGAGGTCGGCGGTGCGCCGATCCTGCTCGGCCGCCTTGAGGAAGTAGCTCGAGGCCCGGGCCCGGAGGTTCTTCGCCTTGCCGACGTAGATCACCCGGCCGGCGGCATCCTTCATCAGATAGACGCCGGGCGTCTGCGGAAACGACCGCACCTTCCCGGCGGCGACCGACCGGTCGCGGGCGGCCGCCGCCGCGTCGGTGTCGGCGGGCGTGGTCTCGGCGGGCGGCTCGCGGTCCTGGTCGCTCATGCCCCGATTGTAGGCGGCTTTCGAGCCCGGCCTACACGCCGGCCAACCCGCGCAGATCGCGCTCCATGCAATCCAGCCGCTCGGTCAGCGCCCGCTTCACGGCGGGCAACTCGGCCGGGCTGCACGGCGGGGCGACGGCCGACAGGTAAAACTTGATCTTCGGCTCGGTGCCGGACGGCCGCGCGGCGACCGCGTTGCCCAGCGGTGGAAACCGGCCGTTTACGAAGGCCGCAGCCGCCGCGGCGTGCGCCGCGTCGGCCACGTCGAAGATCACGAGATCGCTCCGCTCCCCCTCGTAGGCGACCGGCGCCGTGCCGGGGGTCCACGTGGTCAGGCTCGCCTGGTCGCGGGTGCGGACGACATCGAGGCCGCCGAGCGAGGCGGGCGGCCGGGCCCGCAGCGTGGCCATGATCTCCTTCATCCGATCCATGCCGGTCGCACCGGGCAGCATCACCGACACCTGCCGCTCCAGGTGGCAGCCGTGCGTGCAGAAGAGCTCGTCGAGCTTCTCGTGCGGCGTGCGGCCCGCGTCCTTGAGGGCGGCGGTCAGTTCCGCCATCAGGAGCGCCGCCACACTCGCATCCTTGTCGCGAACGTGCGTGCCGGCGAGGTAGCCGTGCGACTCCTCGGCGCCGAAGACGAACGCCGCCGGGCCGAGACGATCGATCGCGGCACAGATCCACTTGAATCCGACGAGCTGCGTGTCGTCCACCGCGAGGCCGTGCGCCTCGGCGATCCGCCGCAGCAGGCCCGTGGTGACGAGCGTGGTCACGGCGTAGTCGCCCGGTCGCTGCTCGCCGCGAGCCCGGCGGCCGGCGATCGCCTGCTCGCAGAGCAACGCGCAGAGCTGGTTGCCCGTGAAGGTGCGCCACTCGGCGCCGGGGGCGAGGGTGAGGGGCGTCGCGGCCCCGAGCCGGTCGCAGTCGGGATCGCTGGCGAGCACGAGGTCATCGCCGCGGGCCCGCGCCTCCTCGATCGGCCCGCCGAGGACGGCCGGGTTTTCGGGGTTGGCCACGTGCCCCGGCACGTTTGGGAAATCGCCGTCGGGCCGTTCGTGGGGGCCGTAGAGCCGCAGCCGGCCGAACCCCGCCCCCTGCAAGACCGGCACGATGGCGCTGGCGCCCACGCCGTGCAGCGGCGAGTAGAGGATCGAGATCGCCCGCGGCCCCGGGGCCGATTGCTCGAGCACCGCCGCCACGAAGGCGGGGTCGATCTCCTCCTCGACGAACCGCACCCGGCCGCTCGCCACCCCCTCGTCGAAACTCTGGCGGTGAACCGCCTCCACCTGCATGACGCGGCCGATGATTCCCTTGTCGTGCGGCGGCAGCACCTGCACACCGCCGGCCCAGTAGACCTTCACGGCGTTGTCGCTGGGCGGATTGTGGCTGGCCGTGACCATGATGCCGCAGGTGCTGCCGGTGTGCCGCACCGCGAACGAGAGCTCGGGCGTGCTCCGAAAGCCGCGCAGGAAAAACACCTTGAAGCCCGCCGCCAGGAGCACCTCGGTGCAAAGCCGGGCAAAGTGTTCGGAACGGTGCCGCGTGTCGTAGGCGATCGCGCACGAGGGCGTCTCGCCCGGCGGCAGCACCGAGCGCACGTAGTCGGCCAGGCCCTGCGCGCTCTCGCCGATGGTGCGGTCGTTGATCGCGTTGGACCCCACCGGATACATCGTGCCGCGGCGACCGCCGGTGCCGAAGGGGATCACCGTCCAATAGACGTCGTCGAGCTCCTTCCAGAGGCGGCCGTCGGCGGCGCAGCGATCGATCCGCGCCGCCAATTCCGGCGCGAACTCCGCATACCGCGGCTGCGTGAGCCAGTCGCGCATCGTCGTCGCCGAGTGCTCGGTGATCGTGCCGGCGGCGCGGGCGGCGGCGATGGCGTCGAGGCGTCGGGCATGGTCGGCGGCAGGGCTGCTCATGAACGGGTTTCCTGCGGGGGCGGATGCTGGAGAAAAGACCGGGGCATGCGGTTTCCGAGCCCGCGTTTTATACTCCTTCCCCATGAGCGTCATCGCCGGGGACGAAGAGCCGTTGATCGTGAGCGTTTCGGGCCTCCGTGGGGTCGTGGGCCGGTCGCTCACACCCGCCGTCGCCGAGCGGTATGCGGCGGCCTTCGCCGCCACGCTGCCGCCCGGGCCGGTCGTGATCGGCCGGGATGGCCGGGCCAGCGGCCCGATGCTCGCCGCGGTCCTCACCGAGAGCCTCACTGCGCTGGGCCGCGACGTGATCGATTGCGGCCCGGCGGCCACGCCCACCGTCGGCATCGTCGTGCGCGAGTGCCGGGCCGCGGGCGGCATCCAGATTTCGGCCAGCCACAACCCGGCGAAGTACAACGGCTTGAAACTCTTCTCGGCGGCGGGCCGCGTGCTGCCCGCGGCCGCCGGCCGCGAGGTGCTCGCCCGCTACGAGGCGTCGGCTGCCGACCCGCAGCCGGCGGCGGCGGCGAACCGCGGCACCATCCGCAGCTTCGACGGCGCCGACGCGCACGTGAAACTCGTCGCGGCGACGGTCGATGTCGAGGCGATCCGCCGGCACCGGCCCCGCGTCTGGCTCGACAGCGGCCACGGTGCCGGCAGCTGCGTGGCCCGCCCGCTCCTCGCGCACCTCGGCTGCGAGGCCGTGATCGAAGGAGGCACGCCCGACGGACTCTTCGAGCACGAACCGGAGCCGACGGCCGCCAACCTCGCCGGCATGCTGCCGCGGATCGCCGCCGCCCGGGCCGACGTCGGCTTCTTTCAGGATCCCGACGCCGACCGGCTCGCGATCGCGACGGCCGACGGCCGCTACATCGGCGAGGAGGCGACGCTGGCGCTGGCCGTCGAGGGCGTGCTCGCGAAGACGCCCGGACCGATCGTGATCAATTGCTCCACGAGCGGGATGACGCCGCTGATCGCCGCCCGGCACGGCGTGGCCTGCCACGTCTCGGCGGTGGGAGAGGCCAACGTGGTCGATCGGATGCTGGCTGTCGGCGCCGTCCTCGGTGGCGAGGGGAACGGCGGGGTGATCGATCCGCGCGTGGTGCTCGTCCGCGACAGTTTCGTGGCGCTGGCGTTGGTGCTGGACCGGATGTGCGCGGGTGGCACGCTGACGAGCGTGGACAGCCTGGCGCGGGCGCTGCCGCGGCTCGTCATGAAGAAGACGAAGATCGACCTCGCGCCGGGGCTCCGCGGGCCGGCCTTGGCCGCGGGCCTCGACCGGATCGCGGCGGCGTTTCCGGAGGCGCGGCCCGACCGGCTCGACGGTCTCCGTCTCAACTGGGCGGGGGGCTGGCTCCTCGTGCGGTCGAGCAACACCGAGCCGATCGTGCGGCTGGTGGCCGAGGCGGCCGACGAGGCCGCGGTCGATGCCGCACTCGCCCGCGCGGCGGCGGCGCTCGGCGCCGCCGGCTGAGCCGCGACGACGGTGACACCTTCCGCTGGGGAGAACGACACCGCGTGGACGAGCAGGCAGGCGATGGCGGGCTCACCGACGAGCAACTGGCGGCCCAGTCGGCCCGCGAGGGCTCCGACGGGGTGGCGTTCACGGCCCTCATGGATCGCTTCCGGGAACGCGTCTGGCGGGTCTGCTGGCGGCTGATGGGCAGCCAGCACGATGCGGAGGACGCGGCCCAGGAGGTGTTCGTCCGTCTGTTCTTCGATCGCGCGAAGTTCGAGGGACGCAGCCGCTATTCGACCTGGCTCCACGGCGTGGCGATCCGCACCTGCCTGATGCTCCGCCGGTCACGATCCCGGCGCCGCCGGCGGGAGATGCCCGAGTCGGGCGCCGGCGAGACGCCGACGCGGATCGAAACGCATCCGGACGCGAAGGCCACCGCCGTGGAGGCGGTGGATGCCGCCCACGACAGCCAAAAGCTGCTCGAAGACCTCGACGAGGAGGATCGCGCGCTCGTGCTGATGCGGTTCGCGGAGAACCACGACTACGAGGAGCTCGCCGAGATGTTCGGCTCGACGGCGGGGGCGCTGCGGATGCGGATCAGCCGGATCCGCGAGAAACTGGCCGCCAAGGCGGCGCGAACGCCGGGAAAAGGCTGACCGGCAGCGGCCCCGCGCCGCGAGCCTCGCGTGACGGCCGGCGGCGGGGAAACGCCCGAAAAACGAGCCGCAAAAATTTTCTGTGACACGCCGGCCGGGGCCGGCAACTCACTTCCTGAAGACGCCTCTGCGGTCGCGTGGCCGCGGGCGTCGGGCACAGCGTGAAGCGCGGATGGATCTGCTCGAACAACTGGCCGACGTGTCGGTGCCGCCGGTTCCGGCGGCGCGGGACTTCACCGCCGGGGTGCGGCGCAAACTGCACCCCCGGCTGCTGGCCCTGCACGTCGCCGAGTTCGCAGTGGGTGCGGCCGTGTGGGGGGCGAGGCACATGTTGGTGGCGTTGTTCGCGGCGGTGGTCTACACGGTGTCGGGACGCTGGCCCACGACGGCCAAGCGGCTTCCGCCGGTTCGCGACTGAGGCGACACACGACAAGTCACCCGCCGGCACGGCTGCCGGCGGCACGTTGGGTTGCGGGCCAACCGGCAAATTCCCGCAGAGGTTCGGGGGCACGCG
>JBEIQP010000138.1:0-6470 GCA_040376455.1 Planctomycetaceae bacterium | reverse complement strand
GTCGCGGGCGAGCAATGCCCGCTGAAACCGTTCCACGTTGCCCTTGATCCGGCGCACCGCCTCGAGAAATTCCGGTTCGACCTCCCGATGAGCCGCGGCGAGCGCCGCGTCGGGGACGACGAGCGTGTCGCGGGTCACGGCGACGCCGTCGATCCGCTGGGTGTAGTCGAGCAGGGCCGCGATCCCAGTGCCGCGCACGTCGGCGCAGATGCGTTCCACGACCTGGCGGGGCGAGAGGGGCTCGCCGAAGACGTCGATCGTCCGCTGCCGGCCCGCCGGGCTGACGACGTCACCCTGCGAAACGAGCGTGCCGCGGAGCGCGTCGAGGCGGCGGCGTCCGTCGGGGGCGGTCAGGTCGATGCGTTCGCAAAGCGGTTGGGCGGTGGGCGTCATGATGCCCAAGGATACCGCGATTCCGCAGCGTGACGAGCCTGGCCCGCCGGAGCCACTGCGGCGTTTCCCCGGGGCGGCGGGAAATGCAGGTGCCCTACCGCGCGACCGCGCCGTTCGCGGCGAGGACGTTCGCGGCCGCCTGCCAACGGTCGGACCAGCGGTCGGCGAGCCATGCGACCGCCCGATCCGCCACGGCGTCGTCGCCGGACTGCGTGCCGATCTCGCGCAGGATCGCGGCGCCCCGCTGGGCGAGCAGATCCGGACCGCCCGCCGGCCGGCCGTCAAACACCGGATCGGCGGGCTGGTTGGCTGGCGCGGGCGCCCGCGTGCCGAGTCGGCCATCGACGGCGACGGCACGGTCCAGGGCCGCGTCGGCCAACTCCCGCCGGCCGAGCGCGACCAGCGCGATCGCTTGGCGGACGTAGGTGTCGGGTTGATCCTGCGCGGTGGCGGCCGCACGGCGGTAGGCATCGAGCGCGAGTTGCAACCGGGCGGGATCGGCCTGCGCGGCCCGCAGATGTCGGTCGCCGACCGCCACCATCCGGGCCGCCCGGAGGCGAGCCAGCCCGCCACTGGCACGGATTACCACCGCGGGCCCGCCGCCCGATCGAGCCGCGGCCGCGATCACGGGCCGCGCGGCGGGCACCGACCGCGCGGCGACCACCGCCGGAGAAGCGACCGCGCCGGCCGACCCCATGGTGGAAGCGGTCACACCCAGAAACGGGAGCACGCCCGCCGGGCCGAAGACCGGACCAAACCCCGAGCCGCCAGGCAGCGGCGTGCCATACGGCGTGCAGATCACGCCGCCCGGGGAGGCGTAGCAGCCCGGCAGCCACGTGGTGGGATAGCCCCAGGCTCCGAGATAGGGAAACGGCACGATCGATCCGGAGAAGAATGAGGCACCGCCCCAGGCGGGAGTGGCGAGATAGACCGAGTCGGCACAGCCGAACGTCGTGGCGCCGTACCATCCCCCGACGCCATACGGCGGACAGCCGATCGAAAACGTCGGCGCGTACCACGGGTTACAGAAGGGGCGGACGAATCCGCACGGCCGATAGCCCCAGCCCCAGCGAGGGCCGCACCATCCGCCCCAACCCCAGCGGGTGGCGGCGACACTGTAGCCGGCCGCGTAGCCGACGTTGCCGTAGGCGAAGCCGGCGGGCACGAAGGCCCCGCGGCACCACCACCGGGCCTGCGCATCCGCCGCCGAGCCGCCGGCCACGAGGAGGACGAGCAACGCGATCGCCAACCGAGAGCGTTTCATGACGAAGATGCTCCAGGGCAAAGAACCACGCTTCCGTTTTACCAGAATGGCGGTTCGGAGGGCGACCTCTCGGATGCCGGATTCGGCCCTGCGGCGTGGGACGGCTCCGCCGGGGCCCGGCCGGCCGATTCGGCGGCGAGGCGGGCCGGTGGTAGGCTCCCCAGCCGACGAGCGTTCGACGGCGAGGCGACGATGCAGCGGGCGACGGCACTGGGCATGCAACTGGGACTGACGCGACAGGCCGCGACGCGGCTCGCGAACCTGCGCACGCCCGAGCGGATCCAGGACTTCGTCAACGCGATCCCCTGGAACCATGAGACCGACGGGCCCACCGCCCGGTCGGTCGCCGAGGTCCTGCGGGTCGGCCGGGCCCACTGCGTCGAGGCGGCGTTCGTCGCCGCCTGCGGCCTCTGGCTCGCCGGCGAACCTCCGCTGCTCATGGACATGGGCGCCGCGCGGGGGGACGTCGATCACGTCGTCGCGCTCTTTCGCCACCGCGGTTACTGGGGGGCGATCTCCAAGAGCAACAGCCCGTTCCTCCGCTATCGCGACCCGATCCACCGGTCGCTCCGGGAACTCGCGATCTCCTTCTTTCCGCAGTATGTGAAGAAGCGCCGCAAGACGCTCCGCACCTACTCCGTGCCGGTCGATCTGCGGCGGCACGATCCGGCGATCTGGGTGACGCACGCCGGCTTCTGTCACGAGATGGTGGATCGGCTCACCGGCGTGAGGCACTTTTCGATCCTGCCGCCCGGCATGCCCCCGGGATTGCGGCCGATCGACGAGATCGAGGCCCGCAGCAACCTGCTCCGCGACTATCCGTGACGCGCCGGCCCCGCGGTCACATCGCCGCCTGGCCGAGCACGCGGCGCAGCGCCGTCATCGCGATCTCCCCGAACTGCCGCGGCGGCACGCTCCAGAGCCGCGGGTTGTGCAGCTCGATGCTCACGCCGCCGGCGTAACCGATCTCCCCGAGTCGGCGGACGAGATCGTCGGGCGGCGCGGAGCCCTCGCCCGGCAGAATCCGGTCGGCGTCGGTCGCCATCTCCCGCGGCACGTCGGCGATGTCGGAGAGCTGGACGTGGGCGAGGTTCTCGTTCGACAGCAGCCCGAGGTCGAGCGGCTTGCTCGGGCCGACGCTGAAGTGGAACCAGTCGAGGCAGACGCCGAGCGCCGGCGAGCCGACGTCCTCGACGACCGCGACGGCCGACTGCAGGTTGTTGGGGAACGTCGCCCGCGCATCGAACTCCATCGCGAGCCTGATGCCGGCGTCGGCGGCGCGTTTCGCCCCCTCGACAAGACTGGCGGCGAGCCGGCCGAGATCGTCCGGCCCAAGCGGCCCGAAGACGTCGCCCGCGATCACGAGGACGGGAATCCCCAGATCGCGGCACAGGCCGAGCCGCTGCTCGAAATGCTTCCAGTGCTCCCGCCGCGCGTCGCCCTGGCTGATGAGCAGCCCCCCTTGGAAACTGGCCGCCAGCGGCGCGATGCCGTGACGGGCCAAACGCTCCTGCAGGGCCGGGAGGCCGTGCCGTTCGAGGAACGACTCGGCCTGGCCGAGCCAGAGCTCGACCGCGTCGCAGTGGCCCGCCACGTAGTCCTCGAGCACCTGTTCGAGCGGCGCTTCGAGGGAGCAGACGGTGGAGAGGGCAGGACGCATGCGCGGGCTCGTGTCGGGGGCTATCGCAACCGGTCGCGGAGCATGTCCACGACCTCGCCGACGGGCACCCGGGTCTGCACGAGCGAGTCGCGGTCGCGGAGCGTGACCGTGCCGTCGGCGAGCGTCTGCCCGTCGATGGTCAGGCACCACGGCGTGCCCGCCTCGTCCTGGCGGGCGTAGCGCCGGCCCACCGAGCCCTTTTCGTCGTACATGCAGGCCATGTGCGGCTTCAGCTTCCGATAGAGGTCGATCGCCACCTCGGGCATGCCGTCCTTCTTCACCAGCGGCAGGATCGCGGCCTTCAGCGGGGCGAGCCGCGGATGCAGCTTCATCACGGTGCGGCTGCGCGGCTTGCCATCCTCGTCCGGAACCTCGTCCTCGTGATAGGCGTCGCAGAGGAAGGCGAGCACGGCCCGGTCCGCCCCGGCCGAGGGTTCGATGACGTGGGGCACGTAGCGTTCCCGCGTGATGTCGTCGAAGTAAGACAGGTCCTTGCCGCTGCCGCGGTGCCGCGGCTTGCCGTCGTGCCCGGTCTCCACCACGAGCTGGCCGTCCTGGCGGACGAGCTTGCCCTCCATGTGGCTGCGGAGGTCGAAGTCGCCGCGGTGGGCGATCCCCTCCAGTTCGCCGAACTCGCCTTCGGCGAGGAACGGAAACGCATATTCGATGTCGGCCGTGCCGACCGAATAATGGGAGAGCTCGTCGGCGGCGTGCTCCCGCAACTGCAGCTTGCCCTCGGTCAGCCCGAGGTCGAGGTACCACTTCCACCGCCGGTCGCGCCAGTAGCGGTACCAGGCCGCGGAGTCGGCCGGCTTGCAGAAGAACTCGATCTCCATCTGCTCGAACTCGCGGGAGCGAAACGTGAAGTTGCGCGGCGTGATCTCGTTGCGGAAGCTCTTGCCGATCTGGCCGATGCCGAAGGGCACGCGGACGCGCGAGGTGTCCACCACGTTCTTGAAGTTGACGAAGATGCCCTGCGCCGTCTCGGGCCGGAGAAACGCCCGGTCGTCGTCGCCGGAGGCCAGCGCCCCGATCCGCGTTTCGAACATCAGGTTGAACTCGCGGGGGTCGGTGAGCGTGCCCGGCTCCGACGCCTCGGGGCCGAGGGCCTCCGCGAGCGCCACGCGGCCCGCCTTCACCGCCTCGGCCAGCGGCTCCAGGGCCCCCTGCCACTCGATCTCCTCGACCTGCTTGGCCCGCAGCCCGAAGAACTTCTGCGCCCGGGCCACGGTGTGGGGCGGGGCCTCGTCGCCCGACTGGTCGGTGACGACGAACACCCGCTTGCCGCGGTGGGCCGCCCAGCGGCCCTGCAGGTGGTCGTAGCGGTAGCGCCGCTTCGATTCGCGGCAGTCGATCATCCAGTCGTGAAACAGGTCGAAGTGGCCCGAGCACTTCCAGACCTGCGGGTGCATGATGATCGTGCAGTCGAGACCCGCCATCTCATATTCGGACGGGGCGCCGACCGGCGCGGCCAGTTCGTCGTGGCCGGCGACCATGTCGTGCCACCAGGCTTCCTTCAGGTTGCGTTTGAGCGCCACGCCGAGCGGGCCGTAGTCCCAGAAGCCGTTCAAGCCGCCGTAGATCTCGCTCGACTGGAAGATGAAGCCGCGGCGCTTCGCGAGCGACACGATCTTGTCCATCCGGGACTGTTCGTTTTGCTTTTCCATCTGCTGGCACGCCGGCACGGCGTGGATCGTTGAGGGGAACCGCGGACCGACGGCTGCGGAGCCGTCTCGTCGCGGGCCCAGAGTGTAGCAATCCGCGCGAAAATCGGCTGTCAGCCCGAGACCAGCCAGCCCGAGGCACGATCCAGCCGCGGCACCGTGGCGAGCGAATCGATCGCGGCGCACGCCGGCAGGTCGGCGGCCATGCCGAGATCGAGGAGGTTCGAGCCGCCCGGCGCGGTCGCATACGCGGCTGCCAGGGCGGCCGCGGGGGAGACGTGGGGCTGCCGCACGGTCGCGCGAAAGCCCTCGAGGGCCGATGCCGCCGCGGCGTCGAGATGATCATCCGCGCCGCCCGGCAGTCGCGCCGCGGCGTCGAGGATCGCGCCGGCGCCGAGCAGATCCTCGGCGGTGACCACGCCATCGGTGCCGGCGCAGACGAGGTGCGCGTCGGCGCTGCCGTGCCGCGCGGCGAGGGCCCGCACCGCCGCGGCGACGGCGGTGCGGTTGACGATCGCGCCCACGAGCACCTCGCGGGCGTCGAGGCAGGCGGCGAGCGCGGCCGTGCCGTTGGTGGTCGTGATCACGAGCGACCGCCCGGCCACCCGCGCGGCCGCGTACTCGAGCGGCGAGTTGCCCAGGTCGAAGCCGTCGATCCGCACGCCGCCGCGTTCCCCGCCGAGGAGCGTGCCCGGCCCGGCGGCGGCCGCAGCGGCCCGGGCCTCGTCGAGTCCCGGCACCGGCCGCACGCGGGTCGCGCCGTGCGCCAGGGCCGTGATGATCGTGGTCGATGCCCGGAGAACGTCGATCACGACCGCGATCCCTCCCGCGGTGGCCCCCTGCGGCATACGATGAAAGAGTTCGTGGCAGTGCCAGCGCATCCTGTCCGCCCGCCGGGTGAATCCTTGATCGTCGAAGAACAGACCGCAACGATAGGCCGACCCGAGTCGCCGCACAATCCGGTGGACAAGAGCGGCTCCCGGGTTCGCGGGATGTTCGCCGAGATCGCGCCCCGCTACGACCTCGTCAATCGGATGCTCTCCGGCGGCATCGACGTCTGGTGGCGGCACGTCACGGTCCACCGGGCCCCGCCGCCGACCGCCGGGGCGATCCTCGACGTCTGCACCGGCACCGGCGATCTGGCGCTCGCCTACGCCGCGAAGGCCGGGCCGGGCGTGCGGATCGTGGCCAGCGACTTCTGCCGGCCGATGCTCGATCGCGGGATCGAGAAGGGGCGGAAGTCGGCCCCGCACGTCGAATGGATCGAGGCCGACGCGATGGCCCTGCCCTTCCCCGGCGCGGGATTCGACCTGGTCACCGTCGCCTTCGGTCTGCGAAACATCGCCGACACCGCCCGCGGCCTCGCCGAGATGGCCCGCGTCCTCAAGCCTGGGGGGCGGCTCGCGATCCTCGAATTCTCGTTGCCGAGAAACGCGATCGTCCGCTCGGGCTACCTCTGGTACTTCCGCCACGTGCTCCCCTGGCTGGG
>JBEIQP010000102.1:0-9315 GCA_040376455.1 Planctomycetaceae bacterium | reverse complement strand
CCCCCCCCCCCCCGCGACCATCAGCCGCCCACACCCTTGATCTACCGGTCAGGCTCCACTGGTGCCCGCACCGCCGCTCTTCCGCTCCCTCCAGGCGAGCTAGCGCCGAAAGCCGCCGCAGGCCCGAAGGGATGCGCCGGCGCGAACGACTACGCCATCCATGGCCCCTGCAGCTGCTGGCCCGGCGTGGTCGCAGCCTAGGTGCGGGCTATCTTCAGCACCTGCATGGCCATCCATGGCCCCTGCAGCTGCTGGCCCGGCGTGGTCGCAGCCAAGGTGCGACCAGCCGGGCGGCGGTCGCACCTCCGGGCGACCGTGAGGGGCTACCCGTTCCCCGTGAGCCGGCGTTGGCGGCCAGCGGAGACAGGATGTCGAAGCGCAGCCGGCATCGAGTGAGCGAAGGGCATGATGCCCGTAGCGATCGTCCGGCGATGGGGAACGGGTAGCCCCGAGCTACCACCACCGGCGTGGTCGCACCTCCGGGCTACCGTGGTCGCCGCATCAGCTCGCCAGCGGACGCGTCATCTCCACCGGCACGACCCACTCGTCGTACTGCGCCGGAGTCACGTAGCCCAGGGCCACCGCCGCGTCCTTGAGGCTCGTGCCCTCCACGTGCGCCTTCTTGGCGATCTTCGCCGCCTTTTCGTAGCCGATGTGCGTGTTGAGCGCGGTCACCAGCATCAACGAATCGTCGAGATGATGCCGGATGCGCTGCAGGTTCGGCTCGATCCCCGTCGCACAGTGGATCCGCATCGAGTCGCAGGCATCCGCGATCAGGTCGGCCGACTCGAGCACGTTGTGAATCATCACCGGCTTGTAGACGTTGAGCTGGAAATTGCCCTGCGAGCCCGCGAAGGCGACCGTCGCGTCGTTTCCGAAGACCTGGGCGCACACCATCGTCATCGCCTCGCACTGCGTCGGGTTCACCTTTCCCGGCATGATCGAACTGCCCGGCTCGTTCTCCGGGATCGAGATCTCGCCGATTCCGCACCGCGGCCCCGAGGCGAGCCAGCGGATGTCGTTGGCGATCTTGAGCAGGGCCATCGCCAGCCCCCGCTCGGCGGCGCTCACCTCCACCAAGGCGTCGTGCGCCGACAGGGCGGCGAACTTGTTCGGGGCCGACACGAACGGATGCCCCGTTTCCTTCGCGATCCGGGCGGCGGCCACGTCGCCGAACCGCGGGTGGGCGTTGAGGCCCGTGCCCACGGCCGTGCCGCCGATGGCGAGCTCGTAGAGCCCGGGCAGCGCCCGCTCGATGCCCGCGATCCGGTCATCGAGCTGGGCCCGCCAGGAGGAGATCTCCTGGCCGAGGGTGATCGGCGTGGCGTCCTGCAGGTGGGTGCGGCCGATCTTCACGAGGTCGGCGTGCTCCCGCTCGAGCCCGAGAAACACATCCCGCAACGCCCGCACCGCCGGCAGGAGCCGGTCGTGGATCACCTCCACGGCGGCGATGTGCATCGCCGTGGGAAAGGTGTCGTTCGACGACTGCCCGCGGTTGACGTCGTCGTTGGGGTGGACCGGCTTCTTCGAGCCCATGACGCCGCCCGCAATCTCGATCGCGCGGTTCGCGATCACCTCGTTGGCGTTCATGTTCGACTGCGTGCCGCTCCCGGTCTGAAAGACGACGAGCGGAAAGTGGTCGTCGAGCGTGCCGGCGATCACCTCGTCGGCGGCCTGCACGATCAGCTTCACCCGGTCGGCGGGCAACTGCCCCAGCTCGCCGTTGGCCAGCGCCGCGCACTTCTTGAGGATGCCGAGCGACCGCTTCACGGCACGGCCCCACTGGAAGCGATCCACGCCGATCTTGAAGTTGTCGCGCGACCGCTCCGTCTGCGCGCCCCAGTAGCGGTCGGCGGGAACCTGCACCTCGCCCATGCTGTCGGATTCGGTGCGGAATGCGGACGCGGCTGCAGACATCGGCGGGCCTCCTGGGGCGGGTATTCGAGCGGGAAGGCCCGAATTGTGCGATTCGCGCCGCGGGCTTTCAACCGGCACGGGTTTCCCGAGGCCGGGCGGCTTCAGGCCGGGCCGCCGTGATCGCGCCACCACTTCACGGTGGTGGCCAAGCCGGCATCGAAATCCTGCCGCGGCTGCCAGCCCAAAAGCGTCCGGGCACGGGAGATATCGAGGCCACGGCGCGGCTGGCCGTCGGGCTTCGTGGCGTCCCAGACGATCCGGCCGTCGTAGCCGCACGCCGCGGCGATCTTCACGACGAGATCGCGGATCGGGATCTCGATGCCGCCCCCGAGATTGATCGGCACCGGCTCGTCCATCACCTCGGCCGCCCGCACGATGCCCTCGGCCGCATCCTCGACGTAGAGAAATTCCCGCGTGGCGGAGCCGGTGCCCCAGCAGACCACCTCCGCGCTGCCCGCCCGCCGGGCCTCCTCGCACTTGCGAATCAGGGCCGGGATCACGTGGCTCGACGAGGGGTCGAAGTTGTCCCTGGGCCCGTAGAGGTTCACCGGCACCACGACGGCGCTCTTCAGGCCGTACTCGCGGCGATAGCCGTCGAGCATCACGAAGATGGCCTTCTTCGCCACGCCGTAGGGGGCGTTGGTCTCCTCGGGATAGCCGTTCCAGATGTCGTCCTCGCGGAAGGGCACCGGACAGTGCTTCGGGTAGGCGCAGACCGTGCCGGTGTGGACGAACTTCTCGATGCCCCGCCGCCGGGCGTGCTCCACCAGATGCAGCCCCATCGCCATGTTGGCGTAGAAGAAGCGGCCCGGGTGGGCCATGTTGGCGCCGATGCCGCCGACTTCGGCCGCCAGGTGGATCACGACGTCGGGTCGGGCCACGTCGTACAGCCGCTCGACCTCGGATTCGATCGTGAGATCAAAATCCTTCCGTCGCGGCACGACGATCCGCTCCGGCGACACGCCCCGCGCGCGGAGCGCGCGGCACACGGCCGTCCCCAGAAACCCCGCCCCTCCGGTCACCACGATCCGCCGGGCCGCCAGATCCGTCATGCCATCTCCCTCGGCCGATGCGCTCAGCGGTTCGGCAGTCCCATGTCGTGCCCGGCCGCCAGCAGCACCTGCTCCTTGCGGGCCAGTTCCATGTCCGATTCGACCATCCGGGCCACCAGTTCGTCGAACGACACGCGGGGCGCCCAGCCGAGCTTCCGCCGCGCCTTCTGCGAACAGCCGAGCAGCAGGTCCACCTCGGCGGGCCGGAAATACCGCGCGTCGATCTCCACGAAGTCGCGGTAGTCCATGCCGAGCCGGCCAAACACCTTCTCGCAGAACTCGCGCACCGAGTGGGTCTCGTCGGTGGAGATCACGTAGTCGTCCGGCTCGTCCTGCTGGAGCATGAGCCACATCGCCTCGACGTAGTCGCCCGCGAAGCCCCAGTCGCGCTTCGCGTCGAGATTGCCGAGGTAGAGCTTCTTCTGCAGGCCCAGCTTGATCCGGGTGGCGGCCCGGGTGATCTTCCGCGTCACGAATGTCTCGCCGCGGCGGGGGCTCTCGTGGTTGAAGAGAATCCCGCAGGAGCCGTGGAGGCCGTAGCTCTCGCGGTAGTTCACCGTGATCCAGTGGCCGTAGAGCTTGGCCACGCCGTATGGCGACCGCGGATAGAAGGGCGTCGTCTCCGACTGCGGCGTCTCCACCACCTTGCCGTACATCTCCGAACTCGACGCCTGATAGAAGCGGATCTGATAGCCGACGGCGTCCTGGAAATCGCGAATCGCCTCCAGCAGCCGGAGCGTGCCGACCGCGGTGACGTCGGCCGTGTAGGTGGGCTGGTCGAAACTCACCCGCACGTGGCTCTGGGCGGCGAGGTTGTAGACCTCCGTGGGGCGGATTTCGCGGATCAGCCGCGCCAGGCCATTGCCGTCGGCCATGTCGCCGTGGTGCAGCACGAGCGGCCGCTCGACGTCGTGGATGTCGCGGTAGAGGTGCTCGATCCGCTGCGTGCCGAACGTGCTCGACCGCCGCACGAGGCCATGCACCTCGTAGCCCTTGTCGAGGAGAAGTTCGGCGAGATACGAGCCGTCCTGACCGGTGATGCCGGTGACCAACGCGCGTTTCGAATTCGTGGACACGATTCGCACACTCCCTTCGCTACCGAAGACCCCTCATCAGGCCGTTGACGATACCGCACCCGCCCAAATCCACAAGTCGGCCCGGCTGCCATCCCGTCGGCCCGGACCGGGCGGTGCGCTCAGCCTTCCGACCGCGCCGCACCCCCCTCCGGGGAGGCTGGCTGGACGGCGGCAGGATTCGCCCGGGCCTCGGCCACCCGCTCGTCCCATACGGGCAGCAATGCCGCGAGGAAGTCGTCGCACTCGATCGTCCCCTGCGACCCCTTGAGCCGCGTCTCGTCGATGATCGCGTAGAGCTTGTACACCGCGTCGGCCTCCGCCAACTCGATGCGGGCGATCTGCGGCGCGACCCACTGCCCCCCCATGCTGTAGGTCCAAAACACCCGCAGCGTCGTTCCCTTCTTGCTGAAGGTGCCGGTGAACGTCTCCGCCTTGCGGCCATCCTTCATTGGCACCGTGTGCCGGTGCTCCGTCTCGGCGATCTCGAAGCCGGCGCCCGGGTAGCACCGGTCGGGGGTGTGGCCTGAGGCGTCCTCCGGCGTGGCGCACACCACGAATACCGAGACCAGCGCCTTCGTGCGACTGCTGCGATAGAGCCTTGCCACGTGCCCGACCGCACCGGCCCGCTCCAGTTCCTTCGGGTCCGACTCCAGCGTCTCGGTCAGTTCCCAGTCGCCGAACCGCTCGGGAAACGTTCCCTCGAGGATCCGCGCTTCGACTCGCAACGTTTCCGGATCGCGCTCGTACCAGCGTTCGGTCCAGATCCCCTGGAGGACGGTCACGCCCACCACGAGCAACGCGGCGGCGGCGATGGTGCCGACGGGCACGAGCCACGACGACCCCTCGACTCGGGCCTCGGCCGCCTGCACGGTCGGCTCCTGACCCGCGAGCGCACGCATCGGAGAACCATTCATGATTCGCTTCCCCTCGCCTCACCGCCCCGGGCCCCGAACGACCCCGAGCCGGTCGCTCAGGTCGCCGCCGGCGAGGCGTAGAGCCGTCGCGACCGGCTCTCGGCGACACCGTTGACGACCGTTCCCAAGACCCGAACGCCCACCGACCGGAGCTTGTCCACCGCGCTGATCACCAACGGCACCCGGCTCACGTCCCGCATCGTGGCGATGATCGCCACGTCGCTCTGCTGGCCGAGCAGCAGGGCGTCGGCAAACGCCAGGGCCGGCCCCGCGTCGATGACCACGTGGTCGAACGACTCACGGTATCCCTTGATGATCTTCGCCAACTCGGGCCGCGAGAGCGCCGTGATCGCCGCGTAGTCGCACGCGCCGCCCGTGACGGCGAACAATCCGTCGATGCTCGTCGGCTGAACGGCCTCGTCGTTGCCGATCTCGCCGCGGAGCAACTCCGGCATCCCGGCCCGGAGATCGAGTTCCAGCGCCAGGTGCACGTTCGGATGCCGCAGGTCGCCGTCGAGCAGGAGCGTGCGCTTGTCGGAGCGGGCGAGGCTCGCGGCCAATTGAGCCGCGAAGGTGGTCTTGCCCTCGTGCTCCACGGCGCTGGTGACGAGGATCACCTTCGGCGCTTCGCGGCCGGTCTGCGAGATCAGGGCCCGGACACCGTCCACGCTTTCCGCCATGTGCGAATCGGTGGACCGCCGCCCCGACCGCGACACCTTCGGCAGGGTCCCGACCACCCGCACGCCGACCCGCTGCGTCACCTCCTCCGAGCTGCTCAGCCGGTCCCGGAGGTATTCGAACAGCACCACCGAACCCATGCCGAGTCCAAGGCCCGCCAAGCCCGCCAAGCCGGTGAGCATCGTCCGAAACAGCTCGTCGCTTCCCTCCGGCACGCTCGCCTCCTCGATCAGTTCCACGCGGGCCGGCATCGCGATATCGACTTCCGAAGCCTGCAACTGCATGCCCATCTGGTCGGTCACATGCTGCAATTGCTCGATTTCCTGCTTGCGGGCGGCCAGGTCGGCGTTGGCCTGGCCCAGGAGCGTCACCTCCTTCGCGACCTTGTCGAACTCCTTCGACATCGTCTCGATCTCGCGGGCGAGGACACCCCGACGCACCTTGAGGACGACCGGGCTCTCGGACGACGCGCCGGCCCGCCGGCTCGACGAATCGAGCGCCACCTGGGCCGCGATCTGCGGACGCAGTTCCTGGCTGCGCTTCTCGATCCGCTCCAGCAGGCTCTCCCGCTGGGATTCGAGCCGCTTGACGGCCGGATCGTTCTCGCCCCGCGCGCTCCGCTCGGCCTGAAAGGTGATCGCTTCGTCGAGCGCCGCGAGCCGGTCGCGGAGTTCGGAGATCATCGGATCCCGCGTCAGCATGGCAGCCAGCACGTCGTCGGAGATCGAGTCTTCCTCGGAGATGTCGCCCCGCGCCTTCGCGTCCGTCACGGCCAGTTCGGCGTCGATGACGGAAAGATCCCGCTGCATGCCGGTCAACTGCGACCGGAGGCTGCCGAGGTGGTCGAGGAGCAGGCTCCGCTGCGTGGCCACCTCGACGCTGTCGTCCGTGCCGAGCGTCTTGGCGAGGTTGTTGTATTCCTCGAGCCGCTTGCGGACCTCCGACATATTGTCCTTGTATTGCCGGTCGATCGTGTCACGCCGCTCGAGCCGGTCGGTCTTCTCCTTGTTGACGACGTCGCTGAGGTAGGCCTGCGTCACCGCGTTGACGATCCGGGTCACATCGGAGGCGTTCTCGCCGCGCAGCCGGACCTGCAACACCTCCGACTCCATCGGCGCCGTAACCTGGATCTGCCGCTGCAGCCAGCCGACGGGATCCTCTTTTTGATGCTGCACGGTCGGCAGGCCGGCGATGCCGTCCCGCCGCAGGGCCGACATGAGCACGAACGGGCTTTTGATCAGTTGCACCTGCGTCTTGCGGTACGACTCGTACTCGGCATTGTCGCGGCCGCCGGCCGTAAACATCCCCGTCTTGTCCCGCACGCGGAGCCACGCCACGGCCTCGTAGCCCTTGGGCATGAAGAGCCATGTGAGCAACGCCGCCCCGGTGGCCAATGTCAGACCGAGGGCGAGGGCCGGCAGCCAGCGGCGCCGGAAGGAGTGCCAGACCCGCAGGTAGTCGATGCCGCCGGCGAGCGGATCGGCGCCCCCGTAGGCCGGGGGAAAGTACTGGGGCTGGATCGGCGCGAGGGAGGTGTCGCGGAGCGGCGCGAGCATGCCCACCGACGGGGCGGGCGAATGCACCGAGGCCGACTGCGTACCGTCCGTGGCTGCGTGGGGATCGCTCATGTCACCGGGGTCTCACCATGTCCAATATGGTCCGTCGAACGATCGTGCGAAACCATCGACTCTGCGGGGGGCAGTCGGTCTCCGGCGGGCCGTTTCCCGCCACCCGGGGACCGCGTCCACGATCCCCCAAGTTTAGCCCATTTTTTCGACCGATTCCGAATGCCTCAGGGAGGGGAACGCCGGGGCCTTTCCCCGCCGGGCGGGCTGCCGGCCAGCGACGACCGCGGGCTCCCCTCTGCTGGGCGCAACCACCGCCGGCACAAGGTCTTCCGTCACGAACAGGGAGGCGAGCAGGTGCTGTTCCAGGAACAGCATCCCCAGGGCCATCGGCATCATGAACCAGCCGGCAAGATCATGAAAAACCATCTCGGCCACCTCGGAACTGGCGATTTGGTACAGGAGCCCGGTGACCGTGATCCGGACCGAGTTCACGATCAGGGCGATCGGGATCGCGCTGGCCACGATGACCGCGTTTTCCCACCACGCCCGACTCCCGATCAGGGCCAGCGCCACCGAGAGGGCGACGAAGATCGTGAGCATGCGCAGGCCGCTGCAGGCGTCCACCACGCCCAACCGCATGTCGCCGACGACGATCTGGTTGCCCTCGCGATAGACGTCGAGGCCCAGGGTCTGCAGTGCGTAGGTGCTCACGATCGTGGCGAGTGTCTGCAACGGCCCGAGCAGATACCGCGTCGCCTCGTCGGGGAGCGGATACATGAAGATCAGGAAGGCGATCGGGGCCCAGGCCCAGCGAAACATCTGCCAGCCCCCGGCGAGCAGAAACACGCCGGCCAGCGCCGGCACGAACGTGTACATGTCGATCGTGACGATCCGGTACCGGGCGCACGCCAGCCGCACCGCGAAACTGCCCACCAGCAGCCCCAGGCCGGCGAGCCGGGCCGAGAGCGTGACCGGTTGCACCGGCTGCCGCCACCAGAACAGCAGCATCGCCGAGAACAGCGGCACGATCCAGCCGTGGGAATACTGCGGGTTGTTCCAACTCGACTGCGCGTTGAGGAGCCCGGGCCAGTAACTGTAGATCAGCATCGCCGTGAGCGCGGCGATGACGATCCACGCCTGCCGCTGCGCGGGCTCCCGCATCTCGGCGGCGAACGCCGCGGCCCTGCGCGTGGTGCCTTGAAGGAGCGACTCGTCGGCAAACGGATTCGGCGGCGGCGCAACCGCCACCGCGGCGACCGGGACGCGGCCGGATGTCCGAACGATCGAACGGGGAGTGCTCACGCCAATGATTCCTGGGACGACGCCCGCATCATACACCCCGGGGTCGTCGATTTCTCCTTTTCGATCAACCGAGCCGCCCGCACGCCGCCCGCCAGAGTTCGCATGCCGGCCGCCACGCCAGCAGCACGATCGCCGTCGCCAGGGGCACGGAAAACGCGGTCAACCACCCCGCAACCCAGTTCCTGCCGGATGCAGAAGCCCCCTCACCGCCGCCGCCCCGCGGGCCGATGCCCCGGATCGCTGCCGCCACGATCGCTACGACCGTCACGGCTTGCCACCCGACCGCGGCCCCGACGAGCGTCAGCGCCGCCCGCACGCCCGCTCCCCCACCGACCGCGGCGCCCAGCCAACCGGCCGCGGCGCCCGCGAGCGTCACCAGCAGCGGCCGCAGAGGGCCGTCGGCCGGCCAGGGGTCGCCATCGACCAGAAGCCCCACAGGTTGCAGGCTTGGCAGGAGCACCGTCGCGATGGCGACCAGTCCGACCGCCGCCACGAGCGATGCCCCCGGAATGCGGCCGCCGTCCGCCGCGAGCAGGCCCCACATCACCGCCACCAGGACCAGCCAGCCGTGTAGCATGGCGGCGGCCAACGGCAGCCACTCGCCGTGCATCAGGAGCCGATCGATGCCGCTGCCGCCCGTCGGCGTGGCGAGGATCAGGTCGGCCGTGGCGACCGCGGCGACCACCGCGCCGCAGGCCGCCTCCACGGCCGCATACCGCGCGGGAATCGGCCGGCCGCAATCCCGGCACTTGCCCCGCAGCCAGATCCAGCCGAGCACGGGCACGTTGTCGCGCGGCCGCACCGGCAT
>JBEIQP010000088.1:0-11036 GCA_040376455.1 Planctomycetaceae bacterium | reverse complement strand
CCAGGGATGGCTTTTTCCACCTGGAGCCGGAAGCGAGGGATCGACCGAGTGAAGCCTTGGCCTTCACTCCGGTCGATGGGGTGGAAAAAGGCCAGGGATGGCTTTTTCCACCTGGAGCCGGAAGCGAGGGATCGACCGAGTGAAGCCTTGGCCTTCACTCCGGTCGATGGGGTGGAAAAAGGCCAGGGATGGCTTTTTCCACCTACAGTCAGAAAACAAACGGGATGCCCCGCTCGCGGAAGTAGGCCTTCTCTTCCGCCAGGAATTCGTCGCCGAGTTTTTCGAAGCCGCCCTGTTCGCGAAAGACCCCGAGAAACTCGTTGACCTGTCGCCGCAGGGCGTCGTCGCCGAGCCGCAGGCCCACGGCCCAGGTCTCTTCGCGGAAGGGTTGGAGCACGGCCCGCGTCGTGTCGGGATGGCGCCTGTGGTTCTGGTAGACGGAGAGCGGGTCGTAGATGAAGGCGTCGGCCTTGCCCTGTGACACCTCGAGAACGGCGGCCGATTCCTTGTCGAGCACGAGCACGCGGGCTTGCTTCAGCGCGGTGGCGGCGAACTGGTGGCCGGTCGTGCCCTTCTTCACGGCCACCACGCGCCCCGGGGCGTCGAGGTCGGCGGCCGACTGCACCGGCGAGCGAGTGGCGACGAGCAGGGCGAGACCGGTCTTCAGGTACGGGTCGGAGAACGCGATCGACTTCGCCCGCTCCGGCGTGGCGGTCATCGAAGAGATCACGCAGTCGATCTTGCGGGTCTTGAGCGCCGTGACGAGCCCGTCGAAGGCGATGTTCTCGATCACGACCTCGCGGCCGAGGTGCCGGCCCAGCGCCTCGGCCAGTCGCACGCTCACGCCGGTGGGCTTGCCCCGAGGATCGGTCATCTCGAACGGGGGATAGGAGAGTTCCATCCCCACGCGCAGCGGCGGCGGATGATCGGCGGCGGCTGCCGCCGCGACGAACGTCGGGATCGCCGCCACGAGCAGGAGGAAGGCACGCATGGGCTGGGGGGCTCCGCGAGGGGCAGGATGCGGAACAGTGTAGCGGGGATGCTGCGATCAGGCCGCGATGCGGCCGGGCAGGCCGATGCCGGCGGTCTGCGGCGCCGGTCGCACGGTCGGTTCGAGCCGGCCTCCCGCGCGAATCGGATAGGTGCGGCCGCGCCAGCTGACGGTGCGCACGGCGAACGACGCAAACCAGCCGGCGAAGTAACCAAGGTCCTTGAGCGGGATGATGGCGGCGTGTCGCGGGGCGAGCGGGGTGCCGCGGAGCAGGCGTGCGGCGGAGACCTCGAGCCCCAGTGTGACGGCGATCAGCGGCGTTGCGAGGCTCGCGAAGTCGGTGGTCAGGAGCAGGAGGGTCCAGGGCAGGGGATTGAGGAGCAGTTCGAGCGGGTAGGCCCACGGGCAGATGCGGCAACGCAGGCCCGCAAGCTCCGTGTAGTGGAGGTTCTCGATCGCGGCGACCGCCGCGATGACGGCAGATGCAGCCGACGACGATCAGCCAGGCGACGGCAGAGAGCCCGAGGCTGGCGGCGCACGGAATCACGACGGTTGCAGTCGCAGTGCTCACCGGTCTGGTCCCCTCGGCGCGGCACTCACCAGGGCGGGGATCCTATCGAGCGCATCCGGCCTGCTCAATGGCAGCCGACCGGCTCGGTCACCGTGGATTCGCCTCGTTGAACGGCCCCTGGAGCACGGCCTCGGGCTGGTCGCGGCGACCCCCGGCATCGATCACCACCTTCGCCTGCCGCAGCAGTTCGTCGGGCACCTTCCACGACGCGCGGTCGTATCCCGGGGCCGCGAGGTTGACGGTGAGCCGCGGCGGGATCTCCCTCGCCGTCTCGCCGATCGGCATCGAGGCGGGATCGGCCCCCTCGAGCAGCTTGCCGGCGACGCGGCCGGCCAGCAGGCCGACCTCGCGGAAGTCGAAGCCCACGTCGAAGAGCGTGCCGCGGTCGGGCTTGCCCGGTACGACCGTGAAGACCGGGATGCCGGCCTTGGCCGCCGTGGCGATGATCGAATCGATGACGCTCGCGACCGTGGTGTCGCCGGGCACGAAGATCACCTCGGCGCCGCGTGCGATCGTGGACTGCACCGCCTCGATCACGCCGGACGAGTTTTCGACGGCCGCCTCCAGCAGCTCGATGCCCCGCTCCCGGCACGAGGCCCGGGCGAGCTCCATGAAGCGGCGCGAGTTGCTCTCGGCGGGATTGTGGGCCACGCCCACGCGCGTGGCGGCCGGATTGATCCGCTGGAGGATGCGAAACGTGGCATCGACAGGCGCCAGGCTGCCGTAGCCCACGAGGTGCCGCGGGTGCGCGAGCGGATCGGCCCGGTCGAGGCCGACGCCGGCCGTGAACGGGTCGGCCACCGCCGCAAAGACGTGGAGGATGCGGCCGCGCTTGTTGGCGGTGGCAACGGCCTGCAGCGACGGCGTGCTCGAGGTCAGCACGAGGTCGAAGGGCCCGCCCACGATTTCCCGCGCGATCGCGTTGGCCTGGGCCATGTCCCCTTCGGCGTTGTAGCGGCGGATCGTGACGGTCTCCCCGTCGCGAAACCCGCCCTCCTCGAGCCCCTCGATCATGCCGCGGATCGCGTCGTCGAGCACGGCGGTGCTCACCTGCTGGAGCACGGCGACCGCGGGCAGCGACCGCGCCCGCGACGTCCGATCGGTGACCAGCAGCAGGGCGGACGCGCCGGCGAGCAGGGCGATCGTGGGCAGGGCGCGACGCAGGAAGAGGGGGAGGCTGGCGAGCACGATGGGCCTTTCAGACGTAGCGTTCGGCGAGTGCGCGGGCGGCCGCGTCGTCGAGTTGGTCGGCGCGGCGGAGGCGGTCGAAACGATCGGCGAGATCCTCCGGCGTGAGCCGCCGCTTGGCGGCGCCTTCCACGTCGAGCGCGATCCGGCCGCGATGGATGAGCAGCAGTCGGTCGCCGAGCGAGGCAGCCTGCGCGAGTGAATGGGTGACCATCAGCGCCGTGAGCCGATCCGCGCGGACGAGCCGCGCGGTGGCCTGCACGACCCGGTCGGCCGCGGCCGGGTCGAGGGCGGCGGTGTGCTCGTCGAGGAGCAGCAGGTCCGGCCGGTGCCACGTCGCCATCACGAGCGTGACGATCTGTCGCTGCCCGCCGGAAAGCGAGCCGATCGGCTGGTCGAGCCGGCCCTCGAGACCGGGCACGATCCGGGCCAGTCGCGAGGCGGCCTCCTCGCGGAGCGCCCGCGACGTGGCCCAGCCGAGGCCGGCGGGTCGGCCGCGGCAGGCGGCGACGGCGATGTTTTCGAGGACCGACAGGCTCGCGGCGGTGCCGGCGCGGGGATCCTGGAACACGCGGCCGATCAACCGCGCACGGTCGTGCTCGCTCCACCGGGTGATGTCGTGGCCGGCAAGCCGGATGCGCCCGCCGTCGAGCCGCACGGTGCCGGCGATCGAGCCGAGGAGCGTGCTCTTGCCGGAGCCGTTCGTGCCGATCACCACCACGAAGGTGCCCTGCGGAATCGTGAACGTCACGCCATCGACGGCGCGAACCTGCGGGCCGCCGGGCGCGGAAAACGTGACGGTCGCTTCCTGGACGTCGAGCATGGTCGGATCCTGGGTCACCGGGCGGCTGCCGCGCGGGGGCTGCGGACGAAGAACTTCGGAGCCACGAGCGCCGCGAGCACGACGAGCGCCGTGGCGGCCTTGAGCCAGTCGGGATCGAGGCCCGCACGGAGGGCGGCCGCCACGAGCAGTCGAAACGTCACGCTCCCGGCGACGGTGGCGATGAGGGCACCGCCGAGGCGGACCGGCCCGACGAGGGCCGCGCCGAGAAACACGCTCGCCATGCCCCAGACCACCATGCCGATCCCCATCTGCACGTCGGTGAACCCCTGGTATTGGGCGACCAGGGAGCCCGAGAGGGCCGTGAGCGCGTTGGAGATCGCGAGGCCGGCCACGGTCAGCAGGCCGGTGTTGCGGCCGAGCGCCCGAGCCATCGTCGGGGTGTCGCCGCCGGCCCGCATCGCGGTGCCGAGCTTCGTCCGGAAGAAGAGATAGAGGATCGCGATCGCGACCGCGGCGACGGCGGCGACGAAGGCGAGCCGGGCGGCTTCGCCGGCCTCCGCCTCACCCACGCCGACCGCCACGAGCGCCGGGGCGAGCAGCGTCTCGGCGCGGTCGAAGAGCGTCGCCGTTGCCGAGAGCGGCACGTTGCTCTTGCCGAGGACGACGAGATTCACGCTCGCCAGCGCGGTCGTCATGAGGATGCCCGCCAGCAGCGGTTCGATGCCCAGAAAGGCGTGGAGCATGCCCGTGACGCATCCGGCCGCCGAGCCGGCGGCCATGCCGGCCAGCGTGGCCACGACCGGGTCGATGCCGGCGGTGAGCAGCACCGCGGTCACCACCGCTCCCAGCGTGAACGAGCCGTCGGTGGTGATGTCGGGGAACGAAAAGAGCTTGTAGCTCACGAACACGCCGAGCGCCACGCAGCCCAACGCGATGCCGAACGTCCAGGTGGACAGGAGCGTGATCATGGGGTCTCCCCGGCGGTGCTGGCCGGCCGTGCGCCGCCGACGCGGAGCGGTGCGAACCAGCAGGCTCCGCGGATGAATTCCGACTGGCCGCTGCCGAGGACGGGCTGCGGATCTCCCAGCAGATGCATGAGCGCCAGCGGCACGGCGGCCGACAGGTCGTCGATCGTGGCGACGAGATCGACGCCGCCCCGGCGGAGCGGACGGTGCGGAAAGACCACGGCATGCAGGTGGCCGTGCACGTCGCCTGCTCCGAGCGGCCGGACGAAGTCGGCCAGCGGTCCGACCGGCGGGCCCGCACTGACCACGCCCACCACGAGCGCCGTCCGCCTGGCATGGACCGGCTCGCGGGAGAAGCAGAGCCACCGCGCGGCGACGTCGCGGTCGGGGGACCGCGGCCGATCGTCCCCGGCGGCCTCGACGAGCGGGCGGATCAACTCGACGCCCACCAGCCCCTGCACCTCCGCCGCCACCACCAGCGCGATGACCGGGCTGCCGGATTGTTCGAGCAGGCGGGCGGCCAGGTCGTCGAGTCGCACGGCGTGACTGCCGGCGGCCGGCTCGAAGCCGGTGCGGCCGCGGGGCAGTCCGTGCCAGAGCAGCCCCGAGAGCAGGTCGGTTTCGGCGACGTAGTCGCCCGATCCGACGAGATAATCGACCGCCGCGAAGGGCTGCGGCGGACGATGAAACACCGCGCCGCAGGCGGCGGCCATCTCGCCCGCGCGTCGGGCCGCCGGCGAGTCGTCCGCCAGTGCGGCGATCCCGAGGCCGAAGCCGTCGCGGGGAACGGGATGCCTTTCCGCGCGGGCCGTCGGGCCGCCGGCGGGCAGATCGACCGACCCGACGAGCACGCCCGAGAGCGGTGTCGGGGCCGCCGCCTCGAAGCCGGTGAAGACGACTCCCTCGGCGTGGATCGCGGCGGGCCGGCGGGCCGGCTGCGGGGCCGCCGCGGTGGAGTGGGCCGCCGGACTGCCGCCGGCCGCGTGGGCCGCGGATTCCATGAGGATCGACGCCACCCGCGTGAGTTCCAGCACCTTCCGCACCGGCTCGCTGGCGGTGCGGATCAGGCAACGGCCGCCCGCGGCCTTGGCTCCACGATGGATGTCGAAGAGCACGCGGATGCCGGCGGAACTGAGGAATGCGACGGCGTCGAGATCGAGCAGGATCTCGTGCCCGCCGCGGCGCAACTCCTCTTCCACGGCACGCGCGAGCTCCCCGGCGCACTCGGCGTCCAGCCTGCCTGCGACGACCAGTTCGACGCCGTCACCGCGCTCGTTTCGCTCGATGGAAACGTCCATGTTTCGTGCCGCTTGTCGTGGGAAGAAGGGCCTCATCGTATCGGCGCCGGCATTTCTTGGCATGAGGAGCCCCGCTCGGGTACATTTTTTGATTCGATCCCCGTGCCCTGGCGAGGATGCCCGCCATGAACCACCCGCCGTTGTCTCCGAATCGATCGCCCGCTTCCGGCGTCGCCCGCCGGACGTTTACGAACGCGGCAGCCGGGGCCGGGCTCGTGGCCGCGTTCACCGACCCCATCGCACGGTTGGCGCACGCCGCCGGTGGTGAACGGCTCAAGGTGGGCCTGATCGGCTGCGGCGGCCGCGGTGCCGGAGCGGCGATCCAGGCGATCAGCGCCGATCCGGGCGCCGTGCTCTGGGCCTTGGCCGATCCGTTTCTGGATCGCGTGGAGAGCGGCGCGAACGTCATCGCGCGGGCCGTGGAGTCACGGGCGGCCAAGGATCCCTCGTTTCGCAGCCGCTACAACTGCCCGACCGAGCGACAGTTCACGGGCCTCGACGGCTATCGGCACCTGATCGACACCTGCGACGTCGTGCTGCTGGCGGCGCCGTCGGCGTTTCGGCCGCTGCACCTGCGGGCGGCGGTCGAGGCGGGCCGGCAGATTTTCTGCGAGAAGCCGGTGGCGGTGGATGCGACCGGGCTGCGGAGCGTGCGCGAGACGGTGCGGCTGGCCGCCGAGAAGGGCCTGTCGATCGTCTCCGGGTTTTGCTGGCGGTACGCGGCGCGGGAGCGGGACATCTTCAGGCGGATCCACGACGGCGAGATCGGCCCGGTGCGGGTGGCGTACACCACCTACAACGCCAGCGGCTTCCGCGGCGAGAATCCGCGGAAGCCCGGCTGGAGCGACATGGAGTATCGGATCCGCAACTGGCCCTACTACACGTGGCTCTCCGGCGACCACATCGTCGAGCAGGCGGTGCACTCGCTCGACCGGATGGTCTGGGCGCTCGGCGACGTGATGCCCGACAGCGTGCTCTGCACCGGCGGTCGCGAGGTGCGGCCCGACGCGCCGCTCGGCAACAACGTCTACGACCACTTCTGCGCCGCGTTCGAGTTTCCCGACGGCCGGCGGGGCTTCCACATGTGCCGCCACTTTCCCGGTGCCGCCAACGACAACTCGGATTACATCATCGGCACGGTGGGCACGGCGACGGTCAACGGATTCCGCAACCGGCAGGAGCTCTCCAGGGACGGCGTGGTCTGGCAGAGCGGCGTGCCCAAGAACGACATGTATCAGCAGGAACACGACGACCTGTTCGCGAGCATCCGTTCCGGGCGGCCGATCAACGACGGCGAGTCGATGACCAACAGCACGGCGCTGGCCATCATGGCACGGATGAGCGCCTACACCGGCCAGCCGGTGTCGTGGGCGCAGGTCTGGGAATCGCGGGAGGATCTGGCGCCGGAGCGCTGGGATCTGGCCGCGCCGCCACCACCGGCCCCCATTGCCGTTCCCGGCAAGACAAAACTCATTTAAACAGCGACCGCAACCGGTTGCCCCCACCCCGAGAAATCCGCATGCCCTCGACGTCCGCAGCCACCACGGCCACCCCGATCTATCGCGGCCCCTTGCCGCACGTCACCACGGTCGAGCGGATTCCCGTGACCGTCTACGACCTGCCGAGCGAGGCGAGCCGCGCCGTGGCCCGCGAGATCGCCGACCTGATCACCACGCGGGCCGCCGCCGGAAAGAAGACGGTGCTCGGCCTGGCCACGGGCAGCACGCCGGTGGCCGTCTACGACGAACTCGTCCGTCTGCATCGGGAGGAGGGGCTGTCGTTCCGGACCGTGGTCACCTTCAATCTCGACGAGTATTGGCCGATCCAGCCCGACGCGCTGCAGAGCTACCACCGCTTCATGCGGGAGCACCTCTTCGACCACGTCGATATTCCCGCCGATGCCGTCCACATTCCCGACGGCACCCTGGCCCGCGCCGACATCATGGCCGCCTGCGCCCGCTACGAGGACCAGATCCGCGAGGCGGGGGGCATCGACCTGCAACTGCTGGGCATCGGCCGCACCGGCCACATCGGCTTCAACGAGCCGGGCAGTCCGCCCGAGAGCCGCACCCGTCTGATCACGCTCGACAGCGTGACGCGCGGCGATGCCGCCAGCGATTTCTTCGGTGAGTGGAACGTGCCGCGGCAGGCGATCACCATGGGCGTGGGATCGATCCTCGACGCCCGGCGGGTCGTGCTCCTGGCGTTCGGCGAGCACAAGGCGCCGGTCGTGCGGAAGGCGGTCGAGGAGCCGGCCTGCAACCACGTCTCCGCCAGCGCGTTGCAGCAGCACGCCGACGCGCGGTTCATCCTCGATCGCGCCGCGGCCGCGAGGCTCTCGCGGTTCGAGTCGCCCTGGGTGGTGGGGCCGCTGGAATCGATGGGGCTCGAGTGGACCGATGCCCTCACCCGCAAGGCGGTGATCTGGCTCGCCCTCACGATGCAGAAGCCGATCCTCAAGCTCACCGACGAGGACTACAACGAGCACGGTCTCCAGGACCTGCTCTCCGCCCGTGGCCGGGCCTACGACATCAACATCGAGGCGTTTCGGGCGATGCAGGACACGATCACGGGCTGGCCCGGCGGCAAGCCGGGGAAGCCGCGGCGGATTCGTGGCATCGTCGCCGCAGCCGCCGGAGCCGATGCGTTTCCGAAGCGGGTGGTCGTCTTCAGTCCGCATCCCGACGACGACGTGATCAGCATGGGCGGCACGCTGATCCGGCTCTGCGAGCAGGGGCACGAGGTGCACGTGGCCTACCAGACGAGCGGCAACATCGCCGTGTGGGACGAGTCTGCCGACCGCCACATCGACTTCGTGGAGGAGTTCTGCCGCACGTTTGGCGCGGGCACCAAGGCGGGCGAGATCGCCGAGAAAATCCGGGGGTTTCTGCGCACCAAAGGGGCGGGCGCCTTGGACCTTCCCGAACTGCAGGCCGTGAAAGGGCTGATCCGGCGAACGGAGGCCCGGGCGGCCGCCCGCTATTCGGGCGTGAAGCCCGAGTGCATTCACTTTCTCGACCTGCCGTTCTACGAGACGGGCCGCGTGCGCAAGAAGCCGCTCGGCGCGGATGACGTCGCGATCACGGTCGAACTGCTCGAGCGGGTCAAGCCGCATCAGATCTACGCGGCCGGCGACCTCTCGGATCCCCACGGCACCCATCGCGTCTGTCTGGGGGCGGTGCTGGAGGCCCGTCGCCGCTTGGCCGATCGGGAGTGGTCCCGCGCCTGCGAGCTCTGGATTTACCGGGGCGCCTGGCAGGAGTGGGAGCCGCACGAGATCGACATGGCCGTGCCGCTGTCGCCCGATGAGGTGGAGCGCAAGCGGATGGCGATCTTCAAGCACGAGAGCCAGAAGGATCATGCGCTCTTTCCGGGGCCGCACGATCCGCGCGAGTTCTGGCAGCGGGCGGAGGATCGCAATCGGGAGACGGCCCGGGTCTACGACCGGCTCGGACTGCCGGAATACGAGGCGATCGAGGGATTCGTGCTCCAGCGCTGAGGCCGCTGGCTATCCGTGGAAAAAGTCATCCCTGACCTTTTTCCACTTGATCGACCGCAGGAAACGCCGAGGGTTTCCTGGGTCGATGGCCAGCGCATCCTGCTCGGGCAGACGTGTTCCACCGTCTGCTAGGGCCGGACGCAGTAGAGGGCGTCTGACGAGCGGATCAGCAGGGAGTCGCCCGCGACCGCCGGGGTGGCCCAAAACACCTCGTCGCCCGGACCGACGGTCGATTCGCCGAGCACCTTGAACTTGGGGCCGGCCTCGAACGCGATCGTCGTGCCCCGTTCGTTGACCACGAGAATCCGATCACCGACGACCAGCGGGCAGCCCACCGCGAGCGTCCCTCCCGGCAGCCGCTTGCGGAATTTCTCCTCGCCGGTCCGCTTGTCGAGACAGACTGCCGTGTTGCCGAAGAAGTAGAGGTGGTCGCCGACGACGACGGGCGACGGCATCCCGGCACCGCTCTTGGTTCGCGACCAGGGCACGGCGTCGCTGCGTGTCGTTCCCTTCGGCAGCGTCAGGTCGCCGAGGTGGCCCGCCGTGACGGCCGCCGCCGGCGCCTTGCTGCCGGGGCTCGACGTGCCCATGTAGACCGCCTCGGCGTCGGCCACCACGGAACAGGCGAACGAGGTGTCGAAGCCGCCGAGCCGCCAGCGCTCGCTGCCGTCGGCGAGCGAGTAGGCGATGACGCTCCCCGAGCCGGCGGCGACCACTTCGCGCGTGCCCTTGTTGTCCCACACCAGCGGCGTGCTCCAGGCCGTGCCCTTGCCGCGCTCGGCCACCCAGACGTCCCGGCCCGTCGCCGCGTCGAGGCAGAGCAGCCGGCCCGAATCCTCGTTGTAGAGTTGAACGAGGAGCCGGTCGCCGTGGAGCAGCGGCGACGACCCCGTGCCGAACTGGTTTTGGATCGGCTGCGGGCCGAGCTCGCGACGCCAGCGCTCGTTGCCGTCGCGATCGAGGGCGACGAGCGTGCCGGCGGCGCCGAAGAAGGCGTAGACCGTGTCGTCCGACGCGCAGGGAGTCTCGGTGGCGAACGTGTTCGAGGCGTGTTTGCCGAACGTGGGCCGGGCCTCGACGACCGTCTTCGACCAGATGACCGAGCCGTCGGCGGGATCGATGCTGAGAACGCGCCATTGGATCGGATCCTGTGGCGGACCCCCGCGGCCCCAGGTGCTGAGGTCCATCACGCCGCCCATCATCGCCTTGGGCCGATCGTTGCCACCGGACACGGCGCTGGTGACGTAGATGCGGCCTCCGGCGACGATCGGCTGCGACCAGCCGGCGCCGGGGATCGGCGTTCGCCACGCGAGGTGTCGTTCGTTGCTCCAGGAGGCGGGTGGCCGTGCCGTCGGGGCGTGGCCGAGCGCGGCTCCGCCCCGGAACTGGGACCACTCCTCCGCGATCGAAGATCGGGCGGAGATGAGAACGACGAGGGCAGCGGCTGCCACCGGAAACACCCGGAACGGTTGCATGGCGGATCCTTTATGGACGGTCATCCCCGTCCGCTTCTGGCGGGCAGGCCAAGGGTGGCGCGGCGTTCGTCCATGGCCCGCCGGTATTCGGTGCGTCGGGCCCGTTCTTCGGGCGACGTGCGGTCGATGAATCCTTTTCTGCGCGCGTTGCGCTGCTCTTCGGTCGCGCCGAGGCCCGGCCGTGGGCCGCCGCCTGCCGGGCCGCCTCCCGCGGTCCGCGGGGCACCGTCGCTCGGCCGGCCGCCGGCCGTCTGGCCGGCGGCTG
>JBEIQP010000185.1:0-3803 GCA_040376455.1 Planctomycetaceae bacterium | reverse complement strand
GTTCCGACGGCCCGGCCGGGGCCGTCCGCTCCGGCAGCGGGGTTCGCAGCACCCGCACCATCACGTCCTCCGACGCGAGTTCGTCGAACGCGCCGCTGCCGACCGCGGTGGCCAGCACCGCCGCATCGCCCCCGTCGCTCTCTCCCGCGGCGATCGACCGCGCGAGCCGCCGCCAACGGGCGGCCCGTTCGCCGCGGAGCGGCCCGGGCAGCCGGAGCGGCGCGGCGGCTCCGCCCGGCCCGGGGCCGTGGCGGCCGATCTCGAGCGCGTGGTCGGCGTCGTCCGGGAGGCCGTAGGTGAGGTGATGGTCGAACCCCAGATCGAGCCACGCGGGCACGAGCCACGGGGCGAAGAGCCGACCCTTGATCGTGCGCACCAGCGCCGAGGTGCCGCTGCCCGAGTTGCCGAGGATCGAGAGTGCGAGGCCGACGAGATAGACGGCGAGCGCCACGCTGATCGCCGCGCGGACGGCGTCCGACGGCTGAGGAGGCTGTTCGGCGGCGGGGTGGGCGGGCATGGGCGGCACGCTGTCTGGATGGCTCGACGCCCAGTGTGCTTCGCGGCTCGACGCCCCGCCAGTGCGGTTTTGCGGTCGCGTGCCGTCCGCGTTGACACGCCCGGACGGCGGCGATAGGTTGCAGGGGTTGCGTCCGCCTCGTAGACCCCGCGGCATCATCGCGCCTCAACCGCGCTCCAAGGGGGATTAGCTCAATTGGGAGAGCGTCTGGCTGGCAGCCAGAAGGTCAGGGGTTCGAATCCCCTATCCTCCACTCATGGCGATGTCCGCGAGCGGGTCGAATTCAGTCGAGGTGGCGTGGCTCGACGGGGACGTGATTCCCCGGTCGATGCTGGTGCTGCCCGTGGGCGACGCCGGCTTCGTCCTCGGCGCGACCGTCACCGAACAGTTGCGGACGTTCCAGGGCCGGCTCTTTCTGCCCGACGAGCATGGCCGCCGGCTCGGTGAATCGCTCGCCATCCTGGGAATCGATCCCGGGACGACGGTCGCCGAAATCCTGCGGGCCGCCGCCGAGGTCGCGTCCCGCAATCACGCGCTGGCCCGTGCCAGCGGTCCCGGCCCGGAGCCCGGGCCCGATCTGGCCGTCGTGATCTTCGTCACGCCCGGCGACCATCCGGCGCAGCACCAGGGGCGAAGCGGCCGCCCGCGGACGGCGGTCCACACGTTTCCGCTCGCCTTCTCGATGTGGGCCGACGACTACGAACGCGGCGTCGCCCTGCGGAGCGTGGGCGTGCGGCAGGTGCCCGAAGCCTGTTGGCCGATTCGCGCGAAGGTTCGCAGTCGGCTGCACTACTTTCTCGCCGACCGGGAGGCCCGGGCGGCGGAGCCGGGAGCCCGCGCCGTCCTCGCGCATGCCGACGGCCGGATCAGTGAGACATCGACGGCCAACATCGCCATCGTCGCTGGCGGCACCGTGATCGCGCCGCCTCCCTCCGACGCGCTCGCCGGCGTGAGCCTGGCCCACGCCCGGCGTCTGGCCGAACACGCGGGCACCGCCTGGCAGGAGCGGTCGCTGACCGCCGCCGACCTCGCCGCCGCCGACGAGATCCTCCTCACGAGCACCCCGAATTGCATCCTGCCCGCCACCCGGTTCGACGGCCGCCCGGTCGGCGCGGGCATCCCCGGCCCCACCTACCGCGGCCTGCTCGATGCCTGGAGCCGCTCGGTCGGCCTCGACATCGCCGCCCAGGCCCGGGCGCACCGCGGCCCGGTTCCCGCCTGACGTCGTTTCACGACACCTCTCGATGACACGCACCGAAGACATACCCGCCTCCTGCGCCCGCTACGAGGTGCGGCACACCACGATCTACTCCTACTCGGAGCCGGTCCCGGTGTGCCACAACGAGATCCATCTCGTCCCCCGGCCGCTGCCGCGGCAGCGACTGCTCGCCAGCAGCCTCGTCATCGACCCGGAGCCGGCGCGGATCTCGACCCACACCGACTACTTCGGCAACCACGTCGGCGTGTTTTCGATCGAACAGGCGCACGAGCGGCTGACGATCACCGCGACCAGCCGGGTCGAGGTGGATCCGCCGCCGGCCTGGCAGGACCTTCCCGCCACGGCGTGGGAAACGCTCCGCGACCGGCTCGCCACGACCCGCGACGCCGACGGCCTCCGCGCCCGTCAGTTTGACTGCGACTCGCCGTTCGTCAGGTCGTCGCCCCAACTCGCCGCCTGGGCCGGTGCGTCGTTCCCGCCGGGCCGGCCGTGGGCCGAGGCCGTCCTCGACCTCACGCGCCGGATCCATCGGGAGTTCGCCTACGATCCCACGGCCACGACCACCGGCACGCCGGTCGAGGACGTGTTTGCGCTGCGCCGCGGCGTCTGCCAGGACTTCGCGCATCTGCAGATCGCCTGCCTGCGGTCGCTCGGGCTCGCGGCACGGTACGTGAGCGGCTATCTCTCGAACGAACGGCGGGCCGCCGCTTCCGACGGCCCGCCGGTCGATGCCGGCATGGTGGGCGCCGATGCCTCCCACGCCTGGGTCTCCTGCTGGGGAGGCGAGGCCGGCTGGCTCGACGTCGATCCGACGAACGACTGTGCGGCCGGCAGCCTGCACGTCACCGTGGCGTGGGGCCGCGACTACGGCGACGTCAGCCCCGTGAAGGGCGTCTGCGTCGGCGGCGGGCGGCACGGCATGGATGTCGCCGTCCACGTGTCCCGCCTCGCCTGACGCGGCGGCGTGCGGGCGGCCTTGCCCGCGGCCCGCCACCACGCGAATACTTCCCGTGCGTTTCCGGCCGGCGCCGGGACCGATCGAGTATCCCGTCCCGCTCCCCCGTACTCGGAGGCTCCCATGCTCGCGTTGCTCGCCCAGGCGACCGCTGTCGCCGCGCCCCTGTCGATGGACTTCGCGGACAACCCGCTGCTGCAGTCGATCACGCTCTACCTGTTCTTCGCCGGCACGGTCGCCATGGGCGCCGGCGCGCTCTACTTCTTCCTCCTGCGCGGCGAGGTCGATCCGCCGTACCGGCCCGCCATGGTCGTCGCCGGGCTGATCTGCGCCATCGCCTGCTTCCACTACTTCAAGATGACCCACGTCTACCAGGAGTCGGGCGGCCGGTTTCCCACGGCGCTGCGGTACGTGGACTGGCTGTTCACGACGCCGCTCCTGCTCGTGAAGTTTCCCCTGCTGCTGCGGCTGGGCGACCGCGGGGCGCGGTTCTTCTGGCAGCTCGTGGCGCTCGACGTGGCGATGATCGTCACCGCCTTCATCGCCGAGACCTCCCCGGTCGATTCGCAGCGCTGGTGGACGTTCTTCCTCGTGTCGTGCGTGTTCGAGCTGCTGATCGTCGGCGTGCTCTACACGCAGCTCGGGCAGGCGATCGCCGACGCGCCGCCCCCGCTGGCCCGCGCGTTGTCGTGCATGCGGCTCTTCGTGCTGATCGGCTGGGCCATCTACCCGATCGGGTTCCTCATGGCCCGCTCCGGCTACGGGGAGCTGCGCGAGATCGTCTACAACGTCGCCGACGTGATCAACAAGGTGGGCTTCGGCCTCGTCGCCTATCACGGCATCCAGGCGCTCGGCTTCGAACATGGCGGACGGAGCCGGGCGTGAGTCCGCGGGGGGCGGCGACGGTCCCGGATCGCTTCGCGGATCTCGCCTTCCGCACGCTGCCGCTGCTCGGCATGCTGGCCTGCGGCGGCGGCGGGCTCGCGTTCGGCGCCGGCTGGTCGGGGCGGCTGGCGGCGTGGCCGTGGCTCCTGTCGCTGGCGGTCGTCGGCCTGCCGCACGGGGCGGCCGACCTGGCGGTCGGTCGGCGACTGGGCCGCGCCGCGTGGCTG
>JBEIQP010000169.1:0-4519 GCA_040376455.1 Planctomycetaceae bacterium | reverse complement strand
CGTGAGGCAACGCGTCGGCGTCGCCCGCCGGCGCAGGCCCGACGATCGCGGCAGCGGCGGGCGCCGCGGCGAGCCGGGCGATGAGTGGACGGGGCCGGCGCCCGATCGAGAAGGAGCGGATCGCGACAGGCACGGCCGAGTCCTCGCGGGTGAGCGGCGGCGCGAGGCTCGATGATTCCAGCACGGGCGTCGTGCCGACGGTGAAGTCGAGCACGACGGCCGACCGCAGGTCGTCGCGCGACTCGCTCGCGGCGGCATGATGCACCGCTCGGACCTTCACCTGCTCGCGGGGCAGGGGGCCGTAGGGCTTGCCGTCGCGACCGAGCGGCCGGGGGTCGGCGAACGATCCGGTGGCGGGATCGGCCCACCCCGGCATCGTCGCGACGGCCGCCTGCACATCGCCGGCCACGTGCGGATGCTGGCCGTGCCGGCCGTCGAAGTTGATGCCGACCCAGTCGATGAACCGGTCGCCCGTCCAGAAGGCGGCGGCCCGCAGCGTGTCGAGTTCATAGAGGATCCACGCCTTTCCCTTCGCCACTCCGCCCGTCCCGTCATCGAGCCGCACCGCGAGCCCCTTGCGGGCGATGTTCGTGCCGTCCTTGCCCACCTCGAACGTCCCGGCCAGAAACGGACCGTAGTCGTGCATCCGCCACGGCTCGACCGTCGATGGCTCAGGCCCGCGGCTGCTACCCTTCGGCAATGATGCCAGGTAGTCGGGGGTGATCGCCGCGTACCACGCGGGATTGCGGTCCTTCAGGAACGTCTCGCGGATGTAGTGGATGACGTCGTACTTCTGGCTCGGCACCATCCAGGTCTGCGCGACCATCAGGCCGTTGCCGGCGGTGAGCGTGCGATACATCGCATGCGGGTCGCTGCCGTGCTTGAACTTCCCTTCGGCGAACCGCAGCGCGGTGGGCAGCGAGCCGGGGGCTTCGAGCGTGCCGTGGCAGTTGGCGCAGACTCGGCCATAGATGGCCTCGCCCCGCTTGAGCGCCGCCCGCGACTGCTTGCGGTTGTTCCAGTCGGCGATGAATCCGGCGTGATCGATGTCGGCTTCGTAGGCGGCCGGAGCCTGCACCGCGAGCACCGCCGGATCGGGAGGCAGGGCGGCCGCGCGATCGGGGCCACCGGCGGCGACCTCCGCGAGGTAGCGGACGAGGTCGAGGAACTGCCGCCGATCGGTGAGCAGGTTGGGGAGGCCGTGCGGCATCAGCGACTGCCGCTGCTCGACCCGCTCCTCGATCGACGCCTTGGGGATCGTCGTCTCGCGGCCGCCGGTGGCCGCGTCACGAAGCACGAGTTCGTCGGCCGTCTCCCGAGCCACGAGGCCGGAGAGGCTTCTGCCGTCGTCGGTGATGATCGTGACGCCGCGGTACGCGGGGCGGACCACCGCCGATGGATCGAGCAGCGATTCGACGAGATGCGCCGTGAGGCGGTCCCGCGGCACGCCCTCGGGCAGCGCGGCGAGGTTTGGGCCGAGCGGCGAGGTGCCGCTGCCCGCGATATGGCACTGCGTGCAGGTGAGGTGCCGCGTATGAAAGATGGTCGAACCCCGGGCCGCGTCGCCCCGCCGCTCGACGTCGGTGACGAGGGCCGCCCGATCCTCGGCCGCAAGCGCGGCGGCGAGTCCGTCGGTCGGTGAGGCTGCCACGGCCGCGGTGCAGCACACTGCGATGGCCGCGGCGAAAGAGACGGCGAGCGCACGCCGACGCCGTGGCAACGCGGCAACGCAGCGAGCAGTCGAGCGGGGCACGGCCATCAAAACTCCCGGTTTCTTGCGGCCTGATCCCACGGGGCCGCACCCATGCGAAGTCTACCTGCCGCGCCTGCCGGCACCTCGTCGTCTGCTCCGGAAACCGCTCCGTGTTCCCACATCGAATCTCGGGGGCAGCCAATCCTTTGACAGACGGCATCGAGTCAGTTTAGAGTCGAGCGGCATATTCGAACTCACCCGACTTTCATCACTTTCTTTTAGGATCCGCTGCTGCTCGCACCCGTCATCGGTCCCGTCACGGCTCGATGGCCTTCTTTCGGCAGCGCGGTGGTATGGATGGCGACGGCCTGACTCGGGCCGAGTCGCTCTCCCGTTTTCCTCCCTTCCAAGGGAATCCGCGCGCCAGATCGAGGGCGTTGATCGCGGCGGGCGTCCGTTGGCAGGGTCGGCAGAAACGCCTCCCCAGAAAACGCCACGTCATGAACTGCTTCCGCCTGAGGCGGCTCGCTGGTCGCGGGTCTGCCCTTTGTTTTGTCGTCGTGCTCACGGGATTCGCTTGCGGGGCGCTGTTCCGTCCTGCCCGCGGAGATATCGTCACCTGGAACGTGGCGTCGGGAACCTGGAACGTCGGGAGCAACTGGTCGAGCGGAGTCGTACCCACCACCAGCGGCACCGCGATCATCGACGCGAGCCGCACGGTGCTCTTGGGAACTGGGGTTTCCGGCACGGCGGCGAGCGCCGTCATCGCCAACACCTCCACCGGCACGATGAGCCTCTCCGGCGGCCAGTTGACGGCCACCGCGAGCATCGTGGGTATGAGCCAGGGGTCGAACGGCACCGTGACCGTCAGCAGCGGCACCTGGGCCACCAGCGGCAATCTCGAGCTCGGCCGCTCCGGCACCGCAACGATGCAGATCTCCGGCGGCAGGGTGAGCAACGCCACCGGCTATCTCGGCAACTACTACGTCACCGTCGGGGCCAACGCCACCGGCAGCGCCACCGTCACGGGCGGCACCTGGGCCAACTCGAGTGACCTCTACGTCGGCTGGTCGGGCGTGGGAGCGCTCACCGTCGACGGCGGCGTCGTGACGAGCGCCAACAGCACGCTTGCCTTCCTGCAGGGCTCCCGCGGCACCGCGACGATCACGAGCGGCAGCTGGCTCACCACCGGCACGCTCACCATCGGTGGCACCGGGCTCGGGGTCTCGAAGGCCGTGGCCACGATGCTCGTCAACGGCGGCTACGTGGGCACCACCGACGGCGTCGTCGGATCGTTGAACCTTTCCTCCGGCACCGCGACGGTCACAAGCGGCACCTGGGCCAGCAGCGGTAACCTCACGGTCGGCAGTTCGGGTGCTGGCACGCTGGTCGTCAGCGGTGGCAGGGTGACAAACGGCGGCGGTCTCATCGGCGGGAGTTCGGGCGGCCAGGGCGCCGTCAGCGTGAGCAGCGGCACGTGGGCCACCGGCGGCGACCTCACCATCGGTGGGGCCGGCACGGGATCGCTCGCGGTGAGCGGTGGCAGCGTGACGGCCGCCGGCGGCCTCCTCGGCGCCGCCGCCGGCTCCAACGGCAGCGCCACGATCACGAGCGGCACATGGGCCACCGGCGGCGACCTCACGGTCGGTGGTACCGGCAGTGCCACGCTCACCGTCTCGGGCAGCGGCGTCGTCAGGGTGAGAAGCGGCACGGGAGTGCTCACGCTCGCGTCGGCCGCCGGGTCGGTCGGCACGCTGAACCTCGGCTCCGGCGGGGCAGTCGGCACCCTGTCCACCGGCACGATCTCGGGCGGGGCCGGAACGGCGACGGTGAGCTTCAACACCACGGGCGTCACCTTCACGACGCCGCTCACCGGCACGCTCGCCGTGAAGCAGGCCGGGCCCGGCACCACGATCCTCAGCGGAAACAACACCTACGCCGGCACCACCGCCGTGACCGCGGGCACACTGCAGGTCGATTCCAACGCGCGGATGGGCACGAGCACGCTCTCGCTGAGCGGCGGAGGCTTCCGCTACGGTGCAGCCTTCAATGACCTCAGGGCCGTCACGCTGGGGGCCGGCGGCGGCACACTCGACACGAATGGCTTCAGCGTCTCCTCCACGTCGGCGATCTCGGGCAGCGGTGCCCTGACGAAGGTGGGGCTCGGCTCGCTCACGCTGTCGGCGAGCAGCGGCTACACAGGCGGCACGACCGTGACCACCGGCACGCTCTCGGTGGCCTCCGGCGGCGCCATCAACCACGCGGCCGCGGCGACGACGATCGCCCCTGGTTCGGGCGACTCGGCAGCGCTCGTGATCGCCGGCGGCATGGTCACCGGCAGCACGGCTACGCTCGGCAGCGGCACGGGCTCGAGCGGGAGCGCGATGATCTCCAGTGGCACGTGGGCCAACGGTGGCAGTCTGACCGTGGGAAATGCCGGCACGGGCGACCTCCGCGTCAGCGGCGGCCGCGTGACGTCCGCCAGCGGCTACGTCGGCAACAGTGCCGGCTCGAGCGGCACCGCGACGATCAGCGACGGGAGCTGGGCCAACAGCGGCTCTGTCTTTGTCGGGCAGTCCGGCACGGGGAGGCTGGTCGTGAGCGGCGGCAGCATGACCGCGGCCAACGGATACCTCGGCAACAACGCAGGCTCGAGCGGCAGCGCGACGGTCACGAGCGGAACCTGGTCCAACGGCACGTATCTCTACGTCGGGTATTCGGGCACGGGGACGCTCCTCGTCGATGGCGGCAGCGTGACCGACCAATGGGCCTACGTGGGCTACGCCGCGGGCTCGAGCGGGAGTGCGACGATCGCCAGCGGCACGT
>JBEIQP010000113.1:0-8498 GCA_040376455.1 Planctomycetaceae bacterium | reverse complement strand
GCCCTGCCGGACCCAGCGATCGATGCCCGCGATCACATCGGCGCCGAACCGCGGCAGCGACCGGCCGCAGACCACGATCGCGTCGGCGCCGTCGTAGTCACGGGCCGACGCGCCGGCGGCCGTGGCCCCGCCATCAACGAGGGGCACGATCCGCGGCTTCGTGCCGTCCTCCCGCGCCACGAGTTGGGCCACGCGGCCGGTGCCCTGCAGGTCGCCCAGTACGAGGATGACCGACTCGGTCGAGGGGATCGGCGGGGGCAACCGGTGGTCGCACACGGCGGCCGGCCGCGGCCCCCCCTGCCCCGCCGGCACGTGCTCGATCCGCAGTCGGCCGGACGGCCTGCCGAACCGGACGCACGCCCGCGCCGCGATCCCGCCATCGGGCCCCTCGGCACACCGCACCGGCGGCGACCGCACGAACTGGCCGTCGGGATCCTCCGCCGACAGGTGGATCGTGTCGCCGGACCGGATGCCGGCCGCCGCGGCGGCATCCGCGGGGAGCGACACGACGACGGGCGTCCAGGCCCCGGTCTGGTAGGCGCCGCCGAAGCCGACGACCACGTCGTACGGCGGCCCCGCCGGTCCGCCGGCTCCCATGAGCGCCGCGAGCGCGACGGCTGCCAGGGCCGACCGAATCATGGCTTCTCCGCGTCGGGGCAGGTGCAGGCGAAGTGGCCGCAGCCGGGACAGCCCGTGCCGTACTTGCGGTTGACCGCCGCCTCGAGGTCGATGTCGGCGACGTTGGCGATCGTCACGAGCCAGGCGAGCACGTCGGCGAACTCGAGCGCCTGCTCGTCGCGGGGTCCGCTCCGCAGGGCCGTGGCCAGTTCGCCGATCTCCTCCGTCAGCCACATGAAGGTGCCTTCGACGCCGCGGGCGGCGTCCTTGTCGTGATACATGGCGCGAATGAGCGCCTGGAATTCGCGAAGCGTCATGCGGGATCCTTTCCGTGAAGGGTGGCGGGCGGCGGTGTGACCTTGGGGATGAACCAGGGGTAGATCGCGGGCACGACGAACGCCGTCAGCAGCGTGCTGGTGACGATGCCGCCGATCACGACCGTGGCGAGGGGCCGTTGGATTTCCGCCCCGGCGCTGGTGGCCATCGCCATCGGAAGGAATCCCAGGCTCGCCACGAGCGCCGTCATCAACACCGGGCGAATGCGGACGTCCGCCGTGGCGACCGCCGCCTCGCGGGCGGAGAGCCCGGCCTGCCGGGCCTGCTCCGCGCCCGCCACCCAGACCAGCCCGTTGAGCACCGCCACGCCGAAGAGCGCGACGAAGCCCACGCCCGCGGCGATCGAAAACGGCATCCCGCGCAGGGCCAGCGCCGCCACGCCCCCCGAGGCGGCCACCGGCACGGCGAAGAAGATCAGCGACGCCAGCCGCAACGACTTGAAGCTGGTGTAGAGCAGCATCGCGATCAATCCCAGCACGAGCGGCGTGATCAGCGCCAGGCGGCGGCTCGCGGACAGCAGGTTCTCGAAGTCGCCGCCCCAGTCGATCGAGTAGCCCTCAGGCAGCGCCACCTTGGAGCGGATCCGCTCCTTGGCCTCCTGCACGAAGCTCGCCACGTCGCGGCCACGGACGTTGGCCGAGACGAACGTGCGGCGGAGCGAGTTCTCGTGCTCGATCGAGGGCGGACTCTCGTCCATGCGGATGTCGGCCAGTTCGCCCAGGGGCACGGGCCTCCCCCCGGCGGCGCCGACCGGGATCTGCGGCACCAGTTCCTCGTCCTCGCGCCACGCCTTGGGAAATCGCACCATCAGCGGATACCGCGGCCGCCCCTCGTAGATGACGCCCGTCTGAATGCCCCCCATCGCCGACACCGTCCGCATCACGTCGATGCCGTCGATGGCATGCCGCGCCAGTTGGTCCGGCCGCGCGTCGATCTGGAGCGTGGGCACGTTCGCCTGCCAGTCCGCGCGGACGTCGGCGGCTCCGGGGATGTCGCGCAGCACGCCCTCGATCCGCTTGCCGAGGTCGCCGAGCGTGTCGAGATCGTCGCCGTACACGAGCACGGCGACATCCGCCTTGACGCCCGCCACGAGCTCATCGACCCGCATCTCGATCGGCTGGCTGAACCCGAAACTCGCCCCCGGCACCGCCGCCGCGAGCACCGCCGACATCCGCTCCACGAGCGCGTCGCGCGACACGTCGGCGGGCCAGTCGGCACGCGGTTTGAGCATCACCCAGACGTCGGTCTGCTGCACGCCCATGATGTCGTTGGCGATCTCGGGGCGGCCCGTCTTGCAGAACACCGTTCGCACCTCGGGCAATTCCCCGAGCACCTTCTCGATCTTCGTCGTCAGCGGCACCGAGTCTTCGAGCGTGGCGCTCGGCAGCCGCACCGCCTCGATGAGGATGTCGCCCTCGTCGAGCCGCGGCATGAACTCGGCCCCGAGCCGCAGGGCCACCGGCACGCTCACCGCGACGAGCGCGGCCGCGGCGAGGGAGATGATCACCGGATGGTAGACGGCGAGCCGGGCCAGCGGACGGTAGGCCTTGTGGAACATCCGCATCAGGAAGGGCTCGTGCTCCTCCTCGCGCGACAGGATGGTCGCCGCCAGCACCGGCATCAGGGTCAGCGAGATCACCAGCGAGCCGGCCAGCGCGAAGAGCACCGTCAGCGCCATCGGCCGAAAGAGCTTGCCCTCGGTTCCCTCGAGGAACAGGATCGGCAGGTAGACGATGCCGATGATCAGCTCGCCGAACATCGTCGGCCCGCGGACCTCGATCGCCGCGTCTCTGACCACGTCGATCTTCGCCGCCGTCGGCGGGGCGAGGCCCAGCCGCCGGATGCAGTTCTCGACCATGATCACGGAAGAGTCCACGACGAGCCCGAAGTCGATCGCGCCTAGGCTCATCAGGCTTGCCGAAATCCCCGTGGCCCACATCAGGTTGGCCGCGAAGAGCATCGAGAGCGGAATGGCGAGCGACACGATCAGGCCGGCGCGGATGTTGCCGAGCAGGAACAGCAGGACCCCGATCACGAACAACCCGCCTTCGGCGAGGTTGTGGAGGACCGTGTCGAGCGTCCGCGCGATCAGGTCGGAGCGGTCGTAGACGATGTCGATCGCAACGCCCGCCGGCAGCTTCCGGCTGATTTCCGCCAGCTTCTCCTTCGCGGCGCTGACCACCCGGCGGCTGTTCTCGCCGCGGACCATCATCACCATGCCGGTCACCACCTCGCCCCGGCCGTCCCGCGTGGCGGCACCCTGCCGCACCAGCGGGGCGATCGCCACGGTGCCGATGTTGCGGATCAAGATCGGCACGCCTCCCGGGGGACTGCGGACGACGACCTTCTCGATGTCCTCGACGTTGCCGAGCAGCGACTCGCCCCGGATGAACCGCTGCTCGCCATTCTTGACGATGTAGCCGCCGCCCGTGCTCGCGTTGTTGCGTTCGAGCGCCGCGAGCACCTCGCCGAGGGAGATGCCGTGCGACGCCATGCGATCGGGATCGACCTGCACCTCGTAGCTCTTCGCATACCCGCCGTGGCTGTTGATGTCGGTCACGCCGGGCACGGTGCGCATGTCCGGGGCGATGTTCCATTCGAGGATGCTGCGCAGCTCCATCAGGCTCCGGCCCGAGCCCCGGACCTCGAACTGCAGGATCTCGCCGAGCGCCGTGCTCAACGAGCCCAGCTGCGGGTCGGCGGTGGCGAGCGACATCCCGGCCTTCGCCGCCGGGAGCCGCTCCTGGACGAGCTGGCGGGCCCGGAGGATGTCGGTGCCTTCGCGGAAGACGATCGTGACGAGCGAGATCCCCAGCCTGGAGATGCTGCGAATCTCCTCCACGTCGGGCAGGCCGCTGACCGCCAGCTCCACCGGGTAGGTGATGGCCCGCTCGACTTCGAGCGGCGGCAGCGCGCCGGCCTCGGTGACGACTTGCACCTGGACGTTCACGAGGTCGGGGACCGCGTCGACCGGGATGCGCGTGGCGGCGAAGAGGCCGCCGAGCGCCATGAGCACGAACAGGGCGATGACCAGCGCCCGATTGGCGAGCGACCACTCGATGACGCCTGAAAGCACGTGCCCTCTCCACCCTTCCTTCGCGATGCGTCGCGCCGATCAACCGGCCGGCGCGGGCTCTTCTTCCTTCTCCAGCAGCAGTTCGCTCTTGAGCAGAAACGCGCCGCGGGAGACGACGAGCTGCCCCTCCGTGAGGCCGTTGGTCACCTCGACGAACCCGTCGCTGTCGATCCCGGTATCGACGCCGACGCGGCGATACCGCCCCTCGCCTTCCGGCACGAAGACGAAGGCCTGCCCCTCGTGCCGCATCACCGCCTCGGACGGCACCGCCAGGCCCTCGCGTTGCCGCCCCTGCGGCAGTTCCACCCAGACGAACATCCCCGGCTTGTAGTGGGCGTCGTCATTCTTCAGCTCGGCCACGAGCGGCACGCTCCGGGATTCGGCCTCCACGGTGGCTCCCACGTGGCTGATCCGCGCGGTGGTGTCGTGGTCGCTGGCGCCCGGCACGTTCACGCGGACCTCCTGTCCCTCCGCCACCTCCACGGTGGTCCATTGCCGTTCGTGAATCTGGGCCCGAACCCAGAGGGTCGCGGTGTCGGCGACCACGAAGAGCCTGTCGCCCGCCTGCACGCGCTCGCCGCGGGCCACGAAAATGTCCTCGACGAGGCCGTCGAACGGCGTCCGGAGCACCAGCGTGCTGAGCGCGCCGCCCGCCGCCGGCCCCTCCTCACCCTCCGCATCGGTCACCCCGGTCGCCGCTCCCTCACCGCCGACGTCGGCGTCGAGCTTGCTGCCCACGAGGGTGCGCAGGTGCTCCCGGGCGATCTGCACGAGCCGGTCCGCCTGCTCCAGCGCCGCCCGGGCCCGGTCGCGATCCTGGCGGGTGAGGAATCGCGCGTCCTCGCAGGCGGCCGCGAAGCTGGATCGCGCCACCTCGAGGTTGCTCGTGCGTTCCTCGACGATCCGGCCGGAGAGCACGCCCCCCTCGCCCAGTTGCTTCGTGCTCGCGCTGACCTTCTCCACGTAGAGCAGCCGGGAATAGGCGCCGAGGATCTTCTCGCGGTAGCCGCCGAGCACGCGGCCTTGAAACCCTTTCTCGATCGCGTCCAGGGGCGGGTGGGTCGCCAGTGCGTCGAGCAGGGCCTCGACGTTGCCGTCGATCGTGGCCGCCCAATCGGCCGCTTTCTGCGCGATCTCCCGGTCGGCCTCGCGCCTGCGGACATCGTCGCGGGCCGTGCCGACGTCGGGGCTCGACACTTCGGCCAGCGAGTCTCCCTTGGAGACGCGCTGCCGCACCTGGACGAAGACCCGCGACACGATCCCATCGACCGGCGACTCGTAGTCGAGCCGATAGCGGGCGTCGTAATCGAGCCGGCCGGGCACGGTCAGGTGTTCGCGAAGGGTTCGCATGCCGACGGGTGCCAGCGCGATCTCGCCCCCTCCGGTCGCCGCCGCCGGCAGCATCACGAGATCGGTGGCCGCCGGCTGTCCACCGCCGCCCGCATGATCCGCCGCCGGCCGGCCGCCAGGGTGGCCCCCGCCTCCCATGTGCGTGTTGGCCAGCCACCACCAGACGAAGGCTCCCACTGCCAGAAACGCCACGCCCGTCAGGCTCCGTTGCAGCCGCTTGAGGAGCGGCTGCGCAGCGGACGGCGTCGCCCCGTGGCGGACGCTGCCGCCGTGCCCCCCCGCTCCCTGCTCGGCGGTCGGCGGCGCGGCGGTGGGGAGGGGGTCTGAATGCATGGAGGCTCCGCCCGGTGGCGCGGTCGATCCGAGACGACGGTTGGGCTCGAGGCGGTCGCAGCCCGGCAGTCTACAAAACGGCGGCTCCGCCGGGGAACGCCGCTTCGGGATGCCTTGTCCACCCCGTGCGGGTACGATGCGATTTTGGCTCCAACGGTCACGTTCCGCAAACCCGGTCCCGCCTCCATGACGACATCCCGTCCGGTCCGCATCTTTGACACCACGCTCCGTGACGGCGAGCAGTCGCCGGGGGCGAGCATGAACCTCACGGAGAAGCTGGAGATCGCCCAGGCGCTCGCGCAGCTGGGCGTGGACGTGATCGAGGCCGGCTTTCCGATCGCCTCGCCGGGCGACTTCGAGAGCGTGCGCGACATCGCCGCGGCGGTGTCCGGGGCCACGGTGTGCGGGCTCGCCCGCTGCAACGACGCCGACATCGACCGGGCCTGGGAGGCGTTGCAGCACGCGCGTCAGCCGCGGATCCACGTCTTTCTCGCCACGAGCTCCATCCACCGCGAGTTCAAGCTGCGGATGAACGAGGACGAGGTGCTCGCCCGGGCCGTCGCCGGCGTGAAGCGGGCGCGGGGCCTCTGCGCCGACGTCGAATTTTCGCCGGAGGACGCGGCCCGCACCGAGATCGACTTCCTCTGCCGCGTGGTCGAGGCGGTGATCGCCGCCGGCGCCACCACCGTGAACATCCCCGACACGGTCGGCTACGCCACGCCGATGCAGATGCACCACGTGATCAAGAGCCTCCGCGACCGCGTGCCGAACATCGACCGCGCGGTGATCAGCGTCCACTGTCACGACGACCTGGGGCTTGCCGTCGCCAACAGCCTCGCCGCCCTGGAGGCGGGCGCCGGCCAGGTCGAGTGCACGATCAACGGGATCGGCGAGCGGGCGGGCAACTGCTCGCTGGAGGAGGTGGTGATGGCGCTCAAGACGCGGCACGACCACTACCGCTGCGACACCCGGATCGTGACCCAGCGGCTCGTGCCGACGAGCCGGTTGGTGGCCAACATCACCGGCATCCAGGTGCCGCGCAACAAGGCGATCGTGGGTCGCAACGCCTTTGCCCACGAGGCGGGCATCCATCAGGACGGCATGCTCAAGGAGCGGCGGACCTACGAGATCATGCGGCCGGAGGACGTGGGGCTCGAGCGGACCGACCTCGTGCTCGGCAAGCACAGCGGCCGCGCGGCGCTGGCCGATCGGGCGAAGGCCCTCGGCTACCAGCTCTCGCCGGAGCAGCTGCAGACGGTCTTCGAGCGGTTCAAGCTGCTGGCGGATCGCAAGAAGGAGATCTACGACGGCGACATCGCGGCCCTCTGCGAGCAGCAGTTCGCGGCCCTGCCGGAGCAGTTCGCCTTCGAGGGCTACTCGGTCACGAGCGAGTCGGGATCGGCGCCGACGGTGACGCTCCGGGTGTTGCAGGATGGCGTGCCGCGATCGGTGACGATCACCGCCGGCGACGGCCCGATCGACGGGATCTTCCTGGCGATCGAGAAGCTGACCGGCATCACGACGGTCTGTCGTGATTTCCGGGTGCAGGCCGTGACGGTCGGCAAGGATGCGCAGGCGGAAGTGACGGTGGAGCTCGAGCACGCGGGGCAGCAGCAGCGGGGCCGCGGTGTTTCGACCGACTCGTTGGAGGCCGCTGCCAAGGCGTTTCTGGCGGCGGTGAACCGGCTCGTGCTCGGCGCGACCCCGCGGCTGCATCCGCAGCGCGGCGCCTGATACGGCTCCTCCGTGAGCCGCGCGTGCCCCTGCTCGATGTCGCGGCGAGTTGGGTTTCTGGGCGGTACTGCCGGCTGTGATGGCTTGAGGCTACCCGTGCCCCACGAGCCGGCGTTGCCGGCCAGCGGAGACAGGATGCCGGAGCGCAGACGGCATCGAGTGAGCGAGGGCATGAGGCCCGCAGCGGACGTCCGGCGACGGGGTATGGCTAGCCCCCGATCCATCAGCCTGGCGACGACTGCTGCGCCCCACAAAACGGCACAAGCCGAAGTCAGAGCGTCTTCAGGTACTCGAGCAGGGCGGTCTTCTCCGCCTCGTCGAGGGCGTCGGGGAAGTCGTGGCCCGCCGCGCTCTTCCCCGGTCGTCGCGTGTCGAAGATGCCCCGCCGCACCGCCGGCGGCAGCTTGCCCTCCGGCATGGAGTCGAGTGACTCCACCTCCAGGCCGACTCGGTCGTGGTCGTAGCCGGTCGGCGTCCGCCGCCATACCGCGGGCCGCTCCGCCGGCCGGAGCAGATGCCAGAGCGTGGGCACGGACCCGTTGTGGAAGTAGGGCGCGGTGGCCCAGATGCCGTCGAGCGGCGGCGCCACGTAGCCGACGCCCGCTTCACGCGCGGCGAGATCGACGCCCCGGGCGGCGACGGCGTCGCGGCCGAAGTGGCCGAACCAGCTGGAGGACAGGTCGCCGCGATCCTGCGCGGAGAGCGAATCGAGGCGGACGCGGTCGGTCGCCACGTCGTCGATCGGCACCACCCGGTCGGGATAGGTCCCGTCCGGGCCGTAGGTGCCGTGGCATTCGGCGCAGTGCCGCGCGAAGATCGCCGCGCCGCGGGCCGCGAGCGGCTGATCGATCGGGCCGGGTCACCGGGGTGGCTCGAGCGACGCGATCCAGGCCTCGATGTCGCGAAACTCCTCCTCCCAGGCGGCGAACTGCTCCGGGCCGTTCTGCTTCACGAGTAGGAATTGCATCAGCATCCGGTGCCCCTTGGGCGCGAAGCCGTCGGTGTAGAGGCTCTTCCGCCTGCGGTAGTGCCACCAGGGGGGCGCGTCCAT
>JBEIQP010000028.1:0-26528 GCA_040376455.1 Planctomycetaceae bacterium | reverse complement strand
TTGCCGGTGGACGAGGATGTGAAGCAGCCGATCATCGAGCGGATCCGGGCCCGGCTCGCCCGCCTGCCGGAGCGGCCGCCCGAGATCCCGGTCGATCGGCTCGACGCCCTGGGCGAAACCCTCGCCTGGGCGCAGGCCGAGGCGTCGAAGCGGCCGGGAGGCCTGCGCACGGCCTGGCATCTCGAGCGGTCGCGGGACGTGCTCCGGCGGCTGGGCCCCGAGGATTGCTATCGGGCGATCGCCGCCTTCCAGCAGCGGGCCGCGGGCGACCTGCTCTCCCGCCTCCACGCGCTCGCGGGCGTCGCCGATCCCGCGCCGCCGCAACTCGACGACCTGCCTCCGAGCCTCGTGAAGCGGTTCGTCGGCTCCAGCGGCAAGCATCTCCTCAAGATCTACGGCCGCGGCGATATCTGGCGGTTCGAGTCGCTGGAGCGGTTCGTCAAGGACGTGCGTAGCGTCGATGCCCGGGCCACCGGCAATCCGCTGCAGGCCTACGAGGCGTCGCTGGAGATGAAGCGGAGCTACGAGCAGGCGGCGCTCTACGCGCTGATCGTGATCCTCGGCGTGCTCTGGCTCGACTTCCGCAGCATCCTGCACTCGGTGCTCGCCGCGCTGCCGCTGGCCCTCGGCATGGCCCAGACCCTCGGCCTGATGGGGCTCCTCGGCATCGACCTGAATCCGGCGAACCTGATCGGGATTCCGCTAATCCTCGGCATCGCCGTCGATTACGGCGTGCATATCGTGCACGACGCGCTCGAGCGGCCCGGCCCCTACCGGATCAGCGCCTCCACGGCCAACTCGGTGCTCGTCGATGCCCTGACGACGATCCTGGGGTTCGGGGCCCTGATGGTGGCGAGCCACAAGGGGCTGGAGAGCCTGGGCCGCGTGCTCACGCTCGGCGTGACCACCTGCACGCTGACCTCGCTCATCTTCCTCCCCGCGGTGCTCACGCTGCTGCGGCCGTTGGGAGGTGCCGAGGAACCGGCCGACTCCGAGGAACCGGCCGCCGTCGATGCCCCCGCCGCCGTCCCCGAGCGGCTCGTGGCCTGATTCCGCGACGAACCGCCCCAAAGCTCCCTTGTGTCGCCCGCGGCCGGCGCGGTACTTCCCCGCCATACCCCCTTTTCCTCGCCGGTGCCCCATGACCCTCTCGCGCTCCTCGTGCCGTCCGCTCCGGTTTTGCGTCGTCGCGGCCCTGGCTGTCGCCCCGTGGTTCGGGCCGGCCCCCGCCCGCGGGCAGGGGGGCGACCGGCTCGTCAACATCGTGCTCGAGGACCAGTTTCGGAACCGTCGCGAGACGGCGCAGATGCGCGGCGACGTGGTCGTGCTCGTCTACGCCAACCGCAAGGGAGCCGAGGCGGCGGTGGAACTCGGCCGCCGGTTGCACGTGCGGTTTCACCCCACGGCGTCAGGCGCCGCGGCGACCGAATGGTCGCGGCAGCCGGTCGTCGGCCTGCCCGGCTGGCCGGCCGGGGCCCGTGTGCCCGAGGTCCACGTGATCCCGGTGGCCTGTGTGCCGGAGGTGCCCAAGGCGCTGCACGGCGTGGCCCGGTCGCGGCTGCGAAAGGAATCGGAATTCGTGTCGGTGTGGCTCGACTTCGAGGATGTGATGCGGCAGTCGTTCGGCATGGTGCCGGACGAGCCCAACATCGCCCTCGTCGATACCCGGGGCCAGACCCACAGCGTGCTCTCCGGGCACCTCGACGAACTGCGATTCGAGGAGGTCGTCGGGTTGATCAACCGGATGCGGATGCAGTCGCGTCCTGACCTGCGCACGGCGGCGCTCCCCGCCGGGGCCGCGCCTACCGCGACCGTTCCTTGAGCCGCCGGCTGGCTCGCGTGAGCGTCTCGCGCTCGTCGGCGGTGAGGCTCGATTCCCCGCTGCGGCTGATCTTGGCGAGGATCCTGTCCACGGCCTCGTGCAGCGCGGCGTCATCCTCCGCCTCGTGCCGGGTGGCGGTGTCGTCCTCGGGGCGGACGACCCGCATCGCCGGTCGCCGGCGGAGCAGCCGCTCCGGGAGGCTGGTGAGCTCCTCGAGGCTCCAGCCGCGCCAGGCGTAGAGCAGGCCGAACGCCGCGCCCGCGAGGTGCGCGACGTGCGCCACGATCAGGCGGGTGTCGGCGGCCCCGGGCTGCTTGAGCCCCAAGGCGCCGGAGAAATCGAAGGCGAGGTAGAGCACGCCGAGCGCCCAGACGGGCACGGGAAGCACGCCGTAGATGTAGACGGTCTGGTTCGGGAAGTACCAGATGAAGACCGCCAGGACCGCCATCACGCCCCCGCTGGCGCCCACGAGCGGCGCGGTGCTACCCGGCGCCGCGAACCGCTCGGTCACGACCCAGGCGATGCCCGCCATGATGATCGCGACGCAGTAGAAGCGGAGGAACTCGGCCCGCCCCATGACCTCCTCCACCTCGCGGCCGAAGAACCAGAGCAGGAGCATGTTGCCGAGGAGGTGAAACGGCGAGTAGCTCTGCGTGAGGCCGATGGCCTGCAGCCGCTCCTGGATGTCGAGACTGGGGCCGTCGTGCAGAAAGCCGTAGGTCAGCAGCTGCCAGAACCGCAGCGGATGCTCAGGCAGGTCGGGCCGGAGCGAGAAAATGTCGTTGAGGCAGAGCCGCAGCGGAAAGATCTCACGGATCAGGTCGCCCGTGAGGATGAAGTTGGCGAGCCAGACCGCGACGCTGATCGCGATGATCATCGTCACGCCCGTCCACTCCGGCGCGAACGCCGGTCGCGAGGCGCGATAGTATCCGCGGTCCTGGAATCCCATGGGCTCCCCGGGGATGAAGGCGGTCGAGTCGCGCCGGACCTTCCGGCCCTTTCCGGCCGCTGCATCGTAGGCTCTTGCGCCACGGACCCGCAACGCCCCGCTCCCCCGGTCGCTGCCCGCGGCCGCCGAACTGTGATACAGTCCCGCTTTCCGCCGGCGCAAGTGTCACCCGGTGGCGAAGCAGTCATGCGAAAAGAAAGGGATCGCGACCATGGCGACGAACGGCGCGCTCGGCAGGAAACTGCGAATGGGGATCGTGGGCGGCGGTCAGGGCTCCTTCATCGGCCGGGTTCACGTCACGGCCGCCGTGCTCGACAACCGGGCGGCGCTCGTGGCCGGCGCGCTGTCGAGCGATCCCGCGCGGGCCAAGGCCAGCGCCGCCGACTACGACATCGACCTCTCGCGGGCCTACGGCTCCTACCAGGAGATGCTCGACAAGGAGCGGGCGTTGCCGTCGGATCGCCGGATCGACTTCGTCTCGATCGCGACCCCCAACCACATGCACTTCCCGGTGGCCAAGGCGGCGGTCGAGGCGGGCTTCAACGTGGTCTGCGACAAGCCGCTGACGCTCACGCTGAAAGAGGCCGAGGAACTGGCGAAGGTGGTGGCCAACTCGAACGTCGTCTTCGCCGTGACGCACAACTACACCGGCTATCCGCTCGTCCGGCAGGCGCGGGAGATGATCCTCTCCGGTGAGCTGGGCGAGATCCAGGCGATCCGCGCGGAGTACATCCAGGGCTGGCTGCGAACCCGGCTCGAGGGGGAGGGGCAGAAGCAGGCGGCCTGGCGGACCGACCCCACGAGGAGCGGCGCGGCCGGCTCCTTCGGCGACATCGGCACCCACGCCTACAACCTCGGCCGCTACATGACCGGGCTGCTCCCCGAGAAGATCAGCGCGAACCTCCAGACCTTCGTGCCGCAGCGGCCGCTCGATGACTACGGCCATGCCGTGATCCGCTTCGAGAACGGCGCCCTCGGCACCGTGACGGCCTCGCAGATCAGTCACGGCCGGGAAAACGACGTGCGGATCGAGATCGACGGCACGCTCGGGAGCCTCGAATGGCACCAGGAAAACCCGAATCAGATGGTCGTGCGCCGCAACGGACATCCCCACGCGATCTACACCCGCGATCCGAACGCGCCGTTCATGAACGCCTCCGGCAAGGCGGCCTGCCGGCTGCCCTCGGGGCATCCCGAGGCGTTTTTCGAGGCGTTTGCCAACGTCTACCGCGCGGCGTTCGATGCGATGGCGGAGGCGGCGACGGGAGGAACCTTCGAGCGGACGAACACGATCTATCCCAACATCCACGACGGCGTGGAGGGGATGTATTTCATCGAGCAGTCCGTGGCGTCGAGCAAGGCCGACGGCGCCTGGCTGCCGCTCAAGCATCCGCTGGCACGGCGGTAGCGGACGGTGGAGCACGGCGGCGCCGCCGGGCAAGGGCTCCGGCGCGTCGCACGGTCGCCGGCGTTTGCAGGACGTCGGTGACGGGCGTAGTCTCTACCACATCGGCCGCCGGCGTCCGCATCATGCGGCGTGGATGTGGCGGGCGCGTTCGACCCCATCGCCCGGAGTTGCCAGCCATGAGTATGAGACAGGTCGTGTCGTGCGGGATCCTGTGGGTGCTGGCGGCCTGCGGCGCGATGGCCGAAGACCGGGCCGGCCCCCGCGATCTCACGCCCGTGACCCTGCTGCAGGCTCCGGCGCATCCGGCCGTCGAGATCGTGCGGGACGGTGCGGCCAAGGCGGTGGTCTACGTGGTGGATCCGCAGCCGAGCGAGAACCTCAAGGTTCTCGCGGCGGAGTTCGTGGACGTGATCCAGGCCCGCACCGGCGCCACGATCGAACGGGTCACGGAGGCTCCGGCCGCCGGCCAGCCGGCGGTCATCATCGGCGACTGCGAGGAGACGAGGCGGGCGGGCATCGACGCCGCGGCGCTGCCGATCGAAGGCTTCGAGATCCTCACGGCCCCGAACCGGGTCTACATCGTCGGCAGCACGCAGCCGCTCCCGGCGGGGAGCAACCAGTGGGCGTTCTGGAGCAACGACGGCACGGCCTGGGGCGTCGCCGACTTCCTGGAGCGGTTCGCGGAGGTGCGGTGGTACTGGCCGACCGAACTCGGCGGCCGCTCCATCGTCGCGGACAAGTCGCTCGTGGTGCCGCCGACGCACTACCGCGACCAGCCCGTCTTCCGCATGCGGCGCTACCATCCGACCCACGAGTGGAACAAGCTGCCCATCAAGGCGCAGAACGTGGACAAGCGGCCGATTCCCTTCGCGCCGGGCGTGGTCCCCGAAGGGCTCAAGACGATCCCGATGCCGACGTTCATCCCCCTGGTCCGGGGCGGCAACAGTTGGCCCTACCAGGTGAAGTGCCACGAGCCGCAGGGCTTTCACCGACGCCATCCGCCCGAGTGGTTCGAGCCGCACCAGGAGATGTTCCAACTCAGCCAGGACGGCACCCGCGACTACTCGATGCTCTGCTACAGCTCCCAGGCCACGTTCGACTACCTCATCCAGGGCTGCGTGGACGCCTGGGATCTGGGCAAGCCCGCCTCCGCCACCTGGGTCACGCCGACCTGCATGACCGTCTCGCCCGGCGACAAGGCCGTCACCTGCTACTGCAAGGAATGCCGTGCGACCATGGCCAAGGCGGGCGGCACGGCCGTCAGGGGCGGCTCGACGGTGATGGGGCTGTTCACGAAGCGGATCTGCGAGGAGGTCAAGAAGCGCTGGCCCGACAAGAAGGTGGTCTTCCTGCCGTACTGGAACTACCAGGGGTGTCCGGCCGACATCGAGTTTCCCGACAATCTCGAGATCTGGTCCTGCACCGTCGGCGGGCCGATGGCCCTGCGGCAGCAAGGGGGGACGAAGCAGTCCACCGAGGCCAACCTCCGGGCCTGGTCCGACAAGATCGGTCGCCCCATCGCGCTGTGGGACTACTCCGACCGCGGCAGCGGTTGGACGTTCGCGCCCGTCCAGTTTCCATACCTGGTGCAGGACTTCTACGCCCGGCATCGCGACGTGATCATCGGCACGTTCATCAACGGCGAGTCGCCCGTCGATTGGACGACGAGCAGCCCGACCATCTACATCTGGATGCGATCGCTGTGGAACCCGGACCTGGATGTCGATGCGGTGCTCGACGAGATGTGCCGGCGACTCTACGGACCGGCGGCGGGCACCGTGCGGCAACTCATCGCCGTGCAATGCGACTGCTGGACGAAGTCGTCGTGGAGGGTGCCGCTTCGCGACCACGGCGGGATGCCGCCGGAAGTGTTTCGCGAGATCTGGACCCCGGAAAAAGTCGCGGCCCTGAAGGCGTTGCGGGACAAGGCGATGGCGGAGACCGAGGCCGATCCGGTCGCCCGGCGGCGGCTCCTTTACTGGACGTGGACGTTCGACGAGTTTCTGAAGGAAGCCGAGAAGGTCTTGGGCGGCGCCGCCGCGCCCGGGTGAGGTCCGCCGCCGATCGGCGCCCGCGCGTGCCGGGCCTCCGATCCGCGCCGCCATGGAGACACCGATGAAACGGCCCGATGGCCACCCCCGATGCCTGCCATGCGCGGCGGCCCTGATGGCCGCGGTGGTGCTGGTGACGGCCGGCGCGGCCCCCGCGCTCGCGCAGTCCAAGAAGGCGAAGGTGGACGCGGTCATTCCCGACCTGCGCATCGAGAACCTGACCTGGAAGCCGCGCGACGCCGCTTCGGCGACCGTGACGTTCGACATCGCCTGGGACTGGTCGTGGCGCAGCGAACGGAATCACGACGCGGCGTGGGTGTTCTTCAAGGCTCGCGTGGCCGGCGCGAAGGAGTGGCAGCACGTCCGGCTGGTCGCGGACAAGGTCCTCGATCCGGCGGGCTTCACGCAGGCCGAAGGCACCAGGCTCGAGGTGCTGGTGCCCGGCGGCGACGACGGCTTCGTCGGCATGTTCCTGCGCCGGGCGGAGCCTGCGGAGATGGGCAGGATCGAGGCCCGGGGCGTGACCGCCGTCTGCGCGTTGCCGGAAGGGGGCATCCCCAAGGATGCCGCGCTCGACGTGCAGGCGCACGGGATCGAGATGGTCTACGTGCCCGAAGGGCCGTTTCGCCTCGGATCGGGCGGCTTGGAGCTCAACGGGTTCTACGAGTACACCGACGGCGTGAACAACCTCCAGCCCTACACGGTGACGAGCGCGGGGCCGATTCCCACCGGGAGGCAGGCCGGCAGGCTCTGGGCGTGGCGGGCCGCGCAGCCCGAGGACGGCGGTGAACTCCCCGCGGCCTTTCCCAATGGATTCCCCGCGTTCTACTGCATGCGCTACCGGCTCGCGATGCCGCAGTACGCGGCGTTTCTCAACACGCTGCCGCCGGAACAGGCGGCGGAGCGGTATCACGCCCGGCTTGCCGTGCGATCCGGCGAGCCGCCGAACTGCACCTACGCCTCGCCGGGCGACCAGTATCGCACCGGGGCGGTCTGCCTGGGGCTCTCGTGGGCGGACGGCGCGTCGTACGCGGCATGGGCCGGCATTCGGCCGCTGACCGAGCTCGAGCTCGAAAAGGCGATCCGCGGGCCGCGCGATCCGATCCCCAACGAACTCGGCGGCTCCTACTGGGGCGTCTTCGGATTCAGCGACGGCACGTTTCCATGGGCCGCCCCCACCGGCAGCCACAGTGCCGAGCGGGCCGTGACGGTGGGCCATGCGGCGGGCCGCCGGTTTGCCGGCACGCACGGCCGCGGCACCACGACCCTGCCCGCCGACTGGCCGCAGGCCGATGCCGTCGGCGCGGGGATGCGGTGCACGTGGTGGGGCTTCACGCAGCGTCCGGGTCTGCCCCGGACCACCATGGCGGATCCGCCCGGCTACAGCCCCAAGACCAAGGCGGGATGGATGGACCTGCCGCGCACGCGGGCATCGGACCGCTACTATGCGGCCCACGTCGATCCGGATCGCCAGCCCTGGCACTGCTGGCGCGGCGTCCGCACGGCGCCGCCGGAAGCGGCCAAGTGACGACGAATGTCTGCGATCGGAGCCGGCTGCGGATCCGGCGCATCACCTCGACGGAACCCCCCATGGCCACAAGTTCGTTCCTCCCGCGTGTCTGGGCCGCGTGCCGCTCGGCGGCGATCGTGACGGCGGCGGCCTCCTGCACCCTGCTGGCCGCCGCGGATGCCGACCCGGAGGCGCGGTTCCGGGGCGCCGGCCAGGCGGACCCGATCCGCGTCACCAACAGCCGCGTCACGGACGGCGCCATCGCCTTCGACATCGCCTGGGATCATTCGTGGCGGGCGTCGTGGCAGGCGGCGGCCGAGGAGACCGGCGCGGCCGCCCCGTTGCCGCTCGAGAACTGGGACGCCGCCTGGGTGTTCGTCAAGTTTCGCCGGCCCGACGGCGACGGCTGGTCGCACGCGACGCTCGCGCCCGCGGCCGCGGACCACCGCGTGCCCGCCGGTGCGCGGTGCGACGTCGGACTGGACAACGACGGCAGGCGCGGGGTGGGCGCGTTCATCTACCGTGCGGCTCCGGGGCAGGGGGCGATCGAATGGAAGCAGATCGCGCTCCGCTGGCAGCACGAGGCGGACGGCGTCGCCGATCCGGCCGCGGTGCCGATCCGGGTTTACGCGATCTCGATGGTCTACGTGCCGCGGTGCGGCTTCTGGGCGGGCGACGGCGGCACCCGCACGCCGGCCGCGCAGTTCTCGGCCGGCATGACTGAGGCTCCGCTCCGGATCACCTCCGAGGACGCGCTCACGATCGGCGGCGAAGCGGCGGAGAACCTCGGCAATCGCGACGGCCTCGGCCTCTTCGAGTTCGAGGATTTTTCCAGCCGCGGGCCGAAGCCGCTGCCGGCGGAGTTTCCCAAGGGCGTGGCGGCGTTCTACTGCATGCGGCACGAGGTCACGCAGGGGGAATACGTCGCGTTTCTCAACGCGCTGAGCTTCAAGCAGCAGGCGCAGGTGACCGGCCTCATGGAGATCAATCAGCCGGGCGATCCGGCCGCGGCGGCCGGCACGGCGATCCAGCAGGCGAGCGTGGAGAATCGCCGCGGGATCGTGATCGCCACGTCGGGCACGGCGGGCAGTCCCGCCACGCCGGCGATCTACGAGACCGCCACGCCGCACCTTCCCTGTCCCGGGATCGGCACGCACACCGACCTGATCGCCTACACCGGCTGGACGGGACTCCGGCCCATGACGGAGCTCGAGTTCGAAAAGGCCTGCCGCGGTCCGCTCCGGCCGGTGCCCGGGGAATTCGCCTGGGGCACCGACCAGATCGCCGGCACGCTCCCGGCGGCGGCTCCCAACGGCTACGCGGTCCGCGAGCCGGGCACCGCGCAGGAGCAGGCGATCTGGCAGGGGGCCGACGGCCCCGACGCCACCCGGGGCAACGCGGTGTGGCAGGGCGCGGTGCCGATGCCCGAGCCCGGCAAGCCTGCCGACGCCGCGGCGAAGCCGATCGCCGGCCCCTTCCGGGCCGGCATCTTCGCCACGCCGACGAGCGGGCGGGTCGCGGCCGGGGCGTCGTACTGGGGCATCCTCGACCTGTCGGGCAGCCTCTGGGAATTGACCGTGGGCGTCGGCAACGGCGCGGGCCGGCGCTACGCGGGCACCCACGGTGACGGCATCCTGATCGAGCCGGCCGACCGCAAGGACCTGCTGTCGCGGGCCGTGGTGCCCTCCGGCACGGGCTCCGCATTCAAGCGGCGCGGCGGCGGCTTCACCGGCGGCTACGCGGGCAACCTTTCCACGTCCGACCGCTGGGATGTGTGCATCAACTGGGACGGCCGCGGGCTCTTCGGCGTGCACGGCTTCCGCGCCGTTCGCTCGGCGCCGGCCGCGAGCGTGACCAAACGCTGAGGCGTGCGCTACACTCTACCCCCATGCCATCGACCGACACGAAATACTTCGTCTTCGACATCGAGAGCGTCGCCGACGGCGATCTCGTCTCGCGGCTTCGCTATCCCGGCGCGGGGCTCTCCCCGGCGGAGGCGATCGCGAAGTACCGGGCGGAACTGCTCGCGGAGAACGGCAAGGACTTCATCCCCTACACCTACCAGCTCCCGGTCTCGCTCGTCATCGCCCGGCTCGGGAAGGACCTGAGCCTTATCGATCTCGTGGCCCTCGACGAGAAGGAATCGCGGCCGCACGACATCGTCCGGCTGTTCTGGGACGGCTGGCGGAAGTACGGGCGGCCGCGGCTCGTGAGCTTCAACGGCCGCGGCTTCGACATGCCGCTCCTGGAGCTCTGCGCGTTTCGCTACGGCCTCTCGATTCCCGACTGGTTCGCCGAAGACGCCCGCAACTTCGACCAGCCCCGGTATCGCTACAACACCGCGGCCCACTTCGACCTGCACGAGTGGCTCACCAACAGCGGCGCCTCGCGATTCGCGGGCGGGCTCTCGCTGGCGGCCAACCTGATCGGCAAGCCGGGGAAGATGGAGGTGGCGGGCCACATGGTGCAGGACCTCTGGGATGCCGGCAAGGCGACGGAGATCCACGACTACTGCCGCGGCGACGTGCTCGACACCTATTTCGTCTTCCTGCGGTCGCGGGTGGCGGCGGGCGACATCGATCTCAAGCGCGAACACGCCCTCATCGAGCAGGCCCGCGCGTGGATCGAGGAGAAGGCGGCGACCTCGCCGGGCCTGAAGCGCTACCTCGCTGCGTGGGGCGACTGGAAGAGCCCCTGGGCCTGAACCGACCGGTGCACGCGGGCACGGCCAGCGCGGCCGATGCCCGCGTGGCAGCCTGGCTATTCGGTGATCGCTTCCTTGATCAGCTGGATGAAATGGTTGGCGCCCAGTTCGGCGGCCTTCTTCTCGGCGGCCTTCTTGTCGGCGTATTCGAACATCGCCAGCCGCTTCATCGCCTGGTTGAAGACGCCCCAGTAGGCCTTCATCCGCGCCTCCTTGGCCACCTTCTTGCGGCTCGGCTTCTTGGCGGCGGCCTTCTTCGGCTCCTTCGCGGCCTTCTCCTTCTTCTCCTTGGCCGGCTTCTCCTTGGTGGCCTTCTTCGTCTTGCCGCGTGCCTCCGCCGCGTCAGCTTGGGCCCGCAGTTCCTTCCGGTTCACAACTTTTCGCGCCATCGTGCCGTCGCCATCCTTCCCTTGGTCGGCGGCCGCGTTCACCGGGCCGCCGCGAATGAGTGCTCAAAACCGATGCCTGGGGGATTCCGCGGCCGGCCCGTGGGGCGGCTTCGCGGAGGGGGCAGTATAGCGTCCGCGGTGGCGGCCGCACGACGGGTTTATACTGGAGGGACGATGACACCCACCGCCTCGGCCACCGAACCTCCCGCCCCGCTCGCCCACTACCGGTCGCTCGACGACGCCGCGCTCGACGAGCGGATCGAGGCGGTGCGGCGCCGGATGGGGTCCCGCCTCGTGATCCTCGGCCACCATTACCAGCAGGACGGCGTCATCGCGCATGCCGACTTGCAGGGGGACAGTTACCAGCTCTCGAAGTCGGCCGCCGAGCGGACCGACTGCGAGGCGATCGCCTTTTGCGGCGTGCACTTCATGGCCGAGACCGCCGACATCCTCGTCAACACGCCGGAGAAGGTGGCCGCGCGGGGCGGACGGCGGGTGACGGTCGTGCTGCCCGACATGGCCGCCGGCTGCTCGATGGCCGACATGGCGGCGATCGAGCAGGTGGAGGACGCCTGGGCCGACCTCGGCACGGTGATCGACACGTCCGACCTCACGCCCGTCACCTACATCAACTCGGCCGCGAGCCTCAAGGCCTTCTGCGGGCGGCACGGCGGGATCGTCTGCACGTCGAGCAACGCGCGGGCGGTGCTCGAGTGGGCCTTCGCCCGCGGTCGTCGCGTGCTCTTCTTCCCCGACCAGCACCTCGGGCGAAACACGGCGCGGAAGATGGGCATCCCGCTCGACGAGATGTGCGTCTGGAATCCGCACGATCCCACGCTCGGCGGCAACGCGCGGGCCCAGCTGGAGAAGAGCCGCGTCATCCTCTGGCAGGGGCACTGCAGCGTGCACGCGATGTTCCGGCCGGAGCACGTCGATGCCATGCGGGCGCACCTGCCCGGCGTCAGGATTCTCGTGCACCCGGAGTGCTCGATGGAGGTGGTGGACAAGGCCGACCTCGTCGGTTCGACGAGCTACATCCTCAAGCAGGTGGAGCAGGCGGCCCCCGGCACGGCGTGGGCGATCGGCACGGAACTGCACCTCGTGAAGCGGCTCGAGAAAAACCATCCCGAGCAGACCGTGCGGTTTCTCTCGCCGGTGGTCTGCATGTGCGCCACGATGTATCGCATCGACCTCGCGCACCTGTGCTGGAGCCTCGAGCACCTCGAGGCGCGGAAGCCCGTGAACGTCATCCGCGTGGACGACGAGACGGCGAAGTGGGCCGTGACCGCGCTCGAGCGGATGCTGGCGGTGGCCTGACCCGGCCCCCCGAAGCCTGCAGGCATTCCCGTGGGCCGGCGGCCTCAGCCGCCGACCGCGGCGTCGAGCTGGCCGTGCACCGCGAGCAGCCGGCGATGCCGGGCGAAGGCCTTGTCGAACACGGCGGCCGCCCGCGGCCGCGGCTCGAACCGCGTCGGGGTGCCGGAGGCGTGCCGCTCGAGGAAGTCCTGCCAGCCGCCCGCCCGGCCCGCGACCGACTCGGCGCGGAACTTCGCCATCAGCGCGGCCCCCCAGGCCGTGCCCTCCGCCGCGCCGTCGAGAATCGCCACCGGCGTGTTGAACGCGTCGGCGAGCAGTTGGCCGAGGGCCGGTGTCTTGGTGAGGCCGCCGGAGAGGATGATCTGGGTGCGCGGGAATCCCTGGGCGTCGAGCAGTTCGCTGCCCAGGCGGAGATTGAAGATCGTCGCCAGCAGCATCGCCTTGGCGACGTTTCCCGGCGTGGCGTTGGCGCCGTCGAGCCCGATCACGCAGGCCGTGCCGCCGCGGGAGACGCCCACGCCCGGCTCGTCGTCGAGGAAGGGGAGCGCGACGAGGCCGCCGCAGTCGTCGGGCGCCGAGAGGACCTGCGGCATGACGGCGTCGAACGCCGCGCCGCGGTCGCCGCCGCCGAGCCGGCCGAACATCTCCACGACCGCATTCATCGCCGTGGTGCCGTTGCGCAGGAAGACCATGTTGATCGGCTTGCCGTCGGCCGCGCAGAAGTGATCGATCGCGGTCGCCACGCCCTGGAAGGCCCGGTCGCCCACCGAGTTGGCGACCACGCTCGTGCCGAAACTCATCGCCACCATCCCCGCCGCGCCGATCAGGGAGCCGGCGAGCGCCGCCGGCTGGTCGCCCTCGGCCGGTGCCACCGGAATGCCCTGCGGCAGGCCCAGCAGGGCCGCCCCGTGCGCGTCGAGCCTGCCACCGTCCTCGCCCGCCCGCTTCACCTTGGGCAGCAGGTCGGCGAGCGGACGCACCGACACGCCACCGCCGGTGCGGGCCACGCGGGCGTCGAAATCGGCGAGCAGCCGCGCGTCGTAGTCGAGCGTGGACTGGTCGATCGGAAACATGCCGGCGGCATCGCCGATGCCGAGGGTCCAGCCCCCGGTGAGGCGGTGGGCGATCCAACCGGAGGGCGTGGTGATGTGCCGGACCCGCGCCGCCTTCTCCGGGTGGTTGCGGATCGTCCAGAGCCAGCGGGCCGCGGTGATCCGCTTCGGCATCTTCACGCCGAAGAGGGCGGTGAGCTCGTAGCCCTCGGCCTCGTTGCGGCTGTCGCACCAGAGCCGCGCCGGGCCGAGCGGCTGCCCGGCCGCGTCGGTGAGCACCTCGCCGTGCATCTGCCCCGAGATGCCGATCGCGCGGACGTCCATCTCCACGCCCGCCGCGGCGAGCTTGCGGCGCAGGTCGGCCATCGCGGTGCCGATCGCCGCCTCCCAGTCGGCCGGCAGCTGCTCGTAGCACTCCTTCGCCAGGCCGGGCACCATGTCGTAGGCGCCCTCGCCGCTGGCGAGAATCCGCATCTCCTCATCGGTGAAGATCACCGACAGTCCCTGCGTGCCGGCGTCGATGCCCAGATAGCCCGATGTGTTCATGGGTGCGTTCCTGTCTCCCGGAAGGTCGTCCACTGTCGCGCACGCCTATGGTCGTGCATGCCGGACCGGTTTGGCAACGGGCGTTCGCCGCGGGCCGTCAGCCGTCCCAGCGGAGCGTCGGGGACCCACCGGGACCGCGGGTGCCGCAGAAGCTGACCTCGATGCCCAGCGCGCGGGCCGCCGCCGCCTTGGCCAGCGCGGCCCGGTCGGCGCCGGCCGCGTCGCGGGCATAGGCCACCTGGATGTGGTTGGCCTTGTGCCGCGCCATCATCTGGTCGCGGGAGATGCCGTAGGTGACGGCGTGCATGATCGGCCACTGCGGCGTCGTCGCCTCGAGCCGCCGCCGCGTCTCCTCGGCGGGCAGCTGCACCACCTGCGCCCGGCCGATATCCAGGCGGAGTCGCTCCCCGTCCCCCGTGTGATCGACCCAGATGCGGCTCCAGACGATCTCGCCGGGCCGGCTCACGCCGGCGAGCGTGCTGCCGCCCAGCCGGAAGTACATCGGCGGCTGCCGAAATCCCTGCGCCCCCTTCCACCCGCCGGTGAAGTGGGCCGGCGGTGCGGCCCCCGAGATCTCGAAGACCCAGACCCATTGGTCGGTCGATCGGGAAAGATCCCAGTCGCCCCAGCGGATGTCGTGGAGCGTGTTCTCGACCGGCTCGCCCAGCGCCTCGTGCACCCGCTGGGTGAGCAGGCCGTCGAGCCCCGCGCATTCGTCCACCTCGTTGAAGTGTACGAGCGGCTTTCCCTTGTAGAGCACGCGGGCCGCGCCGGCAGCCCGCACCGGGGGCCGCTTCGCGTTGTTGAGCATCCCTTCGACGAGGTCGCTGGCCGGCAGCAGGTCCTTGAGGCCCTGCTGATACTGGATGCCGATGCAGTCGCAGCCGTGCCGGTCGGCGATCCGCAGCGCCGCCACGTACATCCGGCACTGCGCGAGCACCTGGCGGCGGGTCAGATCGGTGGCCTCGGACGTGCCGAAGTGGAACCGCATCCCGGCCTTCTCGAGCCAGCGAAACACCTCCCGCGCCTCGGCATCGGAGACCTGCGTCGTCTCGTGGTACAGGCTGCTCTGGCTGAGCCGCTCCTTGAAGACGCCCGTCGCATGCAGTAGCCGGTCGGGGATGATGGCGTTGTACATCCCCATGCAACCCTCGTCGAAGACGCCCATCAGCGCCTTGCGACTCCGCAGGTCGGCCGCGATCGCCTCGCCCGCCTGGGTGAGCGGCCTGGGAATCCGCACGTCCGCGATCGGCACCACGTGGCTCGTGTCGTGGTGGACCGTGCGGTGATCGAGCCAGGCGCGCAGGTGCCGATCGAAGCTCGGGCTCGAGAAGTCGTCGGCCCAGAGCGTCGCGTAGGGGATGCCCGCCTTCGTCAGCGAGCCGTTGAGGTTGAGCATGCCGACGAGCCCCGGCCACTGGCCGGACCAGTTGGCCACGGTGAGGATCGGGCCGCGGTGGGTCGTCAGGCCGGGCAGGACGTGGTTGGAGTACTGCCAGACGGCCTCGGCGACCACCAGCGGCGCCGCCGGGTCGATTCGCGAGAAGACATCGAGACCCTCGCGGGCGCCGGCGATGAAGCCGTGGCCGCGGGCCTTCGTCGGCGCGTGGCCGCGGCGGAGCTTCCAGCCCGCGCGGCCGAAGGCGGCGGTGAGCGCCGACTCCATCGCCTGCTGGGCCGGCCAGCAGACGCGGTTGGCCTCCTCGCGGAGATCGCCGCTGGCCACGAGGACGGCCTGCCGCGTGCCCGACGTGGACGGACGGACGGTGGTCATGGTGGAGGTCTCCCCGCACGGGCGGCCGGATCCGCGGCGGGACGGAGCCTGACGGATGGCACGGGCCGTCCCGAGGCAACTATACTCGAGTCGCCGACCACGGCACGATCGCCCGCCGCGTACCATCACCGGGGCCGCGAGGCTTCCCAGGAGCGCACGACCATGATGAACACGACATCCGGATCCTCGTGGTCCGCCCCGGCCCTGTGGGCGGCGACGGCGCTGGCCGTGGGCGTCGCCCTCGGCGCCCTGCTCGGCGGTGGGCCGCGGACCGTGTTCGCGGTGGCGTCGGCGTCGGACGAATCCTTCGCGGTCTGCACCACCCCGATCGACAACAACGTCGAGGGCCTGTTCATCCTCGACTTCGAGACCGGCGACCTGTCGGGCGGCGTCCTCAATCCGGGCACCTCGAAGTTCACGGCCGGCTATCGGCACAACGTCCTCAAGGATCTCGGCTTCAAGCCCGGCAAGGTGCAGAATCCGAAGTTTCTCCTGGCCTCCGGCGTGCTCGCCTTCACCGGTCAGGCGAGCAGCCGGCTGGCGCCCTCGGTGCTCTACGTCACGGACGCCTCGACCGGCGTCACGGTGGCATACGGCATTCCGTGGAACACCACGGCCGGCACCGGAGCCGGCGCGGGCATGGCGCCGCTCGTCATCCTCGATCGGGTGGCGCCCCGTGGCGGTGGCGACAAGGCGCCGTGAAACGGCCGGAGTGTCAGCAGCACCGATGAATGCCCCTTCCGACGCCGACGCCGTCACGGTCATGGTCAATGGCGAGCCGCGGTCGATGCCGCGCGGAGCGACGGCCCGCGACATCGTCGCCGCCCTGGGGCTGGAGGGCCGGCCGCTGGCGGTCGAGGTCAACGAGCAGGTGGTGCCGCGGGTGCGGCTGGGAGGCTGTATGCTCTCGGATGGAGATCGCCTCGAGATCGTGACCCTCGTGGGAGGCGGTTGATCCGGCGCTCGCGCGGCACCGGGCCGGCCGCGGGCGGACGAGGAGCGAGGCGACAGCGTTTCATGTCCCGGAAGGTTGCATGGTGCCGATGACGACGTCCGCCGTACCGGTCGATCCGTTTCAGGAGCCCCGTGGGTCCGCCGCCGCCGGCGACCTGCGCGTGGGGGGCATGGTGCTCACCAGCCGGCTCATCGTGGGCACCGGCAAGTATGCGACCTACGCCGAGATGGCCCGGTGCCTCGACGCGTCGGGCGCCGACTGCGTGACGGTGGCGGTGCGGCGCGAGCGGCTCATGAACGCCGCCGGCGAGAACATCCTCGACCACCTCGACGCCACCCGCTACACGCTGCTGCCCAACACGGCCGGCTGCTACACGGCCGACGACGCCGTCCGCGTGGCGCGGCTCGGCCGAGAACTGCTTCGCGACCTCGGCAATCCCGGCGCCGAATGGGTGAAGCTCGAGGTGCTCGGCGACCAGAAGACGCTGCTGCCCGATCCGGTGGGCACGCTGGAGGCGACCGAACGGCTCGTGGCCGACGGCTTCACGGTGCTGGTCTACACGAGCGACGATCCGGTGGTGGCGCGGCGGCTCAAGGCGCTCGGCGCGGCGAGCGTGATGCCGGCGGGGAGCCCGATCGGCTCGGGGCAGGGCATCCTCAACGCCAACAACCTGCGGATTTGCATGGAGTATCTGAAGGGGGACGACCCGGACTACCCGGTGATCGTCGATGCCGGCGTCGGCACGGCCAGCGACGTGGCGGCGGCGATGGAACTGGGCGTGGACGGCGTGCTGCTCAACACGGCCATCGCGCACGCGGCCGATCCACTGCGGATGGCGCGGGCGATGCGGGCCGCCTGCTTCGCCGGCCGGCAGGCGTTTCTCGCGGGCCGCATGCCGCGGCGGCTCTATGCGACCGCGTCGAGCCCCGACGAGGGGGCGATCGGCGGCCAGAGGAAGCCGGGATGACGCTCGCCCGCAGAGTGATTCCCTGCCTCGACGTGGAGAAGGGCCGCGTCGTCAAGGGAACGCGGTTCCTCGATCTCGTCGATGCCGGCGATCCGGTGGCGGTGGCGGCGCGGTACGAGGCCGAGGGGGCCGACGAACTGGTCTTCCTCGACATCACGGCCAGCCACGAGGGCCGCGCCATCATGCTCGACGTGGTCCGCCGGGTGGCGGAAACGATCTTCATGCCGTTTACCGTCGGGGGTGGAATCAGCACGCTCGACGATGCGGCCCGTCTCGTGCAGGCGGGCGCCGAAAAGGTGAGCATCAACTCGGCGGCGGTGCGGACGCCCGACCTGGTGACGGCCGTGGCCGACCGGCTGGGGAGCTGTGCCACGGTCGTCAACATCGACCCGAAGCGGGTGGTGCGAGACGGTCGAGAGGTGTGGGAGGTGTTCATCAACGGGGGCCGGGTGCCGACGGGGCTCGACGCGGTGGCCTGGGCCAGGCGGGTGGAGCAGCTCGGCGCCGGGGAGATCGTCCTCACCTGCATGGACCGTGACGGCACCCGCGACGGCTACGACCTGGAGATCACCTCGGCCGTCAGCCGGGCGGTGGGCATTCCCGTCGTCGCCAGCGGCGGTGCCGGGAAGCCGGAGCACCTCGCCGACGCGGTCACCGTGGGCGGAGCGGACGCGGCGCTGGCCGCTGGCATCTTCCACTTCGGGGAGTGTACGATCCGGGACGTCAAGAATCTGTTTGCGCAACGGGGGATTCCCGTCCGACCTCCCGCCGATTGATTCCACCCGCGCGTGCCCCACCCCCCAGTCGTCTGGACATGGCCACGATCGACACCACTCCCGCCGACGGGGATGCCAAAGGTTCCGGCGCGGACGGCGCGCGGCCCCGGCTGGAGATCGATCGGTTCTTCGACGCCCTGGTGAAGCTCGAGGGCAGCGACATGCACCTGAAGGTCGGCCAGCCGCCGATCATCCGCGTCAAGGGATCCCTGCAGCCGCTCAAGGCGCCCCGGATCGACGACGAGCAGATGCGGCGGCTCTGCCTGCCGATGCTCGACGAGCGTCGGCAGCGCATCCTCGAGGCCGACGGCGGCTGCGACTTCGCCCACGTCAGCACCGTCGATGGCGTGCGGTGGCGGTTTCGCGTCAATCTGCTGCAGCAGCAGGGCTCGCTCGGGCTGGTGGCCCGCCGCGTCAACAACCGGATTCCCGACTTCAAGGGGCTCTACCTGCCGCCGGCCATCGAGCGGCTCTGCCAGCTCGACCAGGGGCTCGTCCTGCTGGCGGGCGTGACCGGGTCCGGCAAGAGCACGACGATCGCGTCGATGCTCAACTACATCAACCAGAACTACCGCAAGCACATCCTCACGCTGGAGGATCCGATCGAGTTCGTGTTCACGGAGGACAAGTGCCTGATCAACCAGCGCGAGATCGGGCAGGACGTGAAGGACTTCGCCGTCGGCATGAAGCACGCGGTCCGCGAGGATCCCGACATCATCCTCGTGGGCGAGATGCGCGACGAGGAGACCTTCATGACGGCGATCCATGCGGCCGAGACGGGGCACCTCGTCTTCGGCACGATTCATGCGTCGAGCGCCGCGACGACGATCACCCGGATCCTCGACCTCTTCCCGGAGGAGATGCACCAGGCGCTCCGCAGCGCCATCGCCTTCAACATGAAGGGGATCGTGGCCCAGAAGCTGCTGCGCTCGACCCGTCCCGGCGTGAGCCGCGTGCCGGTGGTGGAGATGATGTTCTTCGACGTGATGGTGAAGAAGTACGTCCTCGAAGGCCATGACCAGATGCTCCCCGATCACATCCGCAAGTCGCATCGCGACGGGATGCAGGATTTCACGATGAGCCTCAAGGGCCTGATCGACGACGGCCTGATCGACCGCCAGGAGGCCCTCGAGATCGCGCCCAATCGCGAGGCCCTGATGATGGCCCTCAAGGGCATCGGGGTGTCGGGATGAGCGTGCCGCGGTCGTTGGCGAATCGCGCCGTGGCGGTGCTGGCCGCGGCTGTCATCGTGTGGCCGGCGGCCGCGTGGGCCGCCGACGACGCGTGGCCGGCGACCCTGGCCCCCGGCTGGGATCAACGCGGCGCCGGGGGCGGGCTCGCGCTGGTGCCGCTGGCGTGCTGGTGGCTCTGCGTGGTCGGGTGGACGGCGACGGTCGATTGGGTGAGCTGCGACAGCCGCCGGCACAAGTTTCGTCCGGCGCTGTGGGGCACGATCACGGCGCTGCCGTTCGTCGCGGCGGCGCTGCTCGCCTGGTGGATTCCCTCGGCGATCGCCGCGCTGCTGCTGATGCTCGTCGCCTGGCTCGGGCCCGCGTTGGCCTACGCGGTGCTCCGCAACAAGGCGGTGCCGGAATCGGATCGCGTGCTCACGGTGGACCACGGCCGCCGGATCCTCGCCCGACTGCTCGAGCCGTTCGGCATCGAGATCGTCGCCCCGTTGAGCGAGGAGGAGGCGTTGCCGCAGGTGGCGCTGGCGGCCGCCGGAGGCCGGTCCCCCGAGGAGGACAAGGCGCGCGAGCAGCGGGCGGCGGCCACGGCCGGCTTCGAGGAGGCCCGCAAGCTCCTGCAGGGGGCGGTGGTCGCGCGGGCGGCGACCGTCACGATCGAACCGGATCCGCAGGGCCTGGCGGTGCGGCACGAGGTGGATGGCGTCTGGGAGAAGCCCCGGGTGCGGAAGCCGCCCCGCAGCCGGAAGGAGAAGGAGACCTGGCTCGAAGTGCCGAGGCCCGACCGCGAGGTGGCGGCCGCCGTGAGCGAGACGCTCGCGACGCTGGCCGGCCTTGCCGCATCCAGCCGCGGCTCCCGGTCGGGCACGTTCGCGATCAGCGTCGATGGCAAGCGGCGCAACTGCCGTCTGGCGATTCGCACCGGCACGTCGGGCGAGCACCTGCTCGTGCAGATCGAACCCACGGACGCGATCTTCAAGAAGTCGGCCGACATCGGCATGCCGGATCCCCTCGCCGCGCGGCTGGGCGAGCTCATGGCGCTCGAGAAGGGGCTGATCGTGCTCTCGTCGCCTCCCTCGTCGGGCCTCACGACCACGTTCGACGTCGTGGTGCAGTCGGCCGACCGTCTGCTGCGGGATTTCGTGTCACTCGAGGACGCGGCCGCCCCGCCGCGCGAGATTCAGAACGTGAAGCCGATCCGGTTCGACGCCCGAACCGGCGTGAGCCCGGTCGATGCCATCACCGAGGCGCTGCGCGACTATCCGAGCGTGATCGTCACCCGGGACCTGCGCGACCGGGAGCTGGCGGTGGAGTTGGCCCGGCTTGCCGATGACGAGAAGCTCGTCATCCTCAGCATGAAGGCCTCCGATGCGATCGACGCGGTGTCGCGGCTGCTGGCCTCCGGAGTGCCGCAGGACGTGCTCGCCCGCACGCTGCTCGGCTCCCTCGCGCAGCGGCTCGTGCGGAAGCTCTGCCCGAAGTGTCGGGAGGAGTATCCGACGCCGGGCGAGGTGCTCGCCCGGCTGAAGATGACGCCGGAGCAACTGCCGCACCTGCGCCGGGCGTCGCCGCAGGGCTGCCGCGTCTGCCACGGCACCGGGTATCTGGGGCGGGTGGGAATTTTCGAGCTCGCCTCCGGGCCGCTGCTCCGCCAGGCCATCGCCTCCCGGGCCGATCAGCGGATCCTGCGACAGGCGGCGATCAAGGACGGCATGGCCCAGATGCGCGACGCGGGCATGGCGCTGGTGGTCGCGGGCGTGACATCGCTGGAGGAGATGCAGCGGGTGTTTGCCGCTGCCGCCGCGCCGAAACCCGACGCCGTGGAGGCGAGGAAGCCATGATCCCCACAATCTTCCTGACGATCATCTTTCTCGCGGTCACGCTGTCGCTCTGGAAGGAAGGGCTCTGGGCCTGCCTCGTGATGCTGCTCAACGTGCTCCTCGCCGCGACCGTCGCCACGGCCTGGTTCGAATGGGTCGTCGGCGTGCTGGAGCCGCGCATGTCCAGCTACACCTACTTCCTCGACAGCATCGCCTGGTGGGGCGTGTTCGCGATCGTGCTGGTCGCCGCGCGGGAGGCGACCGACCGCGCCTCGCGGACGCGGGTCAAGTTTCGGCGGCCCGTGGAGCTCTTCGGCGCCCCGGTGGCGGCGGCCGCCGTCGGCTGGATCGTGACCGCCTTCACGGCCGCGTCGTTGCACGTTGCGGCGGTGCCGCGCGACATCGTGCAGCCGACGCCCGAGGCGCGGATGTTCTTCGGGCTCGCGCCCGACCGAAAGTGGCTCCAGTGGGTTCGCGGCTCGACGCTGCACGGCCCGTTCGCGAATCCGGGCCCGGGACGGCGCAACGCGTTCGACCCGAACGCCGATTTCATCCTCCGGTATGCCGACCGCCGGGCGGCGTTGGAAGCCGAGCCGGGCCTGCGCGTGGATCCCAAGTGAGGTGGTGATGGCGGAGGAGGCGGCGGCCGACTACCGACCGGTGAGTCCGCTGGCGGTGGCGGCGCTTGCCGCCGGCGCGTGTTCGGCCTTGGCGCTCGTGAGCCCGATCTGTTGGGTGCTGCCGATCATCGCGATCGTCCTTTCGTGTGCGGCGCTGCTCGACGTGCACCGCGAGGGGGCCCGGAAGGCGGGGGGCGCTGCGGCTCTGGTGGGCCTGGCGCTAGCCACGGGTTTCGGGGCGCAGGCGCTGGCCGACGCGGCGGTGGGCCGCTGGCTCGTGGAGCGGCGGGCGGCAGCGGCCGCCAGCCTCTGGCTCGAGGCGGTCCGCGCGGGCCGGTTGGCCGACGCGGCCGGCATGACGGGGCCGGCGGCCCCCGGGGCCGGCGGCGCGCTTGCGGAGGCCTTCGCCGCCCAGCCGGTGGTGCGGGCGGTCCGTGGGTGCGGCGGGGAGGCCGCTGCGGAGGTGACGGGTGTCGCCGCAGGGGAAGGGGAGGAGAGCGGTTGGGTCGTCCGGGTTCGCGTGCGGCCTTGTGCCGGCGAGCCGGACGGCACGGTCGCGCTGCGGCTGCTGCTCGAGCCGACGGCGGTGCCCCGGCAGGGCGGTTCCCTGGAGCGGTGGACGGTGCGGGACTTCGCGATTGACGACTGACCCGGCGGTGGCTTCGGCGGGCTCAGGCGTCGTCGGAGCTGAAGCCGCGCACGGCGTCGATCGAGTTCGCGCCGGCTGCGAGCATCACCAAGCGGTCGAACCCGAGTGCCGCTCCCACGCCCTCGGGCATGCCGGCGCCGTGGGCATCGAGGAGGCGGCGCGGCAGTGGGAGCGCCGCCCGGCCGTCGGTCACGCGGGCGCGGTTGGCCGCCGCGATCCGTTCCGTGAGGACGTCGCGACGGGTCTCCTCCTGCCAGCCATTGGCCAGTTCGACACCGGCGGCGAAGAGTTCGAACCGCAGAGCCGCACCGGTGTCCTGCGAGTCCATCTTCGCGAAGGCGGCCTGCGACGCCGGCCAGCCTTCGAGCATGGCGGGGCGGCCGTGCCCGAGCCGCGGCTGCACGGCCTCGGCGAGCAGCAGTTCGAAGGCGCGGTCCCACTGCTCGGCGGCGGCGAGCGACTCGTGGCCGTCCGGCAGCGGGATGCCCGTGCGGCGCACCGCGGCGAGCATCTCCTCCAGCGGGGCCGTGAGCGGATCGACGCCCGCATGCGCGGAAAACGCCGCGGAGCAACTGATCCGGTCGATGCCCGTGGTGCCGAGCACGGCGCCGCAGAGCCGGGCGAGCAGATCGGCCGCCTCATCGAGCGAGGTGCCCGGCGCGTACCATTCGAGGAGCACGAATTCGACGTCGTGCTGCCGGCCCCGCTCGCCCGCACGAAACGACCGCGCGAACTGGTAGATCGGCCCGGAGCCGGCGGCGAGCAGCCGCTTCATCAAGGCCTCGGGGCTGGCTTGCAGGTAGCGGGGCGTCGCCCCGTGCACCGGCACCGCGAGCGGATCGATGTGCGCCTCCGGCAGGACCTCGGAGGAGAGCACGGGCGTATCGACCTCGAGGAAGCCGCCGGCGTCGAACAGGGCCCGCACCTGCGCCCGCACCCGTGCCCGCAATTCGAGAACCGGCCGCAGCGTCATGCCTGTGCGGGTTCCCGCTTGGGCCGCGCCAGTTTCTCCGCCGACTCCCGGTAGACGAGCACCGGGCAGGGAGCCCGCCGCACGATCGCCTCGGCGACGCTGCCCATGAGCAGCCGCGACATGCCCGTGCGGCCGTGCGTGCCGAGCACGATCATCTCGGCCCCCTCGTCGCCGGCGATGCGGATGATCTCGCCGGCCGGGTCGCCCATGGTGAGCCGGTGGGTGAAGGGGACCGTCGGGTCGGACGGCTTCACGTCCTCGAGCATCTTCAGGATCCGTTCGGAGTTGGGCTCGGGCAGACCGTAATAGAGTTCGCCGCCCCCGTAGGCGAGGGGCGGCTCCTCGACGTGCACGATGAGCAGCCGCGCGGCCGACTGCTTGGCGAGCGTGGCGGCGTGGACGAGCGCGGCATCGCTGGCGGTGGAGAAGTCGGTGGGAAAGAGGATCAGTTTCTGGGGCATGGCCGGAACTCCGGGGCTGTGGGCGTGCCTGCCGGGACAGGAAGGTATCGACTCCAGGGAATCTTAGCCGATGGGCAAGGGCCGGTGCCGGATCGGGGGGGCTGGCACGTGGGCGATGCGGAGCGGCCGCCGCCGGAGGCTCCCGCGCCGGCAGCGGGCGGGGCGGACAGTCCCGTTTCGGCTGGGCAGATGTCGTGGACCGTGTTCGCTCGGCCATCGACTGGTTGCGGGACGCCCGTCGATCGACCTATTGTGTGTTCCGGGCGGTCGGCGCGGATGCCGCCCGTCGGGGCCGCGTGTCCTCGGGGCGTTCCGGGAGTGTCAGGAGTGTGTGCCATGCCGTTCGGGCGATGTGTTTCCCTGGTCTTGGCCTTGTTCGCGGCGACCGCCGCAGCGGCCGTCGCTGCCGAGCCGGCCGAGCGGATCTATCACGGCGGCACGATCCTCACCGTGGCCGACGCGCTGCCGCGGGCCGAGGCCGTGGCGGTGGCCAAGGGTCGGATCGTCGCCGTCGGCCCGCGCGATGCGGTTCTCGAGCTGCGTGGTGATTCCACGGACGTGGTCGATCTCGGCGGCCGCACGCTCGTGCCGGGGTTCGTGGACGGACACAGCCACTTCATCACCTGCATCGACGCGCTCCTTCAGGCGAACTGTTGGTCGCCGCCGGCGGGCACGTGCACCTGCGTGGCCGACGTGATCGCCGCCCTCCGTGCGCAAGCCGAGCGCAACCGGGCCAAGCCGGGCGACTTCGTCGTCGGCTATGGCTACGACCCGGATCTGCTGGCGGAGAAGCGCGGGCCGACGCGTGGCGAGCTCGACGCGGCGTTTCCCGACAATCCCGCCGTCGTGATGCACGTCTCGGGGCACGGGGCGACGCTCAATTCCAAGGCGTTGGCCCACTATGGCATCACGGCCGAAACCCCGACGCCACCGGGCGGCGTGATCGGTCGGCAGCCCGGCTCGCGGGAGCCCGACGGCATCCTCTTCGAGACGGCGTTCCTGCCGGTGTTCGCCGGGATTCCGGGACCGACGCCCGACCAGATGCTCGCCCTTCTCCCGGAGGGACAGCAGCTCTATCTCGCGGCCGGCGTGACGACGGCGCAAGAGGGAGCGACGCACAAGGACCAGCTCGACCTGCTTCGCGTTGCGGCCGACCGCGGTTTGCTGGCGATCGACGTCGTCGCCCTCCCGTTCGTCACCGATTTCGACGCGATCTTCGGCGCGGGCAAGCCTCCCCGGCTCGAGAGGGAGTATCGCAATCGGCTCCGGATCGGCGGGGTGAAGATCGTGGCGGACGGTTCTCCGCAGGCGAAGACGGCGTTCTTCACGACGCCGTATCTCACGGGGGGGCCGGCGGGGGAGGGGGAGTGGCGGGGCGAGCCGTCGTTCCCGCAGGGAGAGCTTTCGGCGATGGTGAAGCGGATCTATGCCGGCGACGCGCCTCTCTTCATGCACTGCAACGGCGATGCGGCGATCGACGCGCTCCTGGAGGCCCATCGGGCGGCGGCCGGCGAGGATCCCTCGCGCGCTCGTGGCACGGTGGCCGTGCACGCCCAGTTCGCCCGACCGGATCAACTCACGAAGTTTGCGGCCTGGAAGATCACGCCTTCGTTTTACACCGAGCATTGCTTCTTTTTCGGTGACACGCATGTGAAGAACCGCGGGCGGCGGCAGGCCGACGGGATCAGTCCGATGAAGTCGGCGTTGCGGCTGGGGATGCATCCAGCGAACCATACCGATTTCAACGTCGCGCCGATCAACCAGATCGACACGATCGATTCGGCGGTGAACCGCCGGACGCGATCCGGGGTGGTGCTCGGCGAATCGGAGCGGGTGACGCCGCTGGAGGCCCTGCGTGCGATCACGCTCGACGGTGCTCGCTTGTATGGCGAGGAAGCGACCAAGGGGTCGATCGAGGTGGGGAAACTCGCCGACCTCGTGATCCTTTCGGCCGATCCGACGGCGGTGCCGCCAGGGGAGATCATGAAGGTCGAGGTCGTGGAGACGATCAAGGAAGGCACGACGGTGTGGAGGAAGCGGTGAGTCGCCGGCCGGGCGCGAGCCCCAGTCTACCCATCTTGACAGGGGGTGTTATCCAGCAAATAAACTGGATATCCGGCTGGTGGCGATGGCGGGTTGTGTCCGTAACCCCTTGCCGTTCCTGGGCTTCCCACCAGAAGAAAAAATCGCCGTTGGAGCGTTATCAAGCGACCTCCGACGATTACACGGAACCGCAGAAATACTAGTTCGACAAAAAAGGCTGAGAGTGCGCTATGGCCCACTTCCGCATCGTGACGAAGATCGCCGCCCCGATTGAGGTGTGCTTTGACCTCGCGCGGGACATCGACTTCCATACTCGGTCGCTTGGGCACACTGGTGAGCGGGCCGTCGCGGGGCGCACCAGTGGCCTGATCGGGTTGGGTGAGTCCGTCACGTGGGAGGCGAGGCATCTTGGCGTCCGGCAGCAACTCACCTCCGAGGTCACCGCCTTTGACTCCCCAACGTACTTTCGGGACGTGATGACCCGCGGAGCGTTCCAGTCGTTTGCCCATGACCATCGATTCGAGACCGTAGGTGGCGGGACCGTGATGACCGATG
>JBEIQP010000179.1:0-3990 GCA_040376455.1 Planctomycetaceae bacterium | reverse complement strand
TGATCCGGCCGGGTTGGGTTTCACGCACCACGGGCCATGAGATGCCTGTCCTATTCTTGGTATTGGGGGGGGCGTCAAGTCAAGGGCCGCGGGAGACGCCGACGGCGGGGCTCTTGCCGGCGGCCCAGAAAGCCCCGGCAGATCATGGCCGCTCTCTGCGCGGCGTGGCTCTCGGCCCGAAAGCCGAGGGCTGGATCAGGGCAGAGGATCATGCCTGTCCTTTTGCGTTCTTTTGCGTTGTTTGCGCTTTGCTTTTGCGCTTTTTGCGCTTCTTGATCCCTCTTGAGGCCGCCCGGCGGGGCCGCTACGGTCTCGCCCCCTGCCGCGAAGGAGAATCGCCATGCGGTCGCCCCTCTGTCTTCTGGCCGCCGTCCCGCTGCTCGTGACGGCACTCGAAGCGGCCGCGGCAGGGCAGGAGCCCACGGGCACCGTCGCGGGCCACCCCGCCCTGCCCCGCGCGCCACGGCACACGACCACGCACCGCGGTCATCGTGGCGATCCGGTCAACATCGCGTTCGTCGGCACCGAGGAGGAGTTGCACCGGGCCCTCTCCGCAGCACGCTGGTACGCCGCCGACCCCATCACGCTCGAATCGTCGCTGCGGATCGCGGCCGACGTGGTGCTGAGGAAGCCCTACGAGCATGCCCCGGTGAGTGATCTCTTTCTGTGGGGCCGCCGACAAGACCTGGCCTACGAGCAGCCGGTGGGCCCGAGTCCAAAGCAGCGGCATCACGTCCGGTTCTGGAGATCCAACGAGGTCGATGCGGCGGGCGAACCGCTCTGGCTCGGCGCCGCCACGTTTGACGAGCGGGTGGAAATCAGCCGCACGACGGGCGGCGTCACGCACAAGATCGCCCCGGAGGTGGATCGGGAGCGAAACAAGCTCGTGGGCGACACCGCCCGGTCGGGCGTGCTCGACGGCTACTATTGGGTGGATCGGTTCCATCCCGAGCGGCAGGGCTTCAACGGCGGCGGCGACCCGTGGGTCACCGACGGCCGGCTCGCCGTGGGCGTGCTGGAAGTCCGCCGCTGAATGCCCGCCGTGGGTTGTCGCGGTGGAGCGATTCGCACCGGGGGTGGAGCGGCCTGCCTATCCCTCTTCGGCCACGCGGAAAAGCATGAACAGCTTTTCCAGCGACAGCTAGCGGCCGATCCGGCCTCGGGCCACTTCGATGTTGCGGCGGGTCGGCTCGTGCCGCGGATCGCGCTTCAGCGCCTCCGAGTAGGAGTTGACCGCATCGGCGAACCGGCCCTGCTGGGCCTGCGCCACACCGCGATTGAACCAGGCCCGCACGTCGCTCGGATCGTGACGGATCGCCTGATCGAAGTCGAACTCCGCCTTGCGCGGCTCGTTCGTATCGAGATAGGCGAGGCCGCGATTGAGGTAGGCGAGCATGTACGTCCGGTCGCGGCGGATCGCCGAGGCATACGCGTTGATCGCCTCGAGCGGCCGATTCAGCTCCACGAGCGTGAGCCCCCGCCACAATTCCGGCCGGGGATCGTCGTAGGCCATGCCGGCCGCATCCTCGAAGTCTTCCATCGCGATCCCGTGGAGGCCGAGATGAAACCAGGCGATGCCGCGCCGCAGATAGAGCTCTGCATCCTGCGGGTCGATCGCCAGGCCCTTCGAGCAGGCGTCCACCGACCCCTCGAAGTCGCCCTGGCGACGGAGCAGCACGCCGAGCGCGAGGTAGGCCACGGTGAGCTTGGGGTCGGCTTTGATCGCCTGCTCGAGCTTCGCCCGCGCTCCCGCGAGGTCACCCTTGCGGTCAAGTTGCTCCGCCTCGCCCAGGAGCTTTTCGGCGGCCGACGGCTCCCAGTCGCGGTCGATGAGACCGCCATCGGCATCGCGCGGGGCGACGCGGGCCCGGTCGCGGGCCGCCGCCGGCCGGCGGCGTTCGGTGGGCTCTCCGGGCAGGGTCGTGTCCGGGAAGGGCACCGGCAGTTGCATCGCCGGGGACGGCCTCACGGCGGGCGCCGCCGGAGGGGTGGATCGCGGCACGCCGGCATCGGCGGCGGGCGACCGCTTGCCGAACGGATTCAGTTCGTCGGCGAACGGATCGTCCTCGGGCGTGCCCGTCACCTGCTGGGCGGCCGCGAGCGAAGGCCCGGTCCAGTCCGTGGGATCGCCAAGAACCGCCGCCGCGAACCCGGCCAAACAGACAGCCGCGCCGCGCAGGCGGGGGAGGAGGTCACAGGGGGTGGCTGAACGCGGCATGAAGAAAAAACGTGTCATGGATGGTGGACAACCCCGTGGTGTGATCGGCATCCGCGGCCGGGCCACCGAAAGCGGCCCCCGGCCCGCAGCCTCCGCCCGCTCAATCGTCGCGATCCCACCAGGGGCCGCGCCGGACAACCCGAATCAAGACTGCTGCGATCCCAACAATCCCCCCAACCGTTCCTGGATGCCGTCCCGGATCCGACCGGCAAACATCCCCGCCATGCCCGGAACCTGCAGCCGGACGATCAGTTCCTCGACCAGAATCTCCACTTCGCTGTCGATCTGCATGCCCATCACGGTCAGCAGCACCTTCAGGCGGTCGTCCCCCTGCCAGGCGGCGTCGATGTCGCCGACCTTTTCGCCATACTCGTCCCGTGCCTTCACGAGCGCGGCGTCGAGCCGCCGGCGAACCTCTTCCTGATCGAGGGTGTGCGGCACGCGCACTTCGAGGGCTTTCACGGCTGGACTCCCGAGGGTTGAGCGGACGGTTCGCCCGTCGTCACGCCACAGAGTTTACCCAGCCGCCGCACCAGTTTCCCGGAGACCGCGCCAAACCGGCCGCCCACGCAGCCGGCGGACCGGAACCCGAGGACATCGGGGCCGAATTCCAACGCTTTCGGAATCGAGTCCTCCGTCAGCCGGCCGGCCAACGCCACCCCCAGCCCGGCTCGCCGCGCGGCCGCGACCCAACCGGCCAGTGGCACGGCGGCGGGTCCCTCGAGCAGCCCGGGCGACGCCTTCCCGCAGGTGTCGATGAGCAACATCCGAAACCCCAGCCCCGCCGCCGCCTCGATGACGGCCGCCGGATCGGGGGCCGCGGCCGCACGCCAGTCGGCATACGCGACCGCCACGGGCTCGATCCCTTCGGGCAGGCACTCCCCGAAGCCCGCGAGCAGGGCGGGCCAATCCCGCGCGGCTAATCCGGCCAGACCGACCTTCACGGCGGCCGGCCGCACCGCCGCTCGCGACAGGTGCGCGAGAACGCGCGCCAGATGGTCCCGCACGTCCGGCAGGCCCGTCGCGAGTTCACCGCAGGCCAGGGTCCAGGGGCTCCGCGCGGCCACGACGGCGGCGATCGCGGCGGCCACGGTCGCATCCGCCCTGCCCAGCGGACCGCGCAGCGGTTCCTTCACGTCGATGATCGTGGCCCCGCCCGCAAGCGCCTCCCTCGCTTCCTCCGCGTCGCGCACGCTGATGAGGAGGCCGCATGCCGCGCCGGCGGGCGGCGTGCGCCAGGCGGGCTCAGTCATGCGCCGGCTCCGGGGGCGGAATCGCCTCGCGTGGCGAGCGCCGCCTCGCGTTTCGCCTCCAGCAGCAACTGGCTCACGCGCCTGGCCGCCTCCAGCGAGAGCGGCTCGCACCAGCGGCCGTCGAAGACGATGTGGCCATCCTCCCAGGTGCCCCACGAAGGAAACGTCGGCCGCTTCCGCCACTCCACCGCGCGTTCCGCCAGCCGCATGACGAGCGTGCCGACCCGCCGCGTCGGGCGGTCGGGCACGGCTGCGGCGTCGGGACCGAGCGGGCTCGATCCGAGAAACACGCACTCCACCACGTCGAGCGGCACGTCATGCGCCACGAGGGGCGCCAGCCGGACGCGCACCGCGTCGCCGCGCCGCTCGAGCCGCGGCCGGGAGGCCACCATCAGGAGGGCCAACGCGGCGAGCACGAGGACCGCCGCCGCCGCGAGGGCGGCTCGCAGCGATGCTCCGGAGCCGCCCGCGACGGCGAGGCCGACGAGCGCGAGGCCGCTCGCCGCGGCGGTCACGAGG
>JBEIQP010000098.1:0-9985 GCA_040376455.1 Planctomycetaceae bacterium | reverse complement strand
TCGGGAGTACGTCTATTACCGGTGCTCCAACTACAACCGCCCTGGCCACCCCCGAACTCGACTGACAGAAGCCGAGGTGGAATCGCAGGTGTTTGCACTCTTCGACAGCCTCAGGGTGGAGGACGACGACTTCCGGCAGACCATCCGGGAGGAACTCCGGAAGGATTCAAATGGTGGGCAGCGGGCCGCCGCCGCTCGTGCCAAAGAACGGCAGGACGAGTTGGTGCTCATTCGACGGCATCAGGATCGGCTCTTGAACCTCCGGATACTGGAGGAGATCGAGGCCAACACGTTTGCCGCCAAGTCTCAGGAACTTCGAGACCGTGAGGCGGAACTGAAGATGGAGATCGACTTCGCTGACCGGGATCGGCACGAAATCATCGACCTGGCGGTGAAAGCGTTTGAACTTTCACAAAGCCTTCGGGAGCGGTGGTTTACGGCGGATTTCTCCGCAAAACGAAAAATGCTCGAAATCGTCTGTTTGAACTGGCGACTCGATGACGTAACTCTCGTGCCCACAACAAGAAAGCCCTTCGATCTTTTGATCGAAGGGCCTCCAGAGAAAGCAAGTCGGGGCGACAGGACTTGAACCTGCGACCTCTTGACCCCCAGTCAAGCGCGCTAGCCAGACTGCGCCACGCCCCGAATCCGCCGTCCGGCAGGCAAGGCTCTCGCATCGCCGCCGCACGACCGCCACACTATCGCACAACCCCGCCAGCCGTTCAACACGAACTTTTCCCCCGCCGACTCGGCACCCAAAACCATGGCCGTATCCAACTCCTTCGCCACACGACTCGCCGCCGCCATCAAAGACCGCCGCACCCCCGCCTGCATCGGACTCGACCCGCGCCGCGAATCACTCCCCCCCGCCCTCGACGCCGCAGCCGCCACCGACCCTCGCGCCGTCGCCGACATCTTCGCCAGCTTCTGCCGCGACGTGATCGATGTCGTCGCGCCGCTCGTGCCCATCGTCAAGCCACAACTCGCCTGCTTCGAAGCCCTCGGCCCCCACGGGATGACCGCGCTTGCGGATGTCATCGCCTACGCCCACGCCAAGAACCTGCTCGTCCTCGCCGACGGCAAGCGCGGCGACATCGGCTCGACCGCCGAAGCCTACGCCGACGGCTGGCTCGCCGGCCCCTGGGCGGCCGACGCACTCACCGTCAATCCCTACCTCGGACTCGACTCCATCGAGCCCTTCGTGAAGGTGGCCGAAAGCCGCGGCGCCGGCCTCTTCATCCTCGTGAAGACATCGAACCCCGGCAGCAAGGATTTCCAGGACCTCCAGTCGGACGGCCACACCATCTACCAACACGTCGCCGCCGGCGTCGAACAACTCGCCGCACGCACCGCCGCCGGCGGGGCCTACGGAGCCGTGGGCGCCGTCGTCGGCGCCACCTGGCCGAGGCAACTCGACGAACTCCGCGCCGCCATGCCCCACACGTGGATCCTCGTGCCCGGGTTCGGCCGCCAGGGCGGCCGGGCCTCCGACGTCCGCGGCGCATTCCACGCCGATGGCCGTGGCGCCCTCGTCGTCAGCGCCCGCGACGTGATCTTCGCCCACGCCCGCCCGGAGATGGCCGCCGGCCTCGCCGACAGCCAATGGCAAACCGCCGTGGACCGCGCCTGCCGCGACATGATCGAACGGCTCGCCGCCGACACGCCCGCGGGAGCCCTGTGAGCGAGGTACGCGAGCGTCACGCCCGCGCGGCACCGAGGAGCTGGCTGATCAGCGGCAGCAACTGCGTCGTGCGGCTCACGAGCCCCTTGAGCGAATAGAGGCCGCGGTCGAGACGGGGGTAGTTGATCTCCTCCCAGGCCTCCGACTCCTGCGAGAGCAACAGCAGCGACCCGTTGGTGACCACGTCGGTCACCAGCAGCGCCGAGAAGTCGAGCCGCTGCTTCGCGGCAAAATCCTCGAGCGCCCCCCGCAGATCGTCCTTCCGCTCCCAGAAGAGGTCGAAGCCCGTCTCCTCGATCTGCGAGATCGAGAACCGCACGCCGTGCTCCGTGAACTCCTTGCAGTCCTCGCGGATCACCTCGGCGGGCTTGCTCGACCGCAGGGCCGAGCCGATCTCGAAGAACTCCCGCGCATACTGGTCGAGATCGACGTCGCAGAGCCCCTTCAGCCAGGTGAGGACGTCGCGGTCGGTGTCGGTGGTCGTGGGCGACCGCAGGTGGAGCGTGTCGGAGATGATCCCCGAGGCCATGCAGAGCGCGATGCCCGGCGTGGGCCGGATGCCCGCCGCCCGAAACTGTCGGCCCACGAGCGTGCAGGTCGATCCGACCGGCTCGTTCACGAACCGGATCGGCTGCGTCGATTTCAGGCCGCCGCCCAGCCGGTGATGATCGAGCACCTCGACGATCTCCGCCTCGTCGGCGCCCGCCACCGCTTGGGCGAGCTCGTTGTGATCCACGAGCACCAGCTTCGGCTTCGGCGGGCTGATGAGGTCGCTCTTGAAGGCCAGCCCAACGAGCACGCCGTCGTCGCCCACCACCGGAAACACCGGCTGCTGCGACCGCTCCGCGACCGATCGGGCCTCGGCCACGTTCGCCTTCGCCGGCACCGTGACCACGTCCACGTCCACCACCGGGTCGATGAACTGCGACGACTTCAGCCGCAGCGTGGTGTTCACCGTGTCGAAGGGGCTCAGGATCACCGACACGTTCCGCAATTTTGCGAGGTCCACGAGCCCCGACGAGAGCTTGAACCCGCCCGTGATCACCAGGGCCCGCACGCCGTGCTCGATCGCCGGCAACTGGATCGTGGGCCGGTCGCCGCAGACCACGATCAGCCGGTCGTTCGGGTATTTCTGCATCCGCTCGGTGAATCCCTCGGCGCTCATCGCGCCCACCATCACGAGCAGCTCGTCCCGCTGCTCGGGCCGGAGCGAGTGCTGAAATTCGCCGCCGAGGACTTCGCGAATCTTCTGCAGGCTCGTGGTCACCGTGCGGGCCTTCACCGCGTCGGCCGAGTCGTGAAAGAAGAGCTGCATGAGCTCCAGCACCGACAGCACGCCCACCACGTGCCCCTGCTCGTCCACCACCGGAATCGCCCGCAGGTCGCCTTCCTTCATCCGCTGGTAGGCCTCGTGGAAGGTGTCGCCAAACGAGGCGGTGACGACGCCGCGGCGACAGACGTCCTCCACCTGCGGCCGCACGTCCATCACGATCCGCGGCGCGGCCAGGCCGGCCCGCTTGAGCACGTATTCCGTCCGCTTGTTCGGCGGCCCGCAGCAGGCCGCCACGGCGTCGGGCCGCGTGGTCTGCTGGAGCAGGTCGGCATACGCGATGGCCGAACAAATGGCATCGGTGTCGGGATTCCGATGCCCGAAGACGAGAACGCTCACGCTGATCAGCCCTCGCCCGGGGCCTGGTACCAGCAAGCCAGCGACGGATCCCAGACGAGGATCTCTTCAACCTTGAAGTAGATGCCGATCTCACGGGCCGCCGATTCGGGCGAGTCGGACGCATGCACGAGATTCATCTGCCGGCTCGACGAGTAGTCGCCGCGGATCGTGCCCGCGGCCGCCTTCAGGCCGCTGGTCGCGCCGAGCATGTCGCGAACCACGCGGATCACCTCCGGCCCCTCGAAGATTGTCGCCACCACCGGCGACGCCGTGATGAACTCCTCGAGGCCCGGGTAGAACGGCTTGGCGACGTGCTCGGCGTAGTGCTGCTTCGCCAACGCGGGCGTGACGCGGAGCATCTTCATCGCCACGAGCCGCAGTCCCTTCTCCTCGAACCGGGTCAGAATCCGGCCGAGCAGCCCGCGTTCCAGGCAGTCGGGCTTGAACATCACGAACGTCCGCTCCATGGCTCGTCGATCTCCGGGTGTGTGGGTCGCTGAAGTGGGCTGTTTTCGCGGGGCCGGGCCGCCGCCCGAGTGTATGTAGCGGCCCGGCGATGCCACAACCAGCCCACCTTGAACTGCCAGGCCGGGCCACCTACCCTCCCGCCGCCATGCAACCGACGCCGCGCTTCCGAAGTCGTCGCCTTCCGCGTGCCTGCGGCCCACGGCGCTCGCTGTGCGCGGTGCTGGTGGCCGCCTCCGCGGGACCGCTCTTCGCGGCGGAGGTGCCGCCCGAACTGGTCGCGAACTTCACCCGCCGGGTGCAGCCGCTCCTGCTCAATAAGTGCGCCGCCGGCGCCTGCCACGGCGGGCCTGCGGCCCATGAACCGCGGTTCCACCGGGCCGACGTCCGCGGCGCCGTCGATCGCGCCGGCACGCTGACCAACCTCGAGACGCTGCTCGAGATGCTGGGCCCCGAAGCCGACGCGCAGCGGCTCGTGACCACCCTCAGCGGCCCGCACCCCGGCCCCACGCCCACCAAGCGGCTCGCCATGACGCCCCTCACGCCGCGCGAACGGGCCACGCTCGAATCCTGGATCGTCGCCTACCGCGCGGCCCGCCCCCTGCCGACGCACGCCGCGGCGCCCCTGCGGGATCCCGAGGTCCGGCCGGCAGCCTACGAGGAACCGGCCACGCCCGCCCGACCCAATCGGTTTCGCGACCTGCTCGAGGCCGCCGCCAACCCGCCGCCGCTGCAGCCGCCACAGGAGCCGCAGGGGCTGATCCTCGGCACCGACGAACCGAGCGAGTAGCGGCCCGGCTCACGCCCGCACACGGCCCTCGACCACCGCCTCGAGAAACTCGCGGTTGCCCGAGAGGAGCGTCGGCTCCGCCAGCAACTCCTCGACCGTGAGCCAGAGAATCTCGTCCACCTCCACCGGGTGCGGCACGAGCGCCGCATCCTCGGCGAGTGTCACCGTCCACCACGCCAGCGACGTGCCCCACGCCGTCACGCTCCGCCAGACGCATTCCACCGCGACGACGTGCGCGGCCAGCTCCTCGCGGCACTCCCGCACCACCGCCTCGTGCTCCGGTTCCCCCGGCTCGATGTGGCCCCCGGGAAAACAGACGCGGCCGCCGGCAGCCACCGTGAGGCCGCGCCGGATGGCCAAAAAACGCCCGCCGCGGCGCGTCACCGCGACGACGCCACGCCGCTCCGGTTGCGCCGCCACCGTGTCGCTCATGCCGCGTTCCATCCTCGGGCTCCGATTTCCGCCGACCGCGACCGAGGCCGGTTGCGGGGCACCCCCATACACTACACTGTTCGGTTTGCCGCCGAGGGAGCCCTCCCCCGGCACCCCACCCCCTGTCCACGCGAGCACGCACCCTCAATGGATAACGCACCGCGGCCCTCCAAGGGCCCGCTGAACACGCCCCCGTTCCTCGGCCGCCCCCTCGGGCTGCCGGCCGTGCTCCTGATGCTTCTGGCGGCGTTCGCGCTGGCGACCTTCCTCACCAGCGGCTCCGTCACCGGCCGGCCGGCGATCCGCTACGACGAATTCGTCCGCCAGGTGAAGAACGGCAACGTCGCCACCATCGTGCTGACGGGCGACCACCTCATGGGCGAATTCAAGCAGCCGCCGGCCGATGCCGGGCCCGGGCTCGCGAACATCAAGACCTTCCAGCTCGACCTCAATCCCTACATGCGCGAGGGCTTCGACCGGTTGATGCAGGAGCACGACGAGATCCGCAAGGACACTCGCGCCCCCAGCGACGGCACGGGCTTCCTCCTCGGTCTCTACCTGCTCGTGCCGCTCCTGCTGATGGCCGGTTTTTGGATGACGCTCAGGCGCGCCCGCGACCCGCTCGGCAACACCGGCTTCCTCGGCGGCTTCAGCAAGTCGCCCGCCAAGCGGTACGGCGCCGGCGACAAGACCGTCACCTTCGCCGACGTCGCCGGCCTCGAGCAAGTGAAGCAGGACCTCCAAGAGATCGTCGAGTTTCTGAAGGATCCGAAGAAGTTCCAGCGACTCGGGGGCCGCGTGCCCAAGGGGGTGCTGCTGATGGGCCCGCCGGGCACCGGCAAGACGCTCCTGGCCCGCGCGGTCGCCGGCGAGGCGGGCGTGCCCTTCTTCTCCATCTCGGGCAGCGAGTTCATCCAGATGTTCGTGGGCGTGGGCGCCTCGCGGGTTCGCGACCTCTTCAAGACCGCCAAGGACAACTCCCCCGCCATCCTCTTCATCGACGAGATCGACGCCGTGGGCCGCGTCCGCGGCGCGGGCCTGGGCGGCGGCCACGACGAGCGGGAGCAGACGCTCAACCAGATCCTCTCCGAAATGGACGGCTTCAGCCCGTCGGAGTCGGTGATCATCCTCGCGGCCACCAATCGGCCCGACGTGCTCGACCCGGCGCTGCTGCGGCCGGGCCGGTTCGACCGCCACGTCACGGTCGATCGCCCCAACCAGAAGGCCCGGCTCGCCCTCTTCAAGGTGCACACCCGCAACGTGCCGCTCGCCGCCGACGTCGATCTCGAACGGCTGGCAAACGCCACGGTCGGCCTCACCGGCGCCGACATCCGCAACCTCGTCAACGAGGCGGCGCTCTGGGCCACGCGGCACGACAAGACCGCCGTCGATTCCTCCGACTTCGATTACGCCCGTGACAAGGTGCTGATGGGACCGAAGCGCGAGGAGGTGCTCGCCGGCCGCGAGAAGAAGATGACCGCCTACCACGAGGCGGGCCATGCCCTCGGGGCGTGGCTTCTGCCCGGCGTCGACAAGCTCCACAAGGTGACGATCATCCCCCGGGGCCGCGCGCTCGGCGTGACGCAGCTCGTGCCGGAGGAGGATCGGATGAACATCGGCGAGTCGGACCTCCACAACCGCCTCGCCTTCATCCTGGCCGGTCGGGCCGCCGAGAAGCTCGTGTTCGGCGAATATTCGGCCGGCGCCGAAAACGATCTCATGCAGGCCACGCGGATCGCCCGGAAGATGGTGGCCCACTGGGGCATGAGCGAACGGGTCGGCCCGGTGGCCTGCGCCACCTCCAACGAGCACCCCTTCCTCGGCCGCGACGTCTACGAACAGCGGGAGTTCAGCGAATCCACCGCCCGGATCATCGACGAGGAGGTCTCCCGCGTTTTGGGCGAGGCCGCCGAGCGGGCCTGGAAGCTCCTCTCCGACAACCGCGAGAAGCTCGACCGGCTGGCGGGCGAACTGGAACGCCGCGAAATGCTCGACGACACCGAGGTGGTCGAAATCATCGGCCCGGCCACGCCCCGACGCGGCGGCGAATCCCAGGCCAACTGAGCCCCGTCCGCTCGAATCCGCAGACCGTCCCCTTTTCTCCCTTTGCTGGCATCCACCATCACCATGCTCTCCCACGCCGTCTACTTCACGCTCAAGGACCGCTCGCCCGACGCGGTCGCGCGGCTCGTCGCCTCCTGCCGCACGCACCTCATCGACCATCCGGGCACGCTCTCGTTTTCGGTCGGCACCTGCGCGGCCTACGACCGGGAGGTCAACGACCGCGACTTCGACGTGGCGCTCGAGATCGTGTTCGACTCCCACGCGTCGCACGACGCCTACCAGACCGACCCGCGTCACGAGCAGTTCATCGCCGAAAACGCGACCACCTGGTCGAAGGTCCGCGTGTTCGACGCCGATCTCGCCGTGTTCAAGGCGGCCCCGGCTCCGACCGCGAAGTGACCGGCCGGCGGCCGCTTCGCCGAAGCGGGGTCACCGGCACCCGCAGCCGGTCCTGCCGGCCGCCCGCTGCGCCAGCGACTCGACGATCGCCCAGACGCCCTCGGCGGCGTCGGCCGCCGTCCGGCAGACGTCCTCCGCGTCGGTCAGGCTCGGCGCATCGGGCCGGGCGACGTTGGTGACCACCGAGCAGGCGGCCACGTCCAGCCCCAGCCGCCGGGCCGCCACCGCCTCGGGCACCGTAGACATCCCGACCACGTCTGCCCCCATCCGCCGCAGCATCCGATACTCGGCCCGCGTCTCGTAGGTCGGCCCCGACAGAAACGCATACACGCCCTTGCGGGCCGGGGCGCCCACGCGGCGCGTCGCTGCGAGCGCCCGCTCCGCCAGGCCGGCGTCGTAGGCGTCCGCCCGTCCCGGATCCCCACCCGGCGCGCCACCGCCTTCGAGCGACTCGCCCCACGGCCGGCGGACGAGATCCAGGTGGTCGGTGACGATCACGAGCTCGCCGCCGCGCATGTCGGACCGGAGCCCGCCCGCGGCGTTCGTCAGCAGCAGCGTGCCCGCCCCGAGCGCCGCGAGCAGTTCGACCCCGCGGGTGAGCATCTCGGGTCCGCAGCCCTCGTAGCCGTGCACCCGGCCCTGAAGCATCGCGATCGGCACGCCGTAGAGCGTGCCGCAGACGATCCGGCCCGCGTGGCCGGTGGCCGTGGACCGGGCCAGCCAGCCCGTATCGACCGCCGGCATCGCCCACGCGTTGCTGAGGTGATCCGCGAGGCCGCCCAGGCCGGTGCCCAAAACCACGCCGATCGTCGCCCGCGAACCGCCCGCGGCCACGATCCGGCCGGCCGCCTCGACGGCACCGGGGCGGGGCTTGCTGCCGCCAAAGCCGGCACCGTTTGCCGCCCGCGGGCGAAAATCATAGAAAATCATGACCGATCGCCGTGTTGTTGCCACCGAGAAGGATAAAGGGAATCCGCTTCCATGCCCACCCGCGCTGAAAAGTTCGCCGGCCTGTCCGTCGCCATCGTCACGCCGTTTCGCAACGGGAGCGTCGATTCGGCGCGGCTGCGGGAGCAGATCGACTTCCAGGCGCAGGCGGGCGTGACCTGCATCTGCCCGGTGGGCACGACCGGCGAGTCGCCGACGCTCACCCACGACGAGCACGAACGCGTGATCGCCGAGAGCATCGAGGCGGCGGCGGGCCGCGTGCTCGTGATGCCCGGCACGGGCAGCAACTCCACGGCGGAGGCCGTCCGGCTCACGAAGTATGCCGCGCGGGCCGGCGCCGACGCGGCGCTCGTCGTCGGCCCCTACTACAACCGCCCCACGCAGCAGGGCATCTACGAGCACTTCCGGGCGCTGGCCGAGGCGGTGGACATCCCGATCTGCGTCTACAACATCCCGGGCCGGACCGGCCGCAACATCGAGCCCGAGACGATCATCCGCCTGGCCGAACTCCCCGGCATCGCGATGGTGAAGGAGGCGACGGGCTCGATGGACCAGGCCTCGCAGGTGCTCGCCGCCACCGACCTCACGGTGCTCTCCGGCGACGACAGCATGACGCTGCCCCTGCTGGCGATCGGCGGCCGGGGCGTGGTCTCGGTCGTCGGCAACCTGGTTCCCGCCGACATGAAGGCCCTCTGCGACGCCTTCGACGCGGGCGACCTCGCTGCGGCGCAGCGGCTCCACCACAAGCTCTTCGGGCTCTGCCGCGAGCTGCTCGGCATGGCCAGCAACCCGATCCCGATCAAGGCCGCGATGGCGATGCTGGGCCGCGACACAGGAGAGGTGCGTCTGCCGCTGGTGCCGCTGGAGCAGCCGCTGGCCGCCAAGTTGCGGAAGCTGCTCGCCGAGTACGGCCTCGAGGTCGGCCGGCCGCAGACGGTCTGAACGCGGTCCGGCGGGCCGGTGGCCGATCCCGCGGTCACTCGAGTTGCCGCAGCACCGCCCCCTGGCTGTCGAACCGGGCGATCACCAGATCGTGGTGCTTCGCGATGCCGAGCCGCTCGAGCGCCTCGACCAGTTCGCCCGCGGCTTCGAGGCTTTCGCAGCAGGCGATCACCGCCGGGCCCCAACTGCTCTGCGCGCAGCCCACGACCCCGAGCTCCGCGAGGAGTTCGAGCAGTTGCATGGTGGCCTCGGCGTGGGGCAGCGACTGCGACACCGGCTCGAACGGCCGGCCGGCGAGCGCGCCGTAGCGGCGGACCGCGCCGGAGAACTCGGCGAACTTGCCCTCCACGGCGGCGGGCAGCATCTCGAGGAGAGCGATTCGCGCCAATTCCGCGGAGACCTCCTGCGGCACCGGTGGCAGCCGCCGAAACGCCTCCTTTTCCTCGTCGCCATGGAGCCCCGCGACATCGCGGCCCACGATGACCACGCACCGCCACGCCGAGGGCAGTCGGACGCGGGCCACCATCGGCGAAAAATCTCGCGTGGCATCGTCTTCCTGCGCCGGAGACTCAGGCAGGATCCGCCCCGACTCGAC
>JBEIQP010000123.1:0-7771 GCA_040376455.1 Planctomycetaceae bacterium | reverse complement strand
GCGAGCTGCTGGCACGCGACGCTGGAGGGGGGCGTCGCCGGAGCGCTCCACACGGCAGGCGGAGGGGAGGCGAATCGCGACCCGCGCCTTCCACCCGCGCCGCCGGCCCGGCAGCCGGCCATCCGGTTGGGGTTCGAGCAGGTTCATGGCTTGGGCGAGGCGGCGGGAGTGCGGATCGAGATGGCGCGACGGGGCGGTTTGTTTCTGCGGCCCCGCGACCTGGCCCTCCGGGCCGGGCTCGATCGCGAATCGCTCCTCCATCTGGCCCGCGCAGGGGCGCTCGCTTCGCTCGGTCTCGACCGGCGCCGCGCCGTATGGGAGGCGATGTGTTGCCTGGAACGTCCCGGGCAGCGGCCGCTGCTGGAGGGGCTCGGCGAGGATGACGACGACGAAGATTGCCTCCCGGCGACGACCCGGCAGGAGGAAGTGATCGCCGACTATCGAACGGGCGGGCTGTCGCTCGCGGCCCATCCGCTCCAGTTCGAACGGGAGCGGCTTGCGGCCGGAGGCGTGATCACCACCGCCGATGCGGCCGCCGCCCCGGAAGGCCGCCGCGTGCGGGTGGCCGGCATCGTGCTCACGCGGCAGCGGCCCGTCACGGCGAAGGGGATTCTTTTTCTCACGATCGAGGATGAGACCGGGGCGGCCAACGTCGTGGTTCACCCGGCGGTCTGGGAGGCCGCCGAACACGCCGCCCGCCGCGCCGCGGTGCTCGTCGTGCACGGCCGCATCCAGCGGCGCGGCGCCGTGGTGCACGTGCTGGCGACGCGGCTGGAACCGACCGTGCTTGGCCGCTGCCGTTTCGGTACAACATCGGCATGATGAATCCATCCACTGCCGTCACCGCCACGGATCTCCCCTTGGGCCCGCCCCTGCGCGGCAAGGTCCGAGACTGCTACCGCTTCTCCTCGCCGACCTGGGGCGACGCGATGCTCATCGTGAGCACCGATCGAATCAGCGCCTTCGACTGGATCCTCCCCACGCCGATTCCCGACAAGGGCAAGGTGCTCACGTCGATCTCGGCGTTTTGGTTCGACATGCTCGCCCGCGGTTCGGATCCGATCGCCCACCATCTGCTCACGACCGACGTGGATGCGATGGGGCTGCCCGCAGCGATCGACCGGACGACGCTCCGCGGCCGCACCATGCTCGTCAGACGCGCGGAGGTGATCCCGTTCGAATGCGTGGTTCGGGGCTGGCTGGCCGGGTCGGGGCTGGCCGAATACCGGCGCAGCGGCACCGTCTGCGGCGTGCCGCTGCCCACGGGGCTGGCGGCCGGCGCGTGGCTGCCGCATCCGATCTTCACGCCCGCGACGAAGGCCGCTTCGGGGCACGACGAGAACGTGCCGTTCGCCTTCATGGCCGACCGCATCGGGGCCGACCTGGCGGCCGAGCTCCGGGACCGGAGCATCGAGGTCTACTCCCGCGGCGCGGAGCACGCGGCAGGACGGGGGATCGTCGTCGCCGACACGAAGTTCGAGTGGGGCCGCACGCCGGATGGTCGGCTGCTGCTGGTTGACGAGGTGCTCACGCCCGACAGTTCGCGGTTTTGGCCGGCGGCCGCCGCGGGGGCTGGCAGCGTGCCCGACTCGTTCGACAAGCAGTTCATCCGCGACTGGCTCGAATCGACCGGCTGGGACAAGGCGAGCGAACCGCCGCCGCTGCCCGAGGCGGTCGTGAAACGCACGCGAGACAAGTACCTCGAAGCCTGCCGGCTGCTCACCGGCGGCCATCCTGACGGACTCGCGGACGGGGCGTAGCGGGAAAAAGTCGCCCAAAGCGGTCTAGGGGGGCGCGAATCCTGCAATTAGAATCCGAGTTCGCCCGTCCCCTCCCCCCCGTCACCCGGATCGCTTGTTTCCCATGCTGCGTTATTCGACCGCCGGTGAGTCGCACGGCCCGGCGCTCGTCGCCCTGGTGGACGGCTTTCCGGCAGGACTGACCGTTGACGTCGGCTTGATCGATGGCGAGCTCCGTCGCCGGCAGGGAGGCTACGGTCGCGGAGGCCGCCAGCGGATCGAGACCGACACGGTCACGTTCCTTTCGGGCTTGTGGAAGGGAGTGACGCTCGGGAGCCCCCTGGCCCTCGAGGTGATCAACCGCGATGCGAAGCTCGAGCGGCTCGAAGACGTCGATCGGCCGCGGCCGGGGCACGCCGATCTGCCCGGCTCCATCAAGCATCTGGGGAGCGTTCGGGCGGTGCTGGAGCGGGCGAGCGCCCGGGAAACCGCTGCGCGGGTGGCCGCCGGGGCGCTGGCGAAGCAGTTGCTTTCGGTCTTCGGCATCGACGTGGCGGGCTGGGTGACCGAGCTGGGCGGGGTCGTGCTGGGCGGCCGCGCGGGATCGCTCGCCGAACTCCGCGCCCTCCGCGATGCGAGCGAAATCTACTCCCTGCATCCCGACCGCGATGCCGAAGTCACCGGCCTGATCGACCGGGTCGGCAAGGAGGGGGACACGCTCGGCGGCATCGTCGAGGTTCGCGTCGATGGCCTGCCGATCGGGTTGGGGACGCATGCGCAGTGGGACCGCAAGCTCGATGGCCGGGTGGCGCAGGCCGTGATGGCGGTGCAGGCCATCAAGGGCGTCGAGATCGGCATGGGATTCGAGGTGGCCCGCCGCCGCGGCTCCGAAGTGCACGATCCGATCCACTTCGATCCGGCGCTGCGAGGCGGCAGGCAGCTCGGCTTCACGCGGCCCACGAACAATGCCGGAGGCCTGGAGGCGGGCATGACCAACGGCGAGCCCCTCGTGGTGCGGGCGGCCATGAAGCCAATCAGCACGCTGCGCAAGCCGCTGGCGTCGGTGAGCCTGAAGACCAAGCAGACCGAGGAGGCGGCCTACGAGCGGAGCGACGTGTGTGCCGTGAGCGCGGCCAGCGTGATCGTGGAGAGCGTGGTGGCCTTCGAGGTGGCCGCGGCGTTGGTGGACAAGTTCGGCGGCGACAGCGTCGAGGAGATGCAGGGCCGCTGGACGCTCTACCACGAGATGGCCCGCGGCCGTTGAGGATCGCCCGCCTCCGTGGCCACGGTCCCGCCGGGGGCCGCGTGGAGGCGGGGCCACGGCGCGGATCGCCGGGGTTTCGGGAGCAGCAGGGATGTTCATCGAGCGATCTGCCGGCAAGATTCGGTTCGCCCGCACGGTGTTCGTGCTGGCGGGCCTGCTGCCCTGCGCGGCGGTCGCGGCTTGGGCTCTGCACCTCCGGTCCCCGGGGCATCGCGAGGCGGTGCGCGAGGCATGGCAGGCCGGACTCGGCGTGCCGGTGCGGGTGGCCGCGATCGAGCACGTGAGGCCCGGCGTGGTCCGGGCCCGCGACCTCGAGCTCTTGGTGCCGGAGTCCCCGCGGGCCCTGACCGTGCCGGTGCTCGAGGTGGAGACGGGCGCGACGGAGGTTCGCATCCGGGTCGAGCGGCTCGAGTGCGGCGTCGAGGGGGCGCGGCTGCTGGCGGCGGTCGCCGGGGAATGGCTCGGCCGGGCGGCGCGGTTTCCGCGGAACTGCGTGATCGACATCGCCGACTTCTCCTGGGCCGGTGCGGTCCGCGACGCCGAGTCGGCCGCGGGGGCGGCTCCCGCGCGGCTCCGGGTCGAGTGCGTGTCGCAGGGTGGTTCGCGGGCGATTCGCGCGGTCCTGGAGGGCCCGACCGGCGGCGCCGACGAAGTGCGTGTGGTGCGGTTGGAGGGAGACGGCAACGGCGCCGGTGGTGAACGGATCGAGGTGACCGGTGCCGCCGCCGCCTCGCTGCCCGTGCCGATCCTGATGGCCTTCGCCCGCGGAACCCCGGTCGAAGGGCTCGACCTGGGGCCGGAAGCCGTCGCGACGGGCAGCCTGCGGGCCCATTGCGACCGCGGTCGTTGGAGCGGGGCCGTCGATGGGCGGATCGAGCGGGTCGATCTCGCGGCCTGCGTGGCGCCGCTCCAGACGCGGGCCTCGGGCGAGGCGACGGTCGTGGTGCGTCAGCTCGAGTGGGCGGACGGCCGGCTCGTCGGCTGTGAACTGGATTGCCGTGCCGGACGCGGCCGCATCGAACAGCGGTTTCTCGATGGCTTGGTCTCCACGCTGGGCTGTCGCGCCGGCAGCGCCTTTCGCGTGTTGACCGGCGGCCGCGATCGCGGGTTCGATGCCGCGGGCTGCCTCGTGCGCATCGACGGTCGCGGCGTCGAACTGCTTTCGGCTGCCGCGTTGGGGGGGGCGTTGGCGGTCGCCGACGGGCTCGCGCTCGTCGAGCCCCCGGTCGGCATCGTGCCGGCGGAGCGGCTGGCCTGGTTTTTGGCCCCCCCGGGCGCCGTCTATGCACCGTCCGCCGGGCCCGGGGCCTGGTTAATGGGCATCATGCCGCGGGCTGCCCAGGCGGAGCGGCCCGGGGGCCGTGGCGGATTTTGACAGACTTTTGACGTTCCTTCGACCGGAAACCGACCGCTTCGCGGTGGCAAAAGGGCCGAAATAAGTCACAGTATGGCCGGTTCGAGGCAGGGAATCGTCCCTGCCCGCACCCCCTTCGAGGATTGAGGAAGCCAGACGCATGACGCCGCACGCAGATCGCGATGATCGTTCCGGTGCCCGATCGACGTTTCTCGACGAGAACTCCGCCACGGCCGTGGCGGAGCGACCGGGGAGCGACGACGGGGAGTTCGGCCGTACGGCGTTGCACGATCCCGCGGCGCTCGACGCGGAGGCGGGCGGCCGCGCGGAGCCGCGGCGCGAAGGAAGCCGCGAACGCTGGACGGACCTCGACTGGCCGGTCGTGATCTGGATCGGCGGTGTGCATCTCGCCGCGCTGGCGGCCCCGTTCTATTTCACCTGGTCCGGATTCGCGATCTGCATGTTCCTCTATTGGGTGACCGGCGGCCTCGGGGTCTGCCTGGGCTACCACCGGCTGCTCACGCACGGCAGCTTCTCGACCACGCCGGCGGTGCGGTTCGTGTTCGCGTTGCTGGGAGGCATCTCCGGCGAGGGCTCGGCGCTCGTCTGGGTCGCCAACCACCGCAAGCACCACGCGTTCAGCGATCAGGAGGGCGATCCGCACACGCCCCGCGACGGCGGGCTGTGGTCGCACATCCTCTGGCTGTTTCCGCGGCACACGCCGGACGAGGTGGCCGCCCATACGAAGCGCTGGGCGCCCGATCTCGAGCGGGATGCCGGCGTTCGCTTCCTGCACAATACCTTCCTGCTCTGGCACTTCCTCATCGGCGGCGCGCTGCTGGCGTCGGGGTGGTGGCTCTACGGCCGGGACGTCGGAATCTCGTGGCTCGTCTGGGGGCTCGCGGTGCGGATGGTGATCGTGTTCCACGTCACGTGGTTCGTGAATTCCGCGACCCACATGTGGGGCTACCGCAATTACGAGACGACCGACGACTCCCGCAACCTCTGGTGGGTCGGCCTGCTGGCCTTCGGCGAGGGGTGGCACAACAACCACCACGCCTACCAGCGGATGGCCCGTCACGGTCATCGGTGGTGGGAAGTGGACACGACGTATTGGGTGATCCTCGCCATGGAGCGGTTGGGGCTCGCCTGGAACGTCGTGCACACGCCCCACGGCACCGGTAAGGGCCGGAAGACCGTCGGCCAAAGGTGACACCGTCGAGGAAAACAACAGGCTGTTGCAATTTTCGGCTTGCTCACTACACTCTGAAGCCGAAACCTCATTTCAAACAATCAATGCCGCCCGCGGATGGGTGGAGTTCGGCTGATGACGCTTACAAAAGAACGCAAGAAAGAACTGATCGGTGCCCATCGGCGAGGGACCGCCGACACCGGATCCGCTGAAGTCCAGATCGCCCTTTTGACGGGGCGGATTTCGCATCTGACGGATCACTTCAAGAAGCACTCGAAGGACTTCGCCAGTCGGCGCGGCCTGCTCATGATGGTGAGCCGTCGCCGCAGGCTTCTTGATTATCTCAAGCGCGTCGCGCCGCAGCGGTATCTCGACATCATCAAGCAACTCGACATCCGCAAGTAGTGCCGGTTCGCCGGCCTGGCCGGCGATGGCACGCGAGGATGTCGGCAAGCGACGTGGCGTTGATTGGTGCGGGCCGCTGGTCCGCATGAAAGAGGCCGGCCGGGGCTTCGTCGCCCCAGGCCATCAGACGGCAGGCCCGTTGCATGGCGCAGCATTGCATTCGACGCGTTCGTCGAAGCGCCGCAGGGGGCCGAGAGGGAAGGAAGGAACGCAAACGTGAAGCAGCGAGTTGAACGGCAGATCGGCGATCAGGTCCTCGGCATCGAGACCGGATTCTTGGCCAAGCAGGCGGCGGGCAGCGTGCTCGTGACCTACGGTGAGACGGTGGTCCTCGTGGCCTGTGCCACCGGCGCCCCGCGACCGGGCATCGACTTTTTTCCTCTGACGTGCGACTACCGGGAGCGCGTTGCCGCGGCCGGCAAGTTCCCCGGGGGATTCCTCAAGCGCGAAGGGCGTCCGACCCTCAAGGAAACGCTCACCAGCCGCCTCATGGACCGCCCCGTTCGTCCCCTCTTTCCCGAGGGGTTCTTTGACGAGGTCCAGGTGCAGGCCAACGTTCTGGCCAGCGACCGGCAGAACGATCCCGACGTGCTGGCGATGATCGGCGCCTCCGCGGCGCTGTGCATCTCCCCCCTGCCCTTCCGCGGTCCGATCGGCAGTGTCCGGCTGGCCCAGGTCGATGGCCGGTTTGTGCCGTTCCCCACGCTCGACCAACTCGAGGAGAGCGATCTCGATCTCGTCGTGTCGGGCAGCCCGACGGCGATCCTGATGATCGAGGGCTTTGCCCGCGAGATGCCCGAGGATCGCATGCTGCAGGCCCTCGAAGAGGCCCACCGCATCATTCGCACGATCTGCGAGATGCAGGAGGAGCTCGTGCGCAAGGCCGGCAAGCCGAAGAAGGATTACGTGCTGGCCGACTACTCGGGGCTCCGCGACCGCCTCACGCGCGGCTACCTCGGCGATCTGAAGGCGGCCAAGGCGATCCAGGGCAAGCAGGATCGCGGCCAGGCCGTCAAGGCGCTGCGGGAGCGGGCCAAGGCGGAGGTCGCCCCGACCGAGCCGGCGTTTGGTTTCAAGCCGGGTGAGGCCGGCGGCGTGAGCGACGCCGATTTCGCCCACGTGTGGCACGCTCTCGAGGAGCGGGCGGTCCGCGAGCTGATCCTCGAAGGGAAGCGTCCGGACGGTCGCGACTACAAGACGCTGCGGCCGCTGCACTGCGAGGTGGATCTGCTGCCCCGCGTGCATGGCTCGGCCCTCTTCCAGCGCGGCGAGACGCAGGCGCTGGTCACCATCACGCTCGGCACCGGCAAGGACGAGCAGCGGGTGGACGGGCTGATCGACGAGTATTCCAAGAAGTTCATGCTCGACTACTACTTCCCCTCCTTCTCCGTGGGCGAGGTGCGGCCGATCCGCGGCCCCGGCCGCCGCGAATTGGGCCACGGGGCCCTGGCGGAGCGGAGCGTGAAGCCGGTGCTGCCGGAGCCGGACGTGTTTCCCTACACGATCCGCGTCATCTCCGACATCCTGGAGTCGAACGGCTCGAGCTCGATGGCCTCGGTGTGCGGTGCGACGCTCGGCCTGATGGCCGCGGGCGTGCCGATCTCGCACCCCGTCGCCGGCATCTCCGTCGGTCTCGTCAAGGAGTCGGATCAGCGCTGGGTGCTCCTCACCGACATCATCGGCGACGAGGATCACTACGGCGACCGGCGAGTGCGACGAGCCGGAGACGCTCGGCGCGATTTCGCTGGCCACGCGCGAGTGCCTCGACAACCTCGTCTTCGTGATCAACTGCAACCTGCAGCGGCTCGACGGCCCGG
>JBEIQP010000187.1:0-3764 GCA_040376455.1 Planctomycetaceae bacterium | reverse complement strand
CGACTCGCCAACAAGGAAGACGACTGCAAGGGCACGTTCTGGGAGGCCCGCTACAAGTCGATCGCGATCCTCGACGAACAAGCCCTGCTCGCGACCTGCGCCTACATCGACTTGAACCCCTTCGCCGCCGGCATCGCCAAAGCCCCTGAAGACGGTCCGCACACCTCGATCAAGCAGCGGGTCGATCACGTCCGCACGAACGGCGACCTCGAGACACTCCAGGCCGCCGCAGCGGCCACATCAATCCCCGCCGCCCGTATCGAAGCCGAACTCGAACAATCCCACTGGCTCTGCCCGCTCCAAGATCGCAACGCCGCCGGCGCGGATGTCCAAAAGGACAGGCATAATCCGCCACGAATCCGCCCCAAAGCTGCCATGAGTGCCGCAACCGCCTTCAAGCCCAAAAAGGACAGGGCAGCCGGCGCGAGGCGACGGGTGGATGGTCTTGCCGGTCGAGGCGTATGCTGCCGGCCTGGCGAGGATCGCGAACATGAATCAAACGCAGTTGCGGATCGCGGCGCTGGTGGCGCTCGCGTGGGGAATCGTGGCGGCCCCGGGATCGGCCCGTGCCGGCTGGGGCGACGTGCCCTCGAGCGTGCAGATCACGAACGTCTCCGTGACCCCGCGGGACGCGGCCACGGCGACGGTGACGTTCGACCTGGCCTGGAGCGATTCCTGGCGGCACGAGGTCAACCATGATGCGGTGTGGGTGTTCTTCAAGGTGCGTCGCGCGGGCTCCGACGCGTGGCAGCCCGTGCGGTTGGCGGCGAACACGACGCTCAACCCCCGCGGGTACGGCCAGGCGGATGGAAGCACTCCGCTCGAGGTGATCGTGCCGGGCGGTGACGACGGCTTCCTCGGCCTGCTCGTCCGGACGACCGATTGCGGCCAAGGCAACGTGCGGGCGCAACGGGTCACGGCCCTGTGGGACATCGCCGCCGATCGAGTGGCCCCGCAGGCCATCGACGTCGCCATCCGGGGCTTCGCGATCGAGATGGTCTACGTGCCCGAGGCCGCGTTCCATCTCGGCTCCGGGGGCCTGGAGTGGTACCGGTTCTATCGCTCCACCGACGGCAGCCAGAACACGCTGCCCTACCGGGTGACGGATTCGGGCCCCATCCCCACGGGTCGGCAGCCGGGCAGGCTCTGGGCGCGCAAAGCGGCACAGCCCGAGGACGGCGGCCTGATCCCGGCGTCGTTCCCCAACGGCTACGCCGCCATCTATTGCATGAAGAAGCAGGTCACGTTCGGCCAGTACGCGGACTTTCTCAACACGCTCCCGCCCGCGGCGGCGACGGCGCGGTGTCCCGACCGCCGCTTCCTCGCATCCGGACGGCATCCGGAGGCCGCGTATGCCGCAGCCGATCCGGGGCAGACCATTCCCGGGGGCATCTCCTGGGCGGACGAGGCCGCCTTCCTGGCCTGGGCCGGATTGCGTCCGATCACGGAATTGGAATTCGAGAAGATCGCGCGGGGCCCGATGCAGGCCGGATGGGACGTGGGCGACGGCTGGGACCATCCTTCCTACTGGACCGTGCAGGAACTCGGGGGCGGTTGGAACATCAACGAGGGGGAGCGAACCGTGACGGTCGCGAATGCCAGCGGACGGCGTTTCAAGGGCACCCACGGCCGCGGCACCCCGGCGTTGCCCGCCGATTGGCCGCAGGCCGATGCGGTCGGCGCCGGCATTCGAGGCGGGTTTGGTCAGTACGGTCTGCCGTCGTGCCGCCTCCGCATGGCGACCATCGATGCCGGACGAACCGGCAGCTACGGCATGCGCGGCGCGCGGACCGCGCCGCGGGAGGCGGCGGAGTGAGTCGCCGGAGCGTCTTCATGAGCAAGGTCGTGCGACTCGCCACCCGGATGGTCGTCGCGGCGGCACTGCTCCCGGCGGCGGCGCCGCATGCGGTGGCCGACGATCATGCGGTGGCCCGTTTCCAAGGCACTGGAAAGGCCGATCCCATCCGGATCACGAACGTCACCCACGCGGCTGCCGGATCAGCCGGCGCGATCGATGTGCGGTTCGACATCGCCTGGGACCACTCGTGGCGGGCCACGTGGACGGAGCCGGCGACGGCCGCGGACGGCCCGCTCGACGTCGAGAGTTGGGACGCGGCCTGGGTGTTCGTCAAGTGGTGCGAGCCCGGCGCCGATGGGCATTCCCACGCGATGCTCTCGGCCCGCGGGTCCGACCACGCGGCACCGTCCGGCGCGACCGTGGAAGTCGGCCTGACCGACGACGGCCGACGCGGCGTCGGCGTGTTGCTCTTTCGGCCGACGTCCGGCCATGGCCCGAACGTGTGGAAGGGCGTGACCCTCCGCTGGCTCCACGATGCCCCGCTCCCGGCCCACGCGGAGGTGCGGGTGTTCGCGGTGCAGATGGTTCGCGTGCCCACGGGTGCCTTCTGGGCGGGGGACGGCTCGACCGTCCACGTGGCCGGGCAGTGTTCCGCGGGGGGCGGCGACCAGCCGCTCCGAATCGCGGACGAGGGAGCGATCCCGCTCGGCGGCGAGGCGCCGACCCGCCTGAACACCCGCGACGGGATCGGGATGGAGAAGGATTGCGCCGACGACTTCAACATCGACCGCACGCGGCGGCTGCCCGACACGTTTCCGAAAGGCCACGCGGCCTTCTATTGCATGCGGCACGAGGTCACGCAGCAACAGTACGTCGATTTTCTCAACACCGGCGGGTTCGACCGGCAGTGCGCCGCGACGGGCAGAGGGCGAACCCCCGGGAAGGCCGACGCCCCCGCCGGCACCCTGGCGCTCACGCCCCCCTACGACCAGAGCCCGTCCACCACCAGCATCCGCATCGCGACATCCGGATCCGCCGGCGCACCTGCCCGGCCGGCGGTCTACGAGACCGATCTGCCGCACGTCGCCTGCGGGTGCCTGGGGCACCATCAGGCCGCGGCATGGGCGGCGTGGGCCGGACTGCGGCCGATGACGGAACTCGAGTTCGAGAAAGCCTGCCGCGGTCCGCTGCCGCCGGTGCCGGACGAATACGCCTGGGGCACCGACTCCATCGCCGGCGCACGCGGGGCCGCGGGCGGCTACGCGGTGCGCGCTGCCGGCCAACCCGACGAGGCGTTCGTGTGGACGGGCGACCATGGGCCGGACGCCGTGCGCGGCAGCGCCCTGTGCAGTTGGAACAGCCCCGTCGGCGGACCGCGCCGGGTGGGCCTCTTCGCGACGCCGCAGAGCGACCGCGCCCGATCGGGAGCCTCGTACTGGGGCATCTTGGATCTGAGCGGCAACGTCGTGGAAACGGTCGTCACCCTGGGGCTTCCCGCCGGCCGTCGTTTCAGGGGAACGCACGGCGAAGGCGGCGACGCGCCCTGGGCCGGCGTCGGGTTCGCGCAGCGCGGCGGGGGCGTGCCCTACGGCAGCCACGCGGGCGGCTGGGGCGGCGACGCCGCGTTTCGGGTGTCGAACCGCGTGCTCGGGCCCACCACCTGCACCGGCGGCGAAGCGCAGTGGGCCGTCGGCTTTCGCGGCGTCCGCACCGCGGCTCAGGGAGGCACACCATGAGCGCGACTCGACGGCATGCGGGCTGCCCGCGACGTGCCGCGGGAGCCGTGCAGGCCGTGCCGCGGGGCTGGCGGAGGATCGTCGCGGTGGTGGCGGCGGCCAGCCTGGCGTGGCTCCATGGGGCCGACGGCGCCCACGCGGACGGCGTGACCATCGACAGCGTCGCCGTGGCGGCCCGCGACGCGACGACTGCAACCGTGACGTTCGACATCACCTGGTCGCACTCCTGG
>JBEIQP010000199.1:0-3339 GCA_040376455.1 Planctomycetaceae bacterium | reverse complement strand
GGGCTGATGGTGTTCGCCCGGCCGCCGCGGCCAAACCCGGTGGACGTCGACATCCACGACGTGCTGCGGCCGGTGGTGGAGGCGGCCCGGCCCGTCGCCGAGGCGAAGCGTGTGCGGCTCGACTACAGTCCGCCCCCTCGGCCGGTGGCAGTGCGGGTTGACGCGGCCCAGGTCGCGGAGGCCGTCCGGGCGGTCGTCGCCAACGCAGTCGAGGCTGTCAATGAAGGGGGCCGCGTCGTGATCGAAGCGGCCTGGGACGCCGATGGCTGCCAGGTGACGGTGGCCGACGACGGTCCGGGAATGGACGGCGATGCGGCGCGCCGGGCGTTCGATCCTTTCTACTGCGGCCGCGATGCCGGACGAGGCATCGGACTCGGCCTGCCAAAGGCGTTGCGGCTGATCGAGTCGAATGGCGGGGGCTTGGCCGTCGAGTCACGGCCCGGCGAGGGCACTCGCGTCGTCGTCCGTTTGCCGATGGTCGTCCCGGCGGTGGCGTAAGGCCCAGACTGCCGGCAAAGTCGCCCTAGGTTTCCGAGTTTGTTGCCTATCTGGCTCGCTTGTGGCGAATGTCGCTGGATAGCCCGTCCTCTCCGTTTGTCCGCCCTTGTCGGGGCGGTTGAGGGTTCTCTATTCTTCGGCCTGTTTTTCAGCGTCGGGCGAAGGATCGTCCGCACGGCACGCCACAGGGATGGACGCATGACTTTCACCGGACCCGTCGCCGAGAGCCTGCCGTCATGTTCGGATGGGTCGGCGCCGGCAACGGTCGCTGTCTCGTCGCCGCGGGGCCCTGCCCCGCAGCGGATGCCGCGTCGCCATGGCGGTCTGGCCATTGCCGATGACGCCGCCGAGGTGGAGGCGATCACCCGCACAACGCGTTGGCTCCTGGATCGCCAGTCGGCGGACGGCCATTGGAGGGCGCCGCTGGAGGGCGACACGATCCTCGAGAGTGAATACCTGCTTCTGCTCGCCTGGGCGGGCCGGCTCGCTGACCCGAGGGTTCGAGGCGCCGCCGATCGGATCCTCGCCCTGCAGCAACCGAGCGGTGGCTGGGCCATTTATCCCGGTGGACCGGTCGACGTCAGCGCCAGCGTCAAGGCGTATCTCGCCCTCAAGCTTGTTGGTCATGCGGCAGACGAGCCGCCGCTCGTGCGGGCCCGCCGGGCCATCGCCGAGGCTGGCGGCCCGTGGGCCGTCAACAGCTTCACGCGGTTCTATCTCGCGCTGCTCGGGCAGATGCCCTACTCCGCCTGCCCGGCCGTCCCTCCGGAGGCGGTGCTGTTGCCCACCTGGTTTCCGGTGAACCTGTCGCGCGTGTCGGCCTGGTCGCGGACGATGATCGTGCCGCTCTCGCTGATGTGGTCCTTCAAGCCGCTGCGCCGCCTGCCGTCCGGCCGCGGCATCGCCGAACTCTTCACCGACCGCGACCGCCGCGGACCACCGCCGCCTTCTGACACGAGTGCCTGGGCCTGCTTCTTCCGCGGCATCGACCGGGTCATGAAGGCCTGCGAGGCGGTAGGGCTGACGCCGCTGCGACCGCGGGCGATCCAGGCCTGCCGCCGTTGGATGCTCGCCCGGTTCGACGGCAGCGATGGTCTGGGCGCGATCTTTCCGCCGATGGTGTGGAGCATCATCGCCCTGAAATCGATGGGCTGTCGGGACGACGATCCGGAGGTCGCCGAGGCCTGGAGCCGGCTCGACGGTCTCGTCGAGCGGGAGCCTGACGGCACCACGCGGCTCGAACCCTGCCGCTCGCCGGTGTGGGACACCGCCATCACCACCATCGCCGTGGTCGAGTCGGCCGCAGGGCACGGCGTCGGCACTGAAGCGCGGGCGGCGGCAGACCGCGCCGTCGACTGGCTGCTGGCCAACGAGATTCGCTTCGCCGGTGACTGGGCCGACCGGGTCGCCGCCGAGCCGGCGGGCTGGTGCTTCGAATACGCCAACCAGTTCTATCCCGATGTTGACGACACCGCGATGGTGGTGATCGCGCTGGCCACCTGGCGATCAGCGGAGCCCGCGTCTGCCCGCCGCCAGGCCGTTGATGCTGCGATCAGGCGTGCGGTCCCCTGGCTGGCCGCCATGCAGAACGCCGACGGCGGCTGGGGCGCCTTCGACCGCGACAACAACAGCGAGTTCCTCTGCAAGGTGCCGTTCGCGGACCACAACGCGATGATCGACCCGAGTTCGCCCGATCTCGCGGGGCGGGTGCTGGAGGCCTTTGGCAAGATCGGCCTGCGGCCGGGCCATCCGGCGGTCGATCGCGGGCTGGCCTACGTTCGCCGATCGCAGGAGGCTGACGGCGGCTGGTACGGCCGCTGGGGCGTCAACTACGTCTACGGCACCTGGCAGGTGCTCGAGGGCCTGCGGGCCATCGGGATTCCGCTCGACGACCCGGCAGTGCTTCGCGGGGTTGCCTGGCTCGAGACGTACCAGCAGGCCGACGGCAGCTGGGGAGAAACAGCCGAAAGCTACGCCGATCGAGGCCTCGCTGGCACGGGCGTGCCGACGCCCTCCCAGACGGCGTGGGCCGTGGCTGGGCTTATCGCCGCCGGCCGGGGTGAGTCGGCGGCCGTTCGCCGCGGCGTCGACTGGCTCATCGCCCGCCAGGAGGCGGACGGCAGCTGGGAGCAGCGGGAGTTCACCGGCACCGGCTTCCCGAAAGTCTTCTACCTGAAGTACCACTGGTATCCGATCTACTTTCCGCTGATCGCACTCTCCCGGGCGCACCGGGCTGTGGCGGCGGCCCGACGGGAGATGGTTGCATGAGTGTTCCTGTCGGCCAAATGATGGCTGTCCTGCGTCATGTGGCGATCCAGCGGCTCCGCGGCAACGACCGCTATCCGCTCGTGCTCATGCTCGAACCGCTCTTTCGCTGCAACCTCGCCTGCGGCGGCTGCGGCAAGATCCAGCACCCCACCGAGGTGCTGCGGTCGCACCTGACGCCGGAGCAGTGCTTCGCGGCCGTTGAGGAATGCGGGGCGCCGATGGTCTCGATCCCGGGCGGCGAGCCCCTGCTGCATCCGCAGATCGTGGAGATCGTCGAGGGGATCGTGGCCCGGCGGCGGTATCTCTACCTCTGCACCAATGCGATCAAGCTCGAGGAGATGCTGCCCCTGTTCCGGCCGTCGCCCTACCTGGCCTTCTCCGTGCACCTCGACGGCCCCCGCGAGGAGCACGACCACGCCGTCTGCCGCGAGGGCGTGTATGACATGGCCGTGTCGGCCATCCGCGCGGCTCGCAAGGCCGGCTTTCGCGTGACCACCAACTCCACGCTGTTCACCGACGCCGATCCCGCCCGCTACCGTCGGTTCTTCGACGAGGTGATGGGCCTCGGAGTCG
>JBEIQP010000039.1:0-22404 GCA_040376455.1 Planctomycetaceae bacterium | reverse complement strand
GCAGCCCCTCTCGCGAGCGGCCAGGATGGCGAGGGGAGGATGAGACAGCGTCGCAGGAGGCGACGCCTCGCGCGAGCGGCCGGATGGCCGCCAAGCAAACCGAGGCCAGGATGGCGAGGTTTGCGTGTAGTCAGATGTAATACATCGCCTCACTCGCCGACCGGCAGCGGTCGGCGAGGTCTGCCAGCGTGATCGACCGCAGTGACTCGGTTTCGGCGTGGGCCGCGTCGCCCCATGCGCCCGCGAGAACCGCGGCCACCCGCGACCGGCTGGCCAGGTCGGTCGTGACGGGGGCGGCGCCGTCGCCGGGGCCCTGGATCGCGCGGTGGATGTCTTCCAGGGTCAGTTCCCGCGGCGGCCGGGAGAGTTGGTAGCCGCCGCCGGCGCCCCGCGTGCTCGTGACGATGCCGGCGTTCTTGAGTTCCAGGAGGATGTGCACGAGAAACCGCTCGGGCACTCCCTGGGCCTTGCAGATCGAGCGGATGCGGACCGGCTCGTCGGCCTCCCAGTGGCGGGCCAATTCGACGGCGGCGATCGCGGCGTACTCGGTCTTGGCGGAAAGTCGCATGGGGGGCCTCGGGGCCGCCGGTCACTTGGAGTGGAGCCCGCATTCGGTCTTGGCCGTGCCGCTCCAGCGGCCGGCCCGTTCGTCCTCGCCGAGCGTGATCGCGCGGGTGCAGGGGGCGCAGCCGATGCTCACGTAGCCCTGATCGTGCAGCGGGTTGTAGGGAACCTGCTCGCGGAGGATCGCGTCCCACACCTTCGCCTTGGTCCAATTGGCCAGCGGCGAGATCTTGACGACGCCGAACTTGTGGTCCCAGCCCACGATCGGCGCCGTGGCGCGGTCGGGGCTCTGGTCGCGGCGGATCGCGGTCATCCAGGCGTCGAATCGCCCGAGCACCCGCCGCACGACGGCGAGCTTCCGGTCGCCGCAGCAGCGGTCGGGATCGGTCCGGTAGAGCGGGCCGCCGTGGAGCCGCTCGTATTCGTCGACGGAGGATTCCGGCCGCTCGAGCACCACGTCCATGCCGTAGCGCTTCGCGATCCGGTCGCGCAGCGTGAGCGTTTCCTGGAACTGGTAGCCCGTGTCGAGATTGAAGACGTAGGTCTTCGGGGCGATGGTCGCAAGCCAGTGGATGATCAGGCAGCCTTCGGGGCCGAAGGCCGTGGCCATGGTGAGCGCGTCGCCGAAGCGATCGACCGCCCAGCGGATGACATCGGCCGGTTCGGAGGCCTCGAGCCCCCGGCTGGCCCGGGCGAGTTCCTCGCGGAGTTCCGCCGTCGGCTCGGCACCGCGTGCGGCAGGCTCAGAGGGCGAAACACCGGCACTCATGCTCAATCCTGACCACGTTTGTCAACTATCGAAAGAATAGCCGATTCTGATGGGTACATCGACCCATCGCGACGGGTCCGGCCACGCCGGGCCGGAGAACCGGCAGACCTTGGCAGGCTTGCCCGGATTCGCGGCGATTCGGCGGACCGGGGCCGGCAACTGGTGGGGTCGCTTCGGCTTGTGTAGACCAGTGGCTTCGCGCCGGCGGCCCGTGGCCGGTCGCGGGGCGACGGGGCCTCGAAGTGCCCCCGCCCGACACGAAAAGGAGCAAGTCCGCATGGCACGCGACGTGGCCTTGGCCGTCGATCTCGGGGCGTCGGGGGGCAGGGTCGTCTCCGGCTCCTTCGATGGCAGGCTCCTCGAGTTGGAGGAAATCCACCGCTTCGAGAACGCCCCGGTGGCCATGGGCGGGCAACTCGTCTGGGATCTGCCGCGTCTGTGGCAGGAGGTGGCGAGCGGTCTGCGGGCGGCCGCCGCACGCCACGGGGCCGGCGTCTCGAGCGTGGGTGTCGATACCTGGGGCGTCGATTTCTCCTTCCTGGGCGCCGATCGCGCGCTCCTCGCCAACCCGGTCTGCTACCGCGATGCCCGCACCCGCGGCATGCTTGCCGCGGCGGAGAAGGCGGTGCCCCGGGCGGAGATCTTCGCCGCCACGGGCCTGCAGTTCATGGAGATCAACTCGCTCTACCAGCTGCTCGCGATGAAGGAGCGGAAGTCGTCCGTGCTCGCCGCGGCCGACCGGCTGCTCATGATCCCGGACATCGTGCACTGGCTGCTCTCCGGCGAGCCGTCGAACGAGCGGACCAACGCCACCACGTCGCAGTGCTTCGATCCGCGGGCCAACGACTGGGCGTTTCCGCTCCTCGAACGGTTCGGCCTGCCGCGCGGCATCTTCGGCCCGATCACCGAGCCGGGCACGAGCCTGGGCGGCCTGCGGCCCGACGTCGCGGCCGAGACCGGGCTGGCCGGCGTGCGCGTGATCGTTCCGGGCACCCACGACACGGCCAGCGCCGTCGCCGCGGTGCCGGCCGCCGATCCGCCGAGCGCCCGTCCCGATTGGTGCTACGTGAGCCTCGGCACCTGGGCGCTCGTGGGCGCCGAAATCGACCGGCCGCTGGTCACGCCTGAGTGCCTGGCCCGCAACTTCACCAACGAAGGGGGCGTGGGGGGCACGACCCGGCTCCTGAAGAACGTGTGCGGCCTCTGGCTCGTGCAGCAGTGCCGGGCGGCCTGGCAGCGGGCGGGCAAGGGGTGGACGTGGGACCAGCTCACGGCGCTGGCGGCCGAGGCGCCGCCGCTGGTCACGATCGTCGATCCGAACGACCCGTCGCTCGTCGCCCCATTCGACATGCCCGACGCGATCCGGGCGCTCGCGCGGTCGTCGGGCGAGCCGGTGCCGGAGTCCACGGCGGCGGTGGTGCGAACGGCCCTGGAGAGCGTGGCGGCCGCGATCCGCCGCACGCTCGGCGAACTAGATCAGCTGCTCGGCCGCCGGGTGGGCCGGGTGCACGTGGTCGGCGGCGGCGTGAAGAACCGGCTCCTCTGCCAGATGATCGCCGATGCGACCGGGCGGCCGGTCGTGGCGGGGCCGGTGGAGGCGACGGCGATCGGCAACCTGCTCGTGCAACTGGCGGCCCGCGACGGCGTGGTCGATCTCCGCGCGATCCGGTCGATCGTTCGCGACAGCTTCGAGCTGTCGCACTACGAGCCGCGGCAGGCGGCCGCGTGGAACGCCCGGCTCGGCGGTTGAGGTCCCGCGGCGCGGTCAATTCCCGCGGAAGAAGTCGGGGTTGAGCGCGATCCAGATCATCACGATGAACGACAAGGCGATGAAGGCCGCGGCCCAAATCGCCGTCTTGAGCCACATCTGAGCCCGGCGCTCCTCCGCTTCCCGTTGCCGCAGCCGCTGCTCCCGGCGGAATTCCAGGCTGTCGGCGGCGCGGAGCACGAAGGGGGAATTGCACTCCGGGCAGACCACCGGTTGGCCGATCATGTCCTCGACGGCCTTCATCACGTGCCCTTTCGGGCAGGGAATCCGGAAGACCGTCGGCCCGACGGGCCGGAGCGGATCGTCGCCGACGAGCCAGTCCGGATCCGCTCCGGTCAAGGCGTTGTGGTCACCCGCCGGCGCGGCGCCGGTTGGGTTCGGGCCCGCCGCGGGCCGCCGGGCGGATCCCCGGGACTCAGGTCTCGGCGGGGCGGGCTGCGGCGCGTCGTCGAGGCTCTGGACACGACCGCGGCAGATGGGACAGACGGTCCTCCCCTGGTAGGAGACGCTCGGACCGCGGTAGCCACAGATGCAGGAAATCGTGTCGGCCATGCGAATAGTCTACTGCCGGTGGCGCGGGCGGTGCATCGCCGGGCTCGGTGCCGCGCCTGCCGGCAGGCGGCGGGCGGCGGGCCCGGCGCCTGGCCGCTTCGTGCGGGGTGTCAGGCGGCCCGGTGCTGCTGGGCGGGCCTCTTCCTCACCTGCCCGTGCTCCACCTCGATGATCGAGTCGGCGAGGGCGAGGGTGCTGGCACGGTGCGTGATCATGATCACCGTCCGGTTCTCGACGTAGCGGGCGAGCGCCTCGTGGATCAACCGCTCGCTTTCCACGTCGATCTGGCTCGTGGCCTCGTCGAGGACCAGGATCTCGGCGTCGCGGAGAAACGCGCGGGCGAGCGAGATCCGCTGCCGCTGGCCGCCGGAGAGACGGAAGCCGTTGGGGCCGACCATCGTCCGGTAGCCGTCGGGGAAGTCGGCGATGAAGTCGTGGGCGTGGGCCTTGCGGGCCGCCGCCTCGATTTCCTCGTCGGTGGCGTCCCAGCGACCGTAGCGGATGTTGTAGTGGATCGACTCGTTGAAGAGTTCGGTCTGCTGCGTGACCATCGCGATGCGGCGCCGCAGGTCGTGGAGCGACAGTTCGGTGAGCGCCACGCCGTCGAGGAGCACGCGGCCCTTGGTCGGGTCGTAGAAGCGGCAGATGACGTTCACGAGCGTGCTCTTGCCGCCGCCGTTGGGGCCCACGATCGCGACCCGCTCGCCGAACGAGATCGACAGGTTCACGTCCTTGAGCACCGTGTCGATGCCGTCGTAACTGAACGAGACGTCCTCGAGGCGTATTTCACGATGCGGCGAGGGGAGCGTCTTGGGGTTGGGCACCTCGGCCAGCTTCGACGGGGTGTCGAGCAGCGGATAGAGGCCCTGGGCCCCCACCATCCCCACGTTCAGCCCCGTGATCACGCCGGAGAGCTTGCGGACCGGGTCGCTCGCCCCGATCAGGAAGCCGAAGAAGATCATGATCCCGGGCACCGTCATCGGCTGGTCGGTCATCGTGATCCCGAAGATCCGCGTCTCGTGGTTGATCACCAGCCAGGCGCCGACGGCGATCGACGTGGCCACCATGCCGATCCCCAGGATCTCGGTGATCGGGTTGGCGAGGGCGTGGTAGAAGGCGTGCCACATGCTGGTCCGCATCATCTCGCTCGTGCAGGTGCGGAACCGCTGCCGCTCGAATCCCTCCATCGTGTAGGCCTGCACGGTCAGCACGTTGTTGAGCGCCTCCAGGAGCACGTGGTGGAAGCCCCGGGAGCGGGCGAGGATGTTCTTGGAGATGCCGCGGATCCGCCGGTTGAGCCAGACCATCAGAAATCCCACCAGCGGGGCGAGCGTCAGGCAGGCGAGCGTCAGCCGCCACGACACCAGGAAGGCGCAGCCCAGGCAGGCGAGGATCTTGAGCGGCTCGGTGACCGCGCCCCCATAGACGCTCGTGATCCCGCTGGCGAGCATGTCGGAGGTGCTCGTCACCTGGGCCATGAAGCCGGCGGAGCCGTATTTCATGAACTGGGCGCGGTCGAGTTCGAGCGCCTTGTCGAAGACCTTGAGACGGATGTTCCGGCTGATGTTCATTGCCACCCAGCTCACCATCAGGGTGCTGATCAGCAGGAGAACATGCTTCACCAAGGTGCTCGCCACCACGAAGACCACGACCACGAGCACCGTCTTGAAGGGATCGACCGGCAGGAGCCGCACCAGCCAGGGGTGGAGCCGTTCCCCCGAGACGACGATCGCGTCGTCGCCGCGGACCGTCAGGGCGAGGGTGTCGAGGCGGTGGCTGGCCTTCGCGGCGGCGGCCGCGTCGAGGCCGCCGTCGGCGATGGCGGTTTCCAGGGCGGCTATCTCCAGGCGGCTGTCCTTGGCGCGGGCCCGGGCTTCGGTGATCCGCCGCTCGTTCCACGACTGGAGCGATTCCCCCTTGAGCGTCACCTCGATGATCGGGAAGAGGGCGGCGATGTTCGCGCCCCAGAGGGCGGCGACGCCGGCGGAGCAGAGCACGGCCGCCATCAGCACCGGCCAACTCTTCGCGGCTTCGCGCAGGGCGCGGATGAAATAGTGCATGAGCCGGATCTTTCTGTGCGTCTGTTCCGTGCGGGCGCCAAACCCGAAAGGAATCGGACAATCGCCGCGGGCGGCCCACCGGTGGCCGTCCGAGGACGGCCAGGGCAGGCTGCGCGGGGCCGGGCAGGATGGGCGAACTTGCCCGCGAGGCCGTCCCGTGCGGGCGGGGAAGGTAGTGACACCGCCCCACGCGTTCAAGGGCGGGTTTTGGGCTGCCAAACCGGCGGGGGAACGGCCGCCTACCGCCACGGGCCCCGTCAGCCGCGGGCCGCGCCCAGGCGGAGTTCGGCGGCCAGCACCGTGTTGGCCAACAGCATCGCCACCGTCAGCGGGCCCACGCCGCCGGGCACCGGGGAAATCCACCCCGCCACGCCGCGAACCGGCTCGAAATCGACGTCGCCGACCAGCTTGCCGTCCACGCGGTTGATGCCCACGTCCACGACCGCGGCGCCGGGCTTCACCATGTCGGCCGTCACCAGCCCCGGCCGCCCCACGGCGGCCACGAGGATGTCGGCCTGCCGGGCGATCCCGGCCAGGTCGGCGGAACGGCTGTGGCAGATCGTGACCGTGGCGTCGCCGCCGATGCCCTTGGAGGCCAGCAGGAGGGCCAGCGGCTTTCCCACGATGTCGCTCCGCCCGATGATCACGACGTGCTTGCCGGCGGTCTCGATCCCGGCGTCGATCAGCATCCGCTGCACGCCCGCGGCGGTGCAGGGGATGAACCGCGGCCGTCCCTGCGAGAGCAGCCCGGCGTTTTCGGGATGGAAGCCGTCCACGTCGCGATCGGGCGGCACGGCGTCGAGCACCGCCACCGCATCGACGTGGTCAGGCAGCGGCAACTGCACCAGGATCCCGTCGGCGGGGCCATGCTCGTCTCGCGCGATCGCCCCCACGAGGGCGACGAGGTCCGCCGTGTCGGCGGTGGCCGGCACCGCGATCACCTCCGATTCGATGCCCACGCGGGCCGCGGCGGCCGACTTGCTCTTCACGTAGGACGCGCTCGCGGCCAGATCGCCCACGAGCACGACCACCAGCCGCGGCCGGCGCTTGAACATCCCGGTGAAGGTGTCCACCTCGGCGCGGAGCGATTGCTCGATCTTTTCGGCGAGCGCCCGGCCGTCGAGCAACGCTGCGGTCATTCCCGATGCTCCCCCCGGTGCTGCCATCACTGCTCCGCCACGTAGAGGGAGCGAAGCTGATGCTGGACCTCCTCCAGCAGCCGCTTCTCGTCCTCCGTGAGGTTGCCGCGGGTTTTCTCCTCCAGCATCGACAGCGTGTCGATGAAGTGCCGGGCCGTGGCGATGTTCTTCAGCGACTTCTGGGTGATGGGGTTCGGAATCCGGCCAAACGCCATCAGCGCCTGGGTGAAGAGCGTGTGGACGAGGAAGTCGAACGTCGCCGGCGGCATCTGCATCGGTGCCGCGGTGTCGTCGGCCAGTTCGCCCCCGGTGGACGGATCGTCGTGCATGGTGCTGCTCCCGTGTGGTGGTTGAGCCGTCCCGCGTCAGGCCTCGGTCACCCACGCGCTGCCGGCATGCCGCTCGACGGCCGCGGCGACGAGCCCGGCGAAGAGTGGGTGGGCGGACGTGGGCTTGCTCTTGAATTCCGGATGAAACTGCACGGCCACGAACCAGGGGTGGTCGGCCAGTTCCACGATTTCGACCAGCGAGCCGTCGGGGTTGGTGCCGGCGATGACCAGGCCGGCCTGCTCCAACTGCTCGCGGTATTTCGAGTTGAACTCGTAGCGGTGCCGGTGCCGCTCGGAGATCCGGGTGGTGCCGTAGGCCGCGGCCGACTTCGTTCCCTCGGCGAGCACGGCGGGCTGCGCGCCGAGCCGCATCGTGCCCCCCTTGTCCACCACCGTGTGCTGCTCGTCCATCAGGCAGATCACGGGGTGGGGCGTGTTGCGGTTGAATTCGGTCGAATGGGCCCCTTCCAGGCCGGCGAGATTGCGGGCCACGTCGATCACCGCGCACTGCATCCCGAGGCAGATGCCGAGGAAGGGCAGCCGCCGCTCCCGCGCGAAGCGGATCGCCTCCACCTTCCCCTCGATGCCGCGCTCGCCGAAGCCGCCCGGCACGATCAGGCCGTCGAAGCCCGCCAGGAGCCGCTCCGCCCCGTCGCGCTCGATGTCCTCGCTCTTGATCGGCTGCACGCGAACCTGCGTTCGCTGGGCGATGCCGCCGTGGTCGAGGGCCTCGTAGATGCTCTTGTAGGCGTCGCGGTGCTCGGCGTATTTGCCGACCAAGGCGATCGACACCTCGTGCTCGGGGTTGCGCAGGCGGTGGAGGATCTCGTGCCACTCCTCCAGGTCGGCGGGCGGCGCCTGCAGGCCGAACCGGCGGAGGATGATGTCGTCGATCTTGTTGGACTGCAGCGAGAGGGGCACCTCGTAGATCGAGAAATCCTTGTCGCGCTCCTCGATCACGGACTCGAGCGGCACGTTGCAGAAGAGGGCGATCTTTTCCCGGTCGGAAACGTCGAGGCCGCGCTCGGTGCGGCAGACGAGCACGTCGGGCTGGATGCCGATCTGCCGGAGGATGCCCACCGAGTGCTGCGTGGGCTTCGTCTTGAGCTCGCCGGCGGCCTTGAGGTAGGGCACGAGCGTGAGGTGGATGAACATGCAGTTCTCGCGGCCCACCTCCAGCGGAATCTGCCGGATCGCCTCCAGGAACGGCAGGCTTTCGATGTCGCCCACGGTGCCGCCGATCTCGGTGATCACCACGTCGGTGTTGGCGTCGCCGAGCTGCTTCACCATCTCCTTGATCTCGTTGGTGATGTGGGGGATCACCTGCACGGTCTTGCCGAGAAACTCGCCGCGACGCTCCTTGTTGATCACGGAGAGGTAGATCTGCCCGGTCGTGTAGTTGCTCTTCCGGGTGAGCGGGGTGGAGGTGAATCGCTCGTAGTGGCCCAGGTCGAGGTCGGTCTCGCTCCCGTCGTCCAGGACGTACACCTCGCCGTGCTGGTACGGGCTCATCGTGCCCGGATCGACGTTGATGTAGGGGTCGAGCTTCTGCATCTTGACCCGCAGGCCGCGGGCTTCGAGCAGCATGCCGATCGACGCGCTGGTCAGCCCCTTGCCGAGCGAACTGACGACGCCGCCGGTCACGAAAAGATGCTTGGTCACGGTGCGAGCTCCTTCCCGTCCGCCGGTGCCTCTCCGTCAGCAGACCGCCTCTGCGGCCGCTCCAGAAGCGGATTGAACCAGCGTTCCCGCGGTCGGTCAAATGCCCACCTTCGGGCGGGCATTCCATGGTGTAAAGTTGTGGCATGAACCCCACTTCCGCCCATCCGTCCGCCGCCGCTACGCAGCCCACCTCGAACCTCCGGATCCGGAACCTGGAGCCGCTCGTGCCGCCGGCACGGCTCTGCGCCCTCCTGCCGCTCGATGCCGCCGCGACGCGGACGATCGTCGAGGGCCGCCGGGCCGTGGAGCGCATCCTGGCCGGCGAGGATCCGCGGCTCTTGGCCGTGGTGGGGCCGTGCTCGATCCACGATCTCGACGTGGCCCGCGACTACGCCCGCCGCCTGCACGCGCTCGCGGAGCGGGTGGCCGACCGGATGCTGGTCATCATGCGGGTCTACTTCGAGAAGCCGCGGACGACCGTCGGCTGGAAGGGGCTGATCAACGACCCGCACCTCGACGACACGTTCGACGTCGCCACCGGGCTGCGGCTGGCGCGGGCGCTCCTGATCGAGATCGGCGGGATGGGCCTCCCCGTCGCCACCGAGTTCCTGGAGCCGATCACGCCGCAGTACATCGCCGACACGATCGTGCTCGGGGCGATCGGCGCCCGCACGACCGAGAGCCCCACCCACCGGCAGATGGCCAGCGGCCTCTCGATGCCGGTGGGCTTCAAGAACTCCACCGACGGCTCGTTGCAGGCGGCGATCGACGCGATGCAGGCCGCGCGGACGCCGCACAGTTTCCTCGGCATCGACAATGACGGCGGCACGGCCGTCGTCTCCACGACGGGGAATCCGTGGGGCGTGCTCATGCTGCGTGGCGGCCGCAGCGGCTCGAACTACTCGCCCGAGGTGCTCCACGAGGCGCGGCAGCGGCTGGAGTCGGCCGGGCTTCCGGTCTGCGTGGTCGTCGATTGCAGCCACGCCAACTCGGGCAAGGATCACCGCCGCCAGTCGATCGTGTGGCGCGACGTGCTCGAGCAGCGGGTCGCGGGGGACCGGTCGATCGTGGGCATGATGCTCGAGAGCAACATCGCCCCGGGCAGCCAGCCGCCGCAGCGGGATCGGGCGCAGCTCGCCTACGGCGTGTCCATCACCGACGGCTGCATCGGCTGGGAGGAGACGGAGCAACTCCTCCTCGAGGCCCACGCCCGCCTGCAGTAGGCCGGTGGCGCGGGGGGCCGGCGGCGGGCCTGGACCGGCCAAACCGGCATCGACCGGAGCGGCCGCGAGCGGCTACGATTCCCCGGCTTGATCACCGCCTTCGCGAAAGGATTCGCCATGCGCTTGCAGCCTCTCCGCCTCGGGATCGGAATCGTGGTCTCCGCGGTCGCGGTCACCTGCGCCGTGCCCGCGTCGGGCCAGCAGCCCCAGCCGATCTATCTGCAGCCGGCCCAGCAGGCCCCGGGCCAGGGCGGGCAGGAGGTGCAGACCGTCGCCAACGCGCGGCAGGCGCTCGAGCAGTTCAGCGGCATGGCCATCGAATCGATCCCCCCCACGATGCTCAACAACGCCGAGGGCGTGGCGATCTTTCCGAACATGATCAAGGGAGGCTTCATCCTCGGCGTCAACTACGGCAAGGGCGTGCTGATGGTGCGCCGGGCCGATCGGAGCTGGAGCGCGCCGGTGATGGTGACGATGGGGGGCGGAAGCCTCGGCTTTCAAGCCGGCGTGCAGTCGGCCGACATCGTGCTGGTGTTCGCCACGCCCAAGAGCCTGCAGGGGATCCTGAACGGCCAGAAGGTCACGCTCGGCGCCGATGCGTCGGTGGCGCTGGGGCCGGTGGGGCGGCAGGCCAACGCCGGCACCGACGCCCGGCTGGGCGCGGAGATCTACTCATATGCCCGGAGCCGCGGCCTCTTTGCCGGGGTCTCGCTTGGCGGCGCCGACCTGTCGATCGACAACAACGCCGACGCGATGCTCTACGGCCGGTTCGGCGTCACGCCGGCCGACGTCTTCAACGGCAACGGCCTGACGATCCGCCCCGAGGTGCAGCAGCTGGTCGATGCGTTGACCGTGCGGTCGAGGCCCGCGCCGCCCGTGGCCCAGCCGGTCGCCATGCCGCCCGCGCAGCAGGTCCAGCCGCAGGGCCAGGTGCCGTTTGGGCTCCAGCCGATCCAGCCGGTGCCGCAGCAACCCGTGCCGGCGGTCGCTCCGGTGCAGCCCGTCGCGCCCGCGCCGCAGCAGCCCGCCGCGGGCAGCCCGCCGCTCGTGCCGATCCGGTAGACGGGCTCGGGGTCGGGGTTGCCCGCATCCTCTCGTCGGACGTTCGCTGCGGCCCTCCGGGCCTTTTTCACTCGCGCGGAGCCACGATGCCGAGGCGGGCGAGGTGTGGCACCGTCGTCGCGCACACGGTGTCGCAGGCGGCCTGGACGACGCGGAGCCGTTCGTCGGCATCGGTGATCGCCTTGCCGTCGCGCTGCAGCGTCCGGCCGCCGCTGACGAGGCGAGCGTCGATGCGTTCCGCGAGTCCGTCGCGGCCCCGCTCCGTCAGTTCGTGGAGGATGGCGGCGTCGAGGTCGCCGAGCGAGTGACCGGTGCCGCTGGCCTCGCTGGCCAACGCCACGATTCTGCCGCCCAGGGAATCGGCCGCCAGCACCTCGCGGTTGAACCGGCCCGCCACGGCGATGTCGCCCGACAGGTCGCAGCCGGCGGCGACGAGCGGCGCGGCCGAAACGTCGAAGAGCCCCATCGCCACGCCCGCATCGACGGCGCGAGCCAATTGGGCGGGCGGCGTTCCGGAGAGCCGGCCGTCGGCGAGGATTTCCGAGAGCCGCAGGCTCCGGTCGGCGAGGATGTCGAGGAGCGTCTGGTAGAGCGGGCCCTGCACCGTTGACGTGACGACGCCAAGGTTCGCCTGATAGGGCAGCGCGATGCCCGGCCGCGATGCGCGGAAGTGGAAGTCGTCGGCCTCCCGCAACCGGTCGGCCACGTCGGGCATGGCCCGCGGCACGTTGGCGTAGACATCCCAGCGGAACGCGGTGTTGGCGCAGAAGTCCTTGTGCGCCTCGGTCACGAGCCGATTCGTCGTGGTGCGGAAGAGCTCCTGAAACTCCGGCCGCACGCACAGGTCCCAGAAGTTCGTGTAGACGGGGAGCGAGCCGGTGAACGTCAGGCCGGCCGAGCCGAACATGCCGGCCACATCGGCGAAGTAGAAGCTCGTCCAGTGCTCGTTGAGGTATTCGTGCACGAGGTAGCGGGGATCCTGCTTGAGCATCGCATCGACGTAGGCGGCGGCCCGCGGGTTGTCGTCGAAGTACTTGGCGTGCTTGTCGCGGATGTAGACGAGGTAGGCCGCGGCGTCGCGGATGCGCTGCACGCTGTCGCCCTGCCGCAGCGCGGCATACTGGCGCAGGATGCCGCGGATCGGCTGGAGGTGGGCCCAGCCCGGCATGGCGTTGTAGCTGACGAGCAGGAGGCCGCCCGGGGCGAGGTGGGTGCGGGCGATCGCGAGGATCTCCTCGCGAACCTGCGGGGCGACCCAGCTGAACACCCCGTGGAGGGCGATGAAGTCGAACGTGCCGAGGTCGGCGGGGAGTTGGCCGAAGCTGCTCGTCACCAGCCGCACGTTGGTCAGGCCCCCCGCCTCGACGTCGCGGGCCGCGAAGGCGATGTGCTCGGGGTTGACGTCGATGCCGACGAATTCACCCCGCGGGTTGGCGGCGGCCAGCGTGTTGAGGGAGCGGCCGAGGCCGCAGCCGAGTTCGAGGTAGCGGAATCCTTCGGCCACGCGGGGCGGCACCACGCCGTTGAGCGCCGCCACGTGGCGGATCGCGACGGGGGCCAGATGCGGGTAGAAGCCGGGCACGTAGGAGACGTCGGTGATATAGCCTTCGGCGGCGGCGCTCATGGGGAGTCGGTTCCGTGACGCGTGGAGGATCGGCGGCCGTTGGCAGGGCGGCGCGGCCCCCCGCCAGGGACGGGATCACTCTACCAGACAGGTCGTTTTCCGATATCGCCGCGCGAGCCGGCGGCGGAGGCTGGCGGTGGCGGCGGGCACGCGGTCGAGCCGCAGCAGCCGGGCGAGACCGCGGCGCCGCGCGACGGGTTCGACGGGGGTTTCAAAGATCGTCGTGAAGCGGTCGAGGATCGCGTCGGGATCGGCGCAGGGTGGCACGCGATTGCCGCGGTACCACGGCCGGGCCAAGGCCTCGCGGGCCAGATCGGGGTTGCGGTCCACCTCGACGACACGCTCCACCAGGTCGTCGAGCGTGGGCGAGTCGTGGGCGGAGAGAAAACTCCGCGTGTCGAAGTCGCGGCCCACGAGCGGGTCGCCCCAGTAGATCGGGATCGACCCCACCCGCATCGGCTCGACGATCTTCTCGGTCGTGTAGCCCGGATGCGACTCGTTCTCGAAAGCGATCGTGAACCGGCATTCGGCCAGGAAGGCGGCCTTGTCGGCGACACGATGGCCGAGCGTGTTGAAGAGCCCGCCCCCCGAGTCCACGGGCTTGTAGCGCGAGAGCCGGCGAAAGAACTCGTTGCGCGTCGGGCAGAGCGGATTGGAGACCACGAAGCCGCAAAACCGCGTCTTGCCGGCGGCCGCGGCGTCGGGATCGTAGTCGGGCGGCTTCACGAGCGCCGCGGGATCGTGGTAGAGGGCCCAGAGCGGGAGGCGGAAGTGCCGCGGGTGGGGCGTGTGCTCGAACGTGAAGGCCCAATCGGTCGAGTGCCAGTCGGGGGCGATGTTCTCGCCCGTGTAGAAGATCCGGACGCAGTCGTGCCGCAGGTGGTCGTGCTTGCCGCGACCGATGCCGGAGTGGATGAGGAAGTCGGGGGTGTCGCAGATTTCGAGGTGGTAGCGGCGCGAGAGCAGCCGGGTGAAGAAGTTGTCGCGCGGATCGAAACTGTCCCAGAAGCCCGCGAACCCGAGCCGGATCGCGGACCGCGGCGGTGGGCAGGGGGTGAGGTCGGGCATCGCTCGATCGCTGCTGGCGCGGGGCGTTTCCCCGGCGCGGGGAAGCCCTGTGGTACGCCGCCGACCCGCTTTACGGCAACCTGGCCGGGGGAGGCAGCCGCAGAGCGTCGCCGAGCAGGCCGGGGTGCTCCGGCCCCAGCGACGTGTCGGCCGCGCGGAGATCGCTTTCGGCCCGCCAGAACTCCTGTCGGGCGGTGATTTCGAGGATGTCGGCCTCGAACTTCGCCTGCTCCCGCAGTGTCACGCGGAGGATGTCGCTGCGGCCGAGCCGCAACTGCTCCCGCTCGGCGCTGGCCACCAACCGGGCGAGTTCCTCCCGCTTGAACGCCTGCTTGTGAAACTCGTAGGCCCGTTCCAGCATCGAGAACGCGTCCTGCACCTCCGCCTGCACCTGGTCGTGCGCATACGACAACTGCCGGTCGAGCTGCATCAACTGCGAGTCGAGCGTCTGCAGCTTGCCCCGCGCATCCCGCCGTTGGGCCGGCATCTGGAAGACGAGGGAGGCCTGGAGCACCTGGCGATCGAGGCCGTTGGGGCCCGAGAGGTTGCTCGTGCCGTAGCCGGCGTCTTGGTTGCCGACCAGCTGGCCGTCGATGCCGGGGAGCGTCTGGTTGGCGGCCAGCTTCCGTTCGACGACGAACTTCTCCTTCTGGAGCGCGAGCCGCTGAAACTCCGGCCGGGATGCCAGGGCCCGGGCCAACGACTGCTGGTAGAGCTCGACCGTCGGCTTCACCGGCATCGGCACCGGCCGCATGCGGCTGCGGCGGGCGAGCAGCGGCCTTCCCGACGGATCACGGTGGTAGAGCGAGAGATCGATCGCGGCCTGTTGCACGGCGCGGTCGGCCTGGATGACGATGCCGTTTCGCAGGGCGATGTTCTGCTGGTTGTCGATCCGGTCGATGTTGGCGATCACGCCACCCTGCACCTTCAATTCGATCTGCTTGTCGCGCTCGAGGGCGAGATCGACGAGCTGTTCTCCGGCGCCATACCGCTCGCCGCTCCCCATCCACGCCCAGTAGGCGCGGGCGGCGGACCGCATGTAGTCGAGCCGGCTCCGCTCGATCGCCGGCTCGGCGAGCGCCACGTCGATTTGGGCCTGGGCCCGGCTGGCCCGGGCGCGGTCGATCTCGCGGTTGCGGGCCAACGGCACGTTGAGCCCGCCGCGAAACTCGCCGGCGTCGGCGGTTTTCTGCGCGAGGTTGTAGGTGGGGAAGTCGCCAAAGCCCGTGCGGAAGCCGCCGAAGGCGCTGATGCCGCCGAACATGAACTGCTGCGACATGCCCAGATCCGAACGATAGTTCTCGTAGGTGCCTGGGCTGAGCGCGTTGCCGGCCATGTTCAGATTGGTGTCGAAGGCGCCCATCGCGGTGGTCAGCTTGCCCGACGCGACCCCCCGTTCGCGCTCCACCGCCTGCAGGAGCGGATAGTGCGTGAGCACGCTGAGGAGAACCTCGGCGAGCGTGAGCGGCTCCGGACGGTCGTCGAGCGAGAGGCCCGGGATGTTCAGCGACGAGGAAGGGACGAGCGGCGGCACGGTCGTATCCGGCCGCTCGGGGGCCGCGGCGCGGGGGGCGGGAAGCTGTTCCGCTCCGGGGATGACCGGGGCCGCGGCCGGCCGGCCGGCGGGATCCTCGGGCACGGGCCCAAACGCCAGCGACGGGTGGCCCAGCCCCAGGATCGAATCGTCCGCGAGTGCCGCGACCGTGTGGGCCGCCAACCAGAGGGCGACGAGCATGCCTCCAGCCCATGACAAGCCGCGGGCGGTCCCGCGCCGCGAGCGGCAGGGACGGGGCGGGCGGGCCGCGCCGGACCGGCCCGTCACAACTTGATCTTGGGGGGCTTCGCTCCCGCGTCCTTGCCCGTGTCCTTGGAGGCGGGCGCGAGCACCGGCGGGAAGCCGTTGAGTCGCCGCCAGATCTCGTACCCGAGCGGCACGCGGTTCAGAAACACCCAGCCCACCGCCTGGTTGCCCTGCCTGAGGAACTCGGCCGACGGCCAGACATCCCCCTGCAGCCGGGATTCGGGCTCCACGAGCACGCGAAACGTGCCCGCCGCCGTCGCCGCCGCGTCGATCTGCCGGATCTTGCCGCCGAACGTGCCGATCGCGAGCTCCGGCCAACCCGAGAACTGGATCGCCGGCCAGCCCTCGAACTGCAGCCGCACGTGCGGCATCTCCCCGGTGCGGTCGGAGAACGCCAGCACCAACGGCGCATCGAGGCCGTCGAGAAACAACTCGACGACGCGATCGCTGGTGTCGGGCACGATCGTGCACAGTTCTTCGCCTTCCTTTACGTACTGGCCACCCTGACCGACGTTCGCCGCGATGCGATAGACGAACCCGTCGCAGGGAGCCACCACGTTCCGCGCCTTGAACCGCTCGATCCGGTTGTCGATGTCCTGGATCTCGCGTTCGATCGTGAACAGGTTTTGCTCGGCCTTGCGCAAATTGCTTCGGGCCACGGAGATCGCCGAGAGTCCGTTGGCATCTGCCTGGAGCAGCAGGGCTTCCTGCGTGAGCAGGGTCGCCGTCGCCCGCTGGATCTCGGCATCGGCCTTGTCGCTGTCGGTCTGGGCGCGGTCCGACCGCATCCGCGCCTCGTCGCGGCTGAGACGGCTTTCGAGGCCGCCGAACTCCGGGTTGGTGAACAGGTCTTCGAACGTCTCGAAGCGGTTCTTCTCGAAGGTGAGCGCGAATTCGGCGTTTGCCTTTCCCTGGCGGGCAACTTCGACCGATTTCCCTGCCGCTTCACGATTCGCCTCCGCCGCTTTCACGGCCGCATCCCGCGCCGACTCCTGCGCCTTGGCGGCTGCGGACAACTCGGCGACCTCTTGGCGGGCGGCGGCCCGCCGCTCCGCGAGGAACGTCCGCTGCGCATCGAGCCGTGCCGCCAACTCAGGATCGTTATCTTCGATATCGACCACGGGATCGTTCATCTTCACGCGGCTTCCCTCGACCACGTGCCAGGTGCGGATCTGGCCCGAGACCCGGGCGGTCAGCACCTGCATTCGCTCGGTTGGGGAATATGCGGTGACCATGCCCCGGCACTGTACGGTCTGCTGCCAGGGCACGAAGGCGAGGAAGACTGGCGTGGCGAGGAAAAGCAGGAGGAGCAGGCGAGCGAGGGTGCGGACGAAACGCGGCGTCGCGGCGCGGGCGAGCGCCGACTTCCGCGGGGTTCTGTCGGGGTGTTGCTCGTGCTGGGGCGTCATGACCACTCCACCACCCGGTCGCACCGGTTCTTGATGTCGTCGCGGGCCGTCACGATCACGAGCGTCCACGGCGCCGCGCGGTCGAAGAGTGATTCGATCAGTTCCGGACAGGTCCGCAGTTCGAGCGGGTCGAGCATCCCGTTGATGAGCAGCAGCCGCGGCCGGCCCGCGATGGCCCGCGCGATGGAGAGCCGGGAGAGGTCGTTGGCCGAGAGCGGCAGGCCGTCGGAGGCGAGCGGGGTGCCCACGCCCTGCGGGAGCCGGGCCACGGTATCGGCGAGCCCCACCATCTCCAGGGCGCGGCGGACCTGCGCCGCCGACAGGTCGGAACGGCCCACCCGGATGTTCTCGGCGACGGTGTCGGCGAAGGTCTCGGCCTGGCCGATGTAGGCGAGTTGCAGCCTGGCGTGGGGCCTGTCGAGCGAACGGGCGTCGAGCCCGTCGAACTCGAGCAGTCCCTCGGTGGGAACGCGGAGGAGGGCCAACGTCTCCATGAGCCGCGTCTTGCCGCTGCCGGAAGGACCGTAGATCGCGATCCGCTCGCCGGGCTGGATGTCGAGCCGCCGGAGGGCCGCCGCGCCGGTCGTGCCGCCGCCCGGCTTGGTCACCCGCAGTTCCGCGATCACGTGCATCGGTTTGTCGCTCGTCGGCAGCGTCTCGCCCCCTTCGCGCTCGAGCGGCAGCTGCTCGATCACGCCGAGTTTGTCGAGCGAGGCCTGCAGGTCGTAGAAGGTCTCGATGTACTTGCCGCTCTTGGAGATGGCCGCGAGCACGAGGGCCACGATCAATTCCCCGGCGACGAGCTGGCCGAGCGTGAGCTGCCGGTTGATCACGAGCCACCCGCCGAGCCCCAGCAACACGGTCATCGCCACCGCCTCGAGCAGCAGGGCGAAGAGCGTCTGCCGCCAGACGACGCGAAAGTGGCGGCGGCGGGCCGTCACGTAGGCGTCGGCCAGTTCGTCGGCCCGCTGATGGGCCAGCTCGCCCCCGCGGCCGAAGCGGAAGGTGTGCGGGCATTTCGCCAGCTCTTCGAGCCATGCGGCCACGTCGAACTTCGCATAGCTCTCCGCGATGCTCGACTTCACGCCGCCGATGCCCAGCGCGAAGAGCAGGAAGAAGACGAGGGCCGCCATCACCGCCGCGAAGGTGAGCAGATAGGGGTGATAGAAGGCGAGCACGGCGAGGCCGACCACGGTGATCATCACCACGCCGATGCCGTCCACGAGGAGCGTGGCGAGCGCCTTCTGCACCGTGGCCACCTCGAAGAACCGATTGACGATGTCGGTCGGATTGCGGCCGTCGAAGGCCTCCATCTCGGCGCGGGCGAAATGGTCGGCGAAGGCGTCGGCCGTCCGGACGAAGAACCGCCGCTGCAGGCACTCGACGACGTAGAGTTGCATCGCCCGCAAGGCGGTGGAGAGCACCAGGAAGCCGAACATCACGCCCGCCAGCACGACCACCGGCCAGAGCTGCACGCCGAAGGCCACGCTGTTGACGAGGGCCTCGATCGCGGCCGGCGTCACGATCGACAGCACGCCCACGGCCGTCGCGAACGTGACCACCGTCCAGATGTCGCTGCGCTCGAAGCGCAGCGCGTCGGTCAGCCGCTTCCACGGTCGCTTCGCGGGCTCGCCATGGTGCTCGTGTGCGGTCGTCATAGGGTTCCTGGAGCCCCACGATCATGAAGCCGGCCGCCGCCGCCCACAACATCAAATCCGGCGGCCGGGGGGCCGTCGGCCGGCCCTGTCCGGGCCCCAGCATGATTGCCGGCTGACCGCGGCTGGACAGGGCGGCTTCAGGATCGCGAGGGATCGCCGCCGCGGGCCCAAGAGAGCATTTCCGCCAGACCTTCGCGGGTCGACTGCGGGTGCTCAAACCCGGCCGCGACGAGCTTGTCGCACGGGAAGATGCTCGTCTCGCGGATCGCCTTCAGGCGGCTGCTGGTGAGCGGAAAGTCGCGGCCGGTGACCGATTCGATCATGTCGCCGAGCGGAGCGGCCACCGTCGCCAGGAGGGCGGGGATCCGCCGCGGCGGCGGGGCGGCCGCGAGATCGGCGATGAGGCCGGCCAGTTCGGCCAGTGAAAACGTCTCGCGGTCGGAGACGTTGTAGACCTCGCAGCCGGGGCGGGCGGCCCCCGCCGCAAACGCGATCGCCGCGGCGAGGTTGGTGCGGGAGACGACCGACTTGCGCGTTTCGCCGCGGCCGATCAGGCAGGGCTTTCCGGCGATGATCTGCCGCACGAAGGCGGCGAGGTTGGCCTCGTTGCCCGGCCCGTAGACGGGCGCGGGCCTGAGGATGACCGCCGCGCGCGATCCATCCCGGCCGGCCCAGTCCCGCACGGCCCGCTCGGCGGCGGCCTTCGAGCGGCCGTAGGGCGTGTCCGGGTCGAGCGGCGCCGTTTCGGCGTGCGGGCCGTCGCCGGAGGCCACCGCCTTGATCGTGCTGACGAACACGAATCGCCGGACGCCGTGGCGGCCCGCCCAGTCGAGCCACTGCGTCGTGCCGTCCACGTTGACGCGATTGAAATCGGCGGTGTCGGCCGGCGTCGGCCGGGGCACGTGCTGCTTCACTTCCAGATGCACGACGGCATCGACGTCGGAGGCCGCGACCCCGCCCGCGAGCACGTCCTGCCGCGTGGCGCCATGCCAGCCCTGCGGCAGCCCCGTCGGCAGCTCACGGCCCGTGGCGATCCCCGTGTGGCCGCGGTCCGCGAGCAGCGGCAGCAGGCCGCGGCCCACGAATCCCCGCGATCCCGTGACGAGCAGTTTCATGGCGAAGGGCGATCAGCAGACCTGGGAGGTGAGCGTTTCGAGCCAGTCGGCGAACTTCGGATACGTGCGCTCCCGGTCGAACGCGGCGGCGGCGAGGCGGCGGGCGCCCTGCCGCATGGCCAGCAGCTTCGGCCGGTCGTCCGCGAGCGCCGCGATCGCCTTGGCGAGGGAGCCGCCGTTGCCCGCCGCGTAGGCGAGACCGGCGGCATGCTCGTCGATCAGGTGCTGCAGTTCGCCCGGCAGCGAGTTGACGAGCGCCAGCCCCGCGGCGGCGTAGTCGCAGGCCTTGTAGGGGATGGCCACCAGCGACTCCGGCTTGACGAGCACGAGGCCCGCGTCGCACGAGGAGAGGAGCCGCACGTAGGCCTCCCGCGGAAGCAGGCCGTGCACCTCGATGCGGCAGCTGCCGCCGACGGATGCAGCGGCGGCGGCGCGGAGCATCGGCTCGAGTTGGCCGGTGCCGGCGACGTGCAGCACGGCCCGGGTGCCGGCCAGGGAGAGGGTGCGGGAGGCCGCCACCAAGGCGTCAAGATCCTGGCCCGATTCGAGCGATCCCGCGTAGACGCACTGGAGCGGCTCCACGGGGGCCGGCGTTGCGGCTCCGTCGGCGTCGTGCGGCACCGCGTCGATGAGACGGGGCGGGGGGGGAAATTCCTGGAGGTAGGCGCCCACGGGGCAGACGTGCCGCGGCCGCTCGGCCGGCACGTCGTGGAGCACGGCGTCGGCATAGGCGTTGGTCGCGGCCGAGATCCCGTCGGCTGCCGCGATCAACTCCCTGCGGCGTCGATACATGCCCCCGAGCAGCAGTTTCGCGAGCGGCCGGCGGATCAGGGCCGGCCCCGGCACGAGCCGCTCGAACGTGTCGGGCCACAGGTCCATCATGTCAACGACGAACACGGCGTCGAGTTGGCGGGCGAGCCGCGCGGCCGCCTCGGGGCCCTCGAGCGGCGGCAGGCTGGCGAGGATGATGTCGGGCCGCTCCAGTTGGCCGGAGGCGATCGACTCGTGGGCCAGCCGTTCGAAGGTCCGGCCGAAGTCGCGGTGGCTGCGGAACCGGCTCAGCGACACGTTCTTCCGATACGGCCGGACGGCGACCAGCCGCACGGCGAAGTCTTCGTCCTCCCGGATGCCGAGGGGCACCATCCGCGTGGCCTTCCGGCGGTGGCTCCAGGTGGCGGTCCACCAGGTCACGTCGTGGCCCCGGCTTGCCAGGATGCGGGCCAGCGTCCAGTAGCGGAGTGGAGGCAGCCCCTCGCCAGGAATGTCGTCGAACGGGTTGACGAGCCAGACGGTCAGGGGCCTGGGGGCGAGGGGCTCGGGCGCGGGGCTGGGCATGCCCGGAGCCTAGCAAAACGGCCGGCGGCGGCAGAGTGGCCCGCGCCCAGCCCGGGCGGGGCGCGGATTCAGCCGCGCTCGCGGTTCGGGCCGGATGCAGGGGCTCGGATCATTCCCATGCACAGAGCGACTCGACGTGGGCCGCCGAGCCGTCGCGGAGCCAGCCGTCGAGTTGGGCCACGTCCTTGAGTTGCTGGCCGCGCGGTCGCGGCACGACGACGAACCGGCAGTCGATGTCGGGGAGCGCCGTCATGTCGCCCCACAGTTTTTCGAACTGCGCCACGGGGAACACGTCCTCCTGCCCGTGTCCCCAACGCTTTTTGACGTCCTTGAGCGTGACGTAGGTCGGCATCTTCGCGGCGGCCGTCCGGATCGCCGCGGCCACCTTCGGGTCGTCGGCAAGATCGGCCCGCGACAGGCCGAAGGCGGCGAGCAGTTGGTCGATGTCGATCCAGGTGGAGAGCGTGTTGTAGAAGCGGAGCTTGAACTCGTCCTCCTCGCGGGGCATCGCCAGGCCCTCGACGAGCCGCACGCGGCCGTTCACCCGCGCGAGACCGCCGCCGCGGTCCTCGATCCGCCGCGGGATCACCTCGTAGGTGAGGCAGGAGCCGCCGGCGATGTGCCGCCCGAGCAGGGCGGGATCGAGGTCGGCGCCGGTCGTGTCGATGTTGTGGAGGAAGAGCCACTTCAACTGCGGCTGCGCGGCGAGCATCCGGGCGAGCACGCCGTTGCGGAGCATGTTCGGAATCTCGTACCAGTGCCCCACGGGGTGGAGGCATTGCTGCGGCAGGTTGTCGGTGTAGTCGCGGCCCTCCCCCGCCTGCTCGGCCCAGGTGAGCAGCGCCGCGTGGAGGCTGTCGCGGACCTTCTGCTTCTGCTCGTCGAGCACCTGATGCGCGACCTCTTCCCACGCAAACCGCAGGTCGCGGGTCATGGGAACGAGTCGCAGGCCGACCGACCGGCCCGGCGAGAGCACGGCAGGCACGCCCGCGATCGGCTGGCGCCGCAGGGCCTCCTCGATCTGGGCGTGCGTGAGGTGGCTCGTCGTCACGACGTGGGGAACGGCCGTGCCGGCGAGCCGTGCGGTCCGCCGGGTCTTGGCGAGGTGGATGTCGAGAAACGACCGATGCCGGCCGCCGAGCTTGCAGAATGGATGCAGGCCTTTGACGACGCCGGCTCCCTGCGTCCAGCGGCTGCCCACCCCCGCCGCGAGCGTCACCACGGCCGCCTCGCCGCGGCGCAGGGCCGCGGGGCGCGGCGCCCGGG
>JBEIQP010000061.1:0-16818 GCA_040376455.1 Planctomycetaceae bacterium | reverse complement strand
GGGCGATCCGCGGCACCAGCCGGCCTGCTCCCGGCGGCCGCGGCGTCGGGCTTGGCCGCCGCTCCCGGCACCGAAGGCGTGGGCACCTTCACGTCGGGCACGCGGGTTCCGGGGAGCCGATCATCCCGCTTCGGTTTCGGGGGCGCGGGATCGGTGGCGGGGAGATCGAGCGGTCCGGCGGGCTCGGCATCCGGCTCCCCGTCCTCCTGCAGTTCGTCGCGCGGACGGCCGGTGACCGGGTCGAGGCCCGAGCGTCGCTGCAACTCGGCCCGTTCGCGCCGCATTTTCGACCGGGCCACGTCGGCCTCCGACTGGTCGATCTTGCCGTCGTCGTTCAGATCCCACTTCCGCACGAGTTCCTCGCGCGTCATGCCGAGCGGCGGCTGCTGGGCCGCCGCCGACCCGATCCCCGCGGCGGTGACGATCGCCACGACGATCGCGAGGGCTCGACCCTGCGACGGCTGAAACGAAACCGGCATCGCGTGTCTCCCGGAAGGCTCAATGGCCACGCACCCCGCGCATTCTACCGGATGGCCCGGTTCGTGGCAGCGGCGGGGAGCGGCAGTCGGCGAAACGCCTCCTGCTCGAGCGATTGCGACAGCAGTCGGTGGTTGGGGCCCGCTGCTGGACCCGCGACGAACTCTACGAAGACTGACCATGCGGGTCGCCATCGACACCAATGTTCTCGCCTACGCCGAGGGTGTCGGAGACGCGGAACGGTGTCGTATTGCCATCGGCCTCATTGACCGGTTGCCCGAGGCGGCGGTTCTGCTGCCGGCGCAGGTGCTCGGCGAGTTGATGCTGGTCCTGATGCGAAAAGCGGGGCGGATCCGCGAGGCCGCCCGCGGCGCGGCGCTCTGCGGCCGGTCACGACACCGGCACCGCTCCGGACTCGGCCGTGACGGCGTTCATCAGGGCGGCGATCCGCGCGGAGGCCGCCTTGGCATCGCCGCTCGCGGCGGCGATCTCGCGGGCCGCGACGTGGCAGTGCACGGTCTGACCATCGACGAGCGTCGCGGGCGGATCGATGGTTCGGCAGGCGGTCTCCGCCAACGGGCAGCGGGGATGAAACCGGCAGCCCGACGGCGGCCGGGACGGGCTGGGAACGTCGCCCGAGAGCACGATCCGCCGCCGCCGATGCCGCGGATCGACCGTCGGCACGGCCGAGAAGAGCGCCTGCGTGTAGGGGTGCAGCGGGGATCGGCAGAGCCGGTCCGACGCGGCCCGCTCCACGATCCTGCCGAGGTACATCACCGCCACGTCGTCGGAGACATACTCCACGACGGAGAGGTCGTGCGAGATGAAGAGGTAGGTGAGGCCCAGCTGGTCGCGGAGCTCGACGAGCAGGTTGACGACCTGCGCCTGGATCGACACGTCGAGCGCCGAGATCGGTTCGTCGAGCACGAGAAACTCGGGCTCCAGCACCAGGGCCCGGGCGATCGCGATCCGCTGCCGCTGGCCGCCGGAAAACTCGTGGGGATAGCGTTCGAGCGCCGCCCGCGCCATGCCGGTGCGCTCGAGCGCCCGGGTCATCCGCTCCAGCCGCTCGGCCGCATCGCCCATCCGATGGATGACGAGCCCCTCTTCGAGGATCGCCCGCACGGTCATCCGCGGATTGAGCGAGCCGTAGGGATCCTGGAAGACGATCTGCATCCGCCGCCGCAGCCCCCGCAGGGCCGCGCCCTCGGTGGCCCGCACGTCCTGGCCGGCGAACCGCACCCGGCCCGCCGTCGGCTCCACGAGCCGCAGCACGCTCCGGCCCACCGTCGTCTTCCCGCAGCCGCTCTCCCCCACGAGGCCGAGCGTGCGGCCCTTGCCGATCGTGAAGTCCACACCATCCACCGCGCGGACGGCTCCCACCTGCCGCCGCAAGAGGCCCCGGCGGATCGGGAAGTGCGTCTCGAGGCCCTCGACGACGAGCAGCGGGGAGGCGGCGCTCATGCTCCGCCTCCGGCCGGTCCCGGCTCGCCGAGGTGGCCCGCGTGGTGGCAGCGGACGAAGTGGCCGGGCGTGAGCTCGCGCAGTTCCGGCACCGCCGCGGCGCAGTCGCCGGGGCCGCCGCCACCCGGCCGCGCGTAAACGCAGCGCGGATGAAACCGGCAGCCGGAGGGGAACTGTTGCGGCGGGGGCACCATGCCGGGGATCGTCTTCAGCGGGCCGTGGTGCCGGCCCGTCGGATCGGGCTTCGCCGCCAGCAGGCCGATCGTGTACGGGTGCATCGGGCGGGCGAAGAGCTCGGCGGCCGGCGCCCGCTCCACGATCTTTCCGGCATACATCACGGCGACCTCGTCGCACGTCTCCGCGACCACGCCCAGATCGTGCGTGATCAGCAGGATCGCCGTGCCGAGCCGGTGCCGCAGTTCCGCCAGCAGGTCGAGGATCTGCGCCTGGATCGTGACGTCGAGCGCCGTGGTCGGTTCGTCGGCGATGACGAGGTCGGGCTCGCAGGCCAGCGCCATCGCGATCATCACCCGCTGCCGCATGCCGCCCGAGAGCTGATGCGGATACTCGTCGAGCCGCTGCTCGGGATCGGCGAGCCGCACGAGCTTCAGCATCTCGAGCGCCCGGGCCCGCGCCGCCGCCCGCGTGACGTCGCGGTGGAGCCGCACCGCCTCCGCCACCTGGTCGCCGATCGTGTAGACCGGATTGAGGCTCGTCATCGGCTCCTGGAAGATCATCCCGATCCGCCCGCCGCGCACCTTCCGCAGTTCCGGCTCGGGCAGCGTGGTGAGGTTCACCGGCTTGCCGCCGGCCCGGCCGCCGTCGAGGAGGATCTCGCCCGACTCGATCACCCCGGGGGCCGCCACCAGCCGGAGCACCGACATCGCCGTCACGCTCTTGCCGCAGCCGCTCTCGCCGACCAGCCCGAGCGTCTTGCCGCGGTCGATCGCCAGCGACACGCCGTCCACCGCCGGCACCCGGCCGGTGGGCGTGTGAAACGCGGTCACGAGGTTCCTGATCTCGAGCAGCGGCATGGTCTTACTTCCGCGCCTCCCGGAGCCGCGGATCGGTGGCCTCCTGAAGCCCCTCGCCGATCAGGTTGTAGGCGAGCACGGTGAGGAAGATCGCGATCCCCGGAAAGACGACCAGCCACCACATCGAGAGGTTGCTGCGGGCGTCGTTGAGCACCGAGCCCCAACTGGCCGTGGGGGGAGGCGGCCCGAAGCCGAGGAAGGAGAGGCCGCTCTCCGTGAGGATCGCCGAGGCGATGCCGAACGTGATCGGCACGAGCACCGGCGCCAGCGCGTTGGGGAGGATGTGCCGCAGCATGATCCGCAGCGGGCCCGCGCCCGCGGCCCGCGCCGCCATCACGAACTCGCTCCCCTTGAGCCGCAGGAACTCCCCGCGCGTCAGCCGGGCGATGCCGGTCCAGCCGGTCGCGCCGAGGATCGCCATCGTGTGCCAGATCGTCGGCTTCTCGAGGATCGCGATGATCGCGAGGATCAGCACGAGCGTCGGGACGCACATCACGACCTCCGTGATCCGGCTGGTCAGCGCATCGACCCAGCCGCCGAAGTAGCCGCCCAGCGCGCCGACCACGATTCCGATCGTGCCCGCGATGCCCATCGACACGAAGCCCACCAGCAGCGCGATCGTGGTGCCGTGCACCATCTTGGCCAGCACGTCCACCCCCGACTGGTCGGTGCCGAAGGGGTTGCGCCAGCTCGGCTTCCCCTCGTCCCGGGCGGGATTCGCCGGCAGGCCGGGCCACTCGTTCTCGCGGACGGAGCGGTAGGGATCCTGGAAGAAGAGCGGCCAGATCGCCCAGCTCTCGGGATCCTTCTTCCGCAGGTTGGCCGGGTAGCTGCCGCGAAACTTGTCCTTCGTGAAGATCGCCGGCTCGAGCCGCCGGTCGAAGTAGCCGAGGCAGGGCATGTAGATCCGCCCCTTGTAGCGGCAGATCACCGGCTTCGTGCCGGCGATCGCGGGCGCGAAGACCGCGACGAGCACCAAAAAGCCGACGAAGGCCACCGCCGCCATCGCGAGCGGCCGGCGGCGAAACCGCCGCCACGCCTCGGCCCAGAATCCTCGGGAACGGTTCTCCATCATGTCACCGACACCCGCGGATCGACCAGGCCGTAGAGCAGGTCGGCGAGGAGCTGCCCGAGCAGGGTGAGCACGCTGAACATGAGCGTCAGCCCCATGATCGTCGGGTAGTCGCGCTCGCGGATGCTCTCGAAGAAGAGCCGCCCCATGCCGGGCCAGGTGAAGATCTGCTCGATGATGATCGAGCCGCCGATCAACGACGGGAGCGAGAGGCCCAGCAGCGTCACGAGTGGGATCAGCGTGTTGCGGAAGGCGTGCCGGAAGAGCACGCGGCCCGGCCCCGCCCCCTTCGCCCGCGCGGTGCGGATGTAGTCCTGCCGCAGCACCTCCTCCATGTTCGCCTTGATGAAGCGGCTGTCGTAGGCGAGGCTCACGTAGGTCTGGCAGATCACCGGCAGGATGGCGTGCCGCGCGACGTCGGCGATCCGCACGAGCAGGGGGGCGTCGGCGGTGAGGGCGGTCATGCCGAAGAGCGGCAGTTCCCAGCGGGTGCCGCGCAGCCAGACGGCGAAGATGATCTGCAGGAAGAGCGCCGCCACGAAGGTGGGAAACGAATAGAGCACGTACAGGAGCAGGCTGCTGCCCCGCTCGTCGATGCGGCCGCTCCGCGCCGACGCATAGAGCCCGAGCGGCACCGCCAGCAGCCAGATGAGCAGAAACGCCGTGCCGGAGACGAGCAGCGTGGGGCCGATCCGCTGGCCGATCAGCGTGGTCACCGGCTCCTTCCGGGTGATCGACCGGCCCAGGTCGCCGCGGGCGACGTTGCCGAGCCACTGCACGTAGCCGGCGTACCACGGCTTGTCGAGGCCGTAGGCCCGCCGCATCCGGGCCACGTCCTCGGGATTCAGCTTCCGGCTCGGATCCTCCCCCATCTGCGCGGTGAGCGGATCCCCGGGCATGTTCCGCGCGAGCCCGTAGACGACGCACGTGATCACGAGCAGCGTCAGGATGCCGAGCAGCAGCCGCCGGAGCAGGTAGGTACCCATCGTGCCCTTCATCTTCTCCCACGACCGGCCGGGCTGGAAGCCCGGCGTGCGGCTACTCACTCCTGCCGCGGCTTCCAGATGCTGCCGAAACCGGGGGAGTAGGTGTAGGGACCGCGCGGGCTGAAGACGTAGCCGCGCAGCCGCTTCGAGAAGCCGAAGAAGCCGTTCCGCGAGTAGAGCCAGGTGTAGGGCTGGTCCTCGTAGAGAATCTCCTGGATCCGGCCGTACTTCTCGGCCCGCTTCGCCCGGTCGAGCTCGCGGCGGCCCTCGACGAAGAGCCGATCGACCTCGGGGTTGGAGTAGCTGATGAAGTTGCGGCCGGCGCCGGTGGCCCAGATGTTTTCGGAGCTGTCCGGATCGGTGCCCGATCCCCAGCCCCCCAGGTAGGCCTGGAATTTCTTGTCCTGCGTGAGCTGCTGCACGACCGTCGGCTCCAGCGGCCGGACGTTCAAGCGGATGCCGATCTGGTCGAGGTTTTCCTTGAGCAGCGTGCAGATCTTCACGCGGAGCGGCTGGTTCGTCACCAGGATCGAGAACTCGAAGGGCACGAGCCGGCCGTTGATCTCCTTGTCGCGCACGCCGTCGTCGTCGTGATCGATCCAGCCCGCCTCGTCGAGCAGCGCCTCCGCCTTGTCGAGATCCTGCTTGTAGGGCAGGAGCTTCTTCTTCGAGGCCATCCAGGAATCCTCGGGGAAGTTGCCGAGGCAGGGCTGGTAGAGGCCGTAGCAGAGCTTGTCGAGCATCGCGTCGTGGTCGAAGGCGTAGCTCATCGCGCGGCGGACGCGGCGGTCGGCGAAAAACGGCGTGTCTATGTTCCAGCCGAAGTGGAAGCTCACCCACTCGGGCGCCGTCGCCTTGGTGCACCGCTTGTAGAAGTCGTCCTTGGTCGCCTCCGTCGTCCACTGCTCCGGCGTGAGCACCATCTCGTCGATCTCGCCCGCCTCGAGGGCGAGCATCGACGTGTTGGGATCCTCGATGATCCGGAAGCGGACCTCCGCGAAATATGGCTCGGCGCGAACCTTCTTCCCGCCCACCCGGCTCCACGAGTCGCGGCGGCGGAGCACGATCTCCTGCCCGCGCTTCCGCGAGGCGATCTCGTAGGGCCCGCCGCAGACGGGCGACTGCTCGAGCGCGACGTGCTCGGGGCTGTCCTTGAGCGTGGGATCCTGCTCCCAGGTCGCGGCGTAGGCGTGCCGGGGAAGCACGGGGAAGTTGATGTTCCAGACGTTGGTCGCGAGCGGCTCCTTGTGGAAGAAGACGATCGTCCGGTCGTCATAGGCATGCACGCCGCGCAGCTGGTCGGTGCCGCTGCGCACGGCGGGCACGGGCACCCGCGGATCCATGATCACCGTGTAGGTGAAGGCGATGTCGTGGGCGGTGATCGGCTTGCCGTCGCTCCAGACGAGGTCGTTCCGGAGCACGACCTTGTCGTACATGCCGTCGGCGCTCGTCTGCCAGGAGACGACCGTGTCGGCGGTGGCGAACGGCTCCAGCTTGCGGTCGAACGAAAACAGCCCGAAGCCCGTGAGGCCCAGCACGTCAAACTCCGACGTCGTGCTGATCATGATCGGGTTGGTGCTCCCGAGATCGCCCAGAATGTGCCGCTCGACGCGGGCGGCCAGGTCCGCCTCCCCCTCCTCCGGCAGCCGGCCGAGCGCCGAGAGGATTTTCGCGTTGGCGGCGGCGGAGTCGTTCTCGAGCGCGAGCGCCTCGGCGACGGTGCAGAGCACGGGTTCGTCGCGCTGCTCCTCCCGGAGCAGGGCCAGGGAATCGCGGACGGGCCGGTCGATCCACTTCGCGAATTCGTCGAGTGATTCGAGCGTCGGCGGCACGAACGGCTCGGCGTCGGCGGCGGCCGACTCGGTCGCGGCCACCGCCGTGGCGGGCTCGGCGTGGCCGGCCCGCGGGGCACCGCTGGCCACGGCGGCGAGCGCCGCGGCGGCGACGATCCATCGCCGGAAGGCCCGGACCACCGCCCCGTCGCTTGTCTGCCGCATGCACGCCTCCGGTTCAGGGCCGCCGACCGCCCGAAAACCGCGATGCTACGGGGCGGAGCGCGGCCGGGTCAACCGCGGCCGACGCGCCGGCGCGGGCCGGTTCATTCCGGAAACCGGTGGCCCAGCTTCTCGCGCTTCGTCGCCAGATACCGCTCGTTGAACTCGTGAACCGGCGGCAGGATCGGCACCTGATCCACCACCTCCAGATCGAAGCCGCCGTAGATGAAGGCGTCGGTCTTCTTCGGGTTGTTGGTGAGCAACCGCACGCGGCGCAGGCCGAGATCCTTGAGCAGCTGGATGCCGATGCCGTAGTCGCGGGAATCGGCCTTGAAGCCGAGCGCGAGATTGGCCTCCACGGTGTCGAGCCCGCGATCCTGCAGCTGATAAGCCTTGATCTTCTCGACGAGGCCGATCCCCCGCCCCTCCTGCGGCAGGTAGACGAGCACGCCGGCCCCCTCGCGGCCGATCATGTCGAGCGCGAGGTGGAGCTGGTCGCCGCAGTCGCACCGCAGGCTGTCGAGGAGGTCGCCGGTGAAGCAGGACGAGTGCAGCCGCACGAGCGGGTCGCGGGCGTTGGCCACGTCGCCCATCACGAGCACGAGCGGCTGCTGCGACTCGAACTTCACGCCGTAGGCGATGATGCGAAACCGCCCCCACTTCGTCGGCAGGTCGGCTTCGGCGATCCGCTCCACGAGGTTTTCGCGGGTGCGCCGCTGCCGGATCAGCTGCTCGATCGAGATGATCTGGAGGCCGTGCTCCTGCGCGAGGGCGAAGAGGGCCTCGCGATCCGCGCGGTTTCCCTCCTCGTCGAGGATCTCGCAGAGCACGCCCGCCGTCTCGCAGCCCGCCATGCGGGCCAGATCGACGGCGGCCTCGGTGTGGCCGGCCCGGCGGAGCACGCCCCCTTCCTTGGCCACCAGCGGAAACAGGTGGCCGGGGCGGACGAAGTCGCCGGGCTTGCTCGCCGGGTCGAGCATCGCGGCGATCGCGGTGGCCCGCTCGCCGGCGGTGATGCCCGTCCGCGCGGTCTTGTGGTCCACCGGCACGGTGAACGCGGTGCCGAGCGGCGTGGAATTCGTCTCGACCATCATCGGCAGCTCGAGCCGCCGGGCGAGATCGGGCAGGATCGGCATGCAGACCTGCCCGCGGCCGTGCCGGATCATGAAGTTCACGATCTCGGGCGTGGCCTTGTCGGCGGCGCAGACGAAGTCGCCCTCGTTCTCGCGATCCTCCGCATCGACGACGATCACGATCTCGCCCCGGGCGATCGCGGCCACGGCGTCGTCGATGGTGGAGAAGCGAGCCGGCATGCCGACGGTCCCTGCGGGAAGTGGACGGGCGAGTGCGGCCCGCTGCGCGAAGCCTGCACTTCCAGTATAGGATGGAGCCGCGTCACGCCGAGCGGTCCTCCCGGCCGCGGCGGCCGTTTGTGCCGGGAATGCGGGGCCGCCCATGCTCGACCGTGAGGAATACATCGAACAGGCCCACCTGTTTCGATCGTTCGCCGAGCGGATCACGGCGGGCATCGCCGCCCAGGAAGCGCTCCTGGCGATCGGCCAGGAGGTGCTCGCCACCTCGAAGCTGCCGATGGCGATCGACTATCTGGTGGGGGAGCTCAAGCTCGTCGGCACGCTGTCCACGGCGATGGCCCGCCTGCCGCACTACTTCACCGCCTTCCAGACGTTCGTGATGCGGCAGGCCGAGCAGGAGGGGGGCCGGTTCGACATCCGCACGGCCCTGGCGATGCTCGAACGCGAGGCCGCCTACCGGGCCGAGGCGCCGACCCCGCAGGGGCTCTTCTTCTACCGCTTCGAGTGTCTGTCGCGAAACCGTCTCGACTACGTGCACGGCCTCGCCGCCGTCGCCGCCGATCCGCTCTTCGACGGCGACTGGAAGCAGTGGATCATCATGGTGTCGCGGCAGGTGGGGCTCATCGATCTGGCCGATCTGGTCTACGTGCGCAGCCCGGAATATTGGCGGATCGAGCGGCGGGAGGCGATGCTCGCCGGCCGGCCGCAGCAGGAGCCCGATCGCGCGATCCTGTTCGGCGAGAAGGAGGGGCGGATCGCGCGGGCCAACCGCGGCAAGGATCCGCTCTTCTTCTTCGCGGCGCTGCAGCGGCAGCTCGGCTATCCCGAGGTGCCGCGGCCCGCGCCGGTCGTCTCGCAGGCGGAGTCTCCCGCGCTGCTCGCCCGCCGCCTCGAACGGCTCGAGATGCGGATGAAGCTCCTCGAGGAGGAGTCGCGCGGGGGCATCGATCTCTCCCGCTTCGATCCGAAGCACTTCTCGCTGCCGCAGGACGGCGCGGATGGCTGACACCGACCGCATGCGATGCGACGCGGCGGCGATCTGGGCGGCGGCGATCGCCGCGGTGCAGCCGGCGGAACTCGTGTCGCGGCGGCTCTCGATCGTGGGGGAGGCGCTGCATGCCGACGGCAGGCCGCTTGATCCGCCGCTCGCGCTCGACCGGGTCGAGCGGATCGTGGTGGTGGGCGGCGGGAAGGCGGCCGGCGGCATGGCCGCTGGGCTCGAGGCGCTGCTCGGTCCCGAGCGGCTCGCGCGGCATCGGGTGACGGGCCTCGTGAGCGTGCCTGAGGGCTGCGGCCGCCGGCTCTCGCACGTCGCCGTCCGCGAGACCAGGCCGGCGGGCGTCAACCTGCCCACCGCGGCGGCGGTCGCCGCCACGCGGGAGATGGGCGGCATGCTCGCGGCGCTCGGGCCCCGCGATCTGGCGATCGCCCTGATCACCGGCGGCGGCTCGGCGCTCCTGGCCCTGCCGCGCGACGGCGTGCCGCTCGAAGAGAAGGTCGCGGTGTCGCGGTTTCTCGCGCAGGCGGGGGCCGACATCCGCGAGCTCAATCTCGTTCGGCAGGCGGCCAGCGGCGTGAAGGCGGGCGGCCTCGCGCGGGCCTGCGGCGCGGGCCGGCTCGTCGCGCTCGTGCTCTCCGACGTGATCGGCGATCCGCTGGACGTCATCGCCTCCGGCCCGTGCATGCCGATCCGCGGCCGGCCGCGCGACGCGCTGGCCGTGTTGGCCAACCGCGGCGCGATCGCGGCCGGAATCGCGCCGCGGCTCGTTGCGGCGCTTGCCGCGGAGGTGGCCGCTGCTCCCGCGACCGGTGGCGGCGCGGCTGATGTGGCCGGCGCGGCGGGGCGGGCCGAGGCCGGCCGCTGGACGACGCCCGCGGGCTGTCTCGTCGAGCATCTGCTGCTGGGAGACAATCGCACCGCGCTCGACGCGGCGGCAGCGCGGGCTCGCGGGTGCGGGTATGACGTGCGCGTGCGTCCGGCCGTGGCCGGCTCGGAGACCGAGGCGGCGGCCGAGGTGGTCGGCGGCCGGCTCGCCGCGGAGGGGGTGTTGCTCGCGGCCGAGACCGCCCGCGATGGAATCCCGCGGGTGTGGCTCGAGGGGGGCGAGGCGACGGTGACGGTGCCGGCCGATCACGGCCGGGGCGGCCGCAATCAACAGACGGTGCTGGCGTCGATCGCCGCCGTGCGCGGCGGCGCCGGGGCGTGGCCGACCGGCCTGCTGCTGGCGAGCGTGGGCACCGACGGCGAAGACGGCCCCACCACCGCGGCGGGCGGCATGGCCGACGCAACCGTCGTCGCAGCGATCGACGCCCACGGTCTCGACGTGTCCGGCGGCCTCGCCCGCTGCGACGCCCATCCCCTGCTCGCCGCGGCGGGCGGACTGATCACGACCGGCCCCACGGGCACGAACGTGGCCGATCTCCGGATCGTGCTCGCGCGACCGTGAGGCCGCATCCGGCGGCCCCGGCCCGGGCCGGGCCGTGTCGCATGACAAGCATGATAAGGTGGATGCCCGCGCCGGCGGCCGGCGCGTGTCGTGGTGGCCCGGTCCGTTTCCCCAACCCCGTTCCCGGAGAGTGATCGCGATGCCTTCCATCAAGCGGATCCTGGTGACCGGCGGCGCCGGGTTTCTCGGCAGCCATCTCTGCGAGCGGCTGGTGGACTCCGGCCACGACGTGGTCTGCGTGGACAACTTCTTCACAAGCCAGAAGTCGAACGTCGCCCACCTGCTCGGGCGTCCCAACTTCGAGTTGATCCGCCACGACATCGTGCAGCCGATCTGGCTGGAGGTGGACGAGATCTACAACCTCGCCTGCCCCGCCTCGCCGGGCCACTATCAGTTCAACCCGATCAAGACGATGAAGACGAGCGTGATCGGGGCGATCAACGTGCTGGGCATGGCGCGGCGCTGCCGCGCGAAGGTGCTGCAGGCGTCCACGAGCGAGGTCTACGGCGATCCGGAGGTGCACCCGCAGCCGGAGACCTACCGCGGCGCGGTGAATCCGGTCGGTCCGCGGGCCTGCTACGACGAGGGCAAGCGGGCCGCCGAGACGCTCTTCATGGACTATCACCGCATCAACAAGGTGAACGTCCGCATCGTCCGGATCTTCAACACCTACGGCCCGCGGATGCATCCCTTCGACGGCCGCGTGGTGAGCAACTTCATCCGGCAGGCGTTGGCCGGCGAGCCGATCACGATCTACGGCACGGGGAGCCAGACGCGGAGCTTTTGCTACCGCGACGATCTCGTGGACGGGATGATCCGGATGATGAACGGCCCGGACGACTTCCCGGGGCCGGTCAACATCGGCAACCCGGGCGAGTTCACGATCCGGCAGCTGGCCGAACTCACGCTCGAGCTGACGGGCTCGAAGTCGCCGCTGGTGGAGAAGCCGCTGCCGATCGACGACCCCGAGCGCCGGCGGCCCGTCATCACGCTGGCGCAGCAGAAGCTGGGCTGGGAGCCGCGGGTGGAGTTGCGCGAGGGGCTCGCCCGGACGGTGGCCTGGTTTCGCTCGGTGAACATCGACGACTACCGGGCGCCCACGCCCAACTGGTGACCGTCGCCGGCGCCGCGCGGCTGCGGGCGGCTCACGCTGCCCCGCGGGCGGACCGCGAGGCCCGCAGGCCGGCGACCGTGGCGGCCACGATCAGCAGTCCCGCGGCGATGCCGACGCAGTCGCAGACCCAGTCGAGCGGTTCGGCCGATCGCGAGAAGAGTGGCTGGGTGATTTCGTCGATGACGCCGAATGCGGCGAGCCCCGCGGCGAGCGCGGCCACCCGGCGTGCCGTCCAGCCTCCCTTCGCGGCCAGTGCCGCCGCCGCGAGGAAGGAGAGCAGTCCGTAGGCGATGACGTGCAGCATCTTGTCGGACGGCGCGTTCGATCCCAGAAACTCCTCCGGCTTCGGGTAGTGCGTGGCGAACACGAGCACGCCGGTGTAGAGGGCCGTGGCCGCGGCCAGGGCTCGCGCGATCCAGGCGCGCGTGCTCACGGCGGCGGCGACCGAAACGGCTGCAGACTCGAGGTGCTTCATCGACGGCGGTGCGCTGGAACAGCGGGGAAACCGCCCCAGAATACACAGGTTTTTGATCTTCGCCCGCCCGGATGCGTTCGCTACGCTCCCCCTCCCGCAGCCACCCCCTCGTGGCGCCCGCGACCACCCCGGAGGTTTTCCATCATGCAGCGTCAGGAACTGTCGGCAATCGTGCTCGAACTGCTCGAGAAGGAGACGGGCGAGACCTACCCGACCCTCACCGACTCGACCTCCCTGCGCGAGGGGCTCAACCTCGATTCGCTCGACATGGCGGGCCTGGTGCTCCACGTCGAGAGCCGGTTCGGGGTGCAGATCGAGTCCGAACTGCTCGAGGAGATCGACACGGTCGGCAGCATGCTCGACATGCTCGAGCGGAAGCTCGCGGCGAAGGCGGGCAAGCAGGCCGCCTGAGCGGTCGGTCACCGGAATCTCCCCAGCGAGTGGCCGCCATGAACCTCCGCCCTGCCCGTCCGATCCCCGAGCCTGCCGCGTGCGGCATCATGGCCCATGCGCTCGTCGAGGCGCGGGTGTCGGAGATCGCGGCCCTGCGCGACGCGCCGGCGCCGGAGGGTGTCGCCGCTTTGCCGGCGCGGTTCCTGCGGCACTGCGACGAGCAGACCGTCGTGGGCATGCACGCGGTACTGCGGGCGATCGCGGCCCATCCGCGGCCGCGGCCTTCGTTCGACGGTCACGGCGTGGTCGCCGCCGCGTGCCAGTCGGGCCGCGTGATGGCCGCCCGGTCGTTGGCGCTCCTGAAGACGGGCGGCGCCGTGACGGTCTCCACGCACATCGTGCCGCAGGGCTCGCTCCATTCCCTGGCCGGCGCCGTGAGCGTGGGCCTGGGCATGCATGGCCCGCACGTCGGGATCAGCGGCGGCCCCGACGCGCTCGCCGAGGGCCTGTTCGCGGCGCTTTCGTTCTCGCGGCCGGCCGCCGCGCCGCTGCCGGGCCTGTGGCTGATCGTGACGGAATGGGATCGGGAGCCGACGCTCGATCGCTCGTCGGGCGACGTCTGCGACGATCCGATCTGTCGCGCGTTGGCCGTCGCCCTCGAGCCGGGCGCCGACGCGCCGCTCACGCTCACCCTGCGCACGCCTCCGCCCGGTGCCGCGGTCGATGCGGCCCCGCTCGATGCTCCGCCTTCGAGTCAGCTCGCCGAATTCGCCCAGGCGCTGGCCATGTGCGGCGAGGGAGGCGCGTTGATCTCCTGGGCGCTCGTCTGCCCGTGGGGCGCCGAGGTGCGGATTGGCCGCAGCCGTCGGGCCGCCCTCGACGGGCGGAGCCGCTTCGGCATGCGGGAGGCGGCGTGATGGGGCCGGTCCTGGCAGGAACGACGCGGGGCCCGCGCGACGGCGTGGCGATCACGGGCGTGGGCGCCGTGTCGCCGCTGGGCAGTTCGTTCGCCGAGATCGCCGACAACCTGATGGCGGGCCGCTCGGGCGTGCGTTCGATCGATCCGGGGGAGTTTGCCCGGGAGCCGCGGCAGTTCGCCGCTCCGGTGACCGACATTCCCGCGCCTCCGGCCGACGTCTGCGGCCTGGATGCGGCCGAGTTCGAGGGGCTCGACCGGCTCGAGCGGCTCTGTCTCGGTCCGCTGGCCCATGCGCTCGCCGACTCGGGGTTGCGGGCTGCGGGGGGATCGGCCGCGGCGGGGCCGCGGATCGGCCTCGTGCTCGGCCTCGGCGCCGAGCATCTCAAGCGCTGGGAGGGGGATTTTCTGGCGGGCGGCACGAAGGTGTTCGAGCCGCGTCGCGACCGCACGATCGTCCATGGGCTGGCGCGGCTGCTGCGGATCAATGGTCCGGCGGTCACCGTCGCCGCGGCCTGTGCCTCGAGTGGCTATGCGATGGCGATGGGGCGGACGTGGCTCGATGCCGGCTGGGTCGATGCCTGTCTCGTCGGCGGCTCCGACATCCTCAGCCCCACGGCGCTAGCGGCCTTCTACAACCTTCGCGCGCTTTCCCGTCGCGGCGACGATCCGGCCCGGGCTTCACGGCCGTTCGACCGTTCGCGCGACGGTTTCGTGATGGGGGAGGGCGGGGCGTTCTTCATGCTCGAGCGCAGCGGTGCGGCGGTCGCCCGTGGTGCCCGGATCTATGGCGAACTCGTCGGCGTGGGGATGTCGAGCGACGGGGCGCACATGGTGATCCCGAGCAGCGATCCCACGAATGCCGCGCGGGCGATCGCGGAGGCGTTGGCCGATGCGGCCGTCGCGGCCGACGAGGTGGATTACGTCAACGCGCATGCCGCCGGCACGCCGGTGGGCGACGTGGCGGAGGCGGGAGCGATCCGGCTGGCGCTTGGCGACGCGGCCGACGCGGTGCCGGTGAGTTCGACCAAGAGCATGTCGGGCCATCTGATCAGCGGTGCGGCGGCCTTCGAGGCGGTGGCCTGTCTGGCGGCCCTCGATCGGCAGGCGGTGCCGCCGACGGTGAATCTCGACGATCCGGACGACCAGTGCCGGCTCGACCACGTGCCGCACGTGGCCCGTCCGCGCCGGGTGCACGTCGCGGCCAGCAACTCGTTTGGCTTTGGCGGATCGAACCTCTGCCTCGTGATCCGCAAGGCCGCCTGAACCATCCATTCGTTTCCCTGTCAGGAGCATTCGCCATGTCGTCCGCCACAATCCCGCTGCACTCCTCCGCGTCGCATCATGGGGCGCCGTTGCCGGTCGCCACGATCGACGCGTTGCTGGTGCACCTGGTCGCGCATTGGCACGACTTCGAGCCGGAGCACAGCGAGGAGGGGCTTCGCGGTCGGATCTGCGATCTGCACCGCTACAACTTCCTGTTGTGGCACGAGGAGGACGTCGCCCGGTCGCCCGACGTGACCGACGGCCGCATCGCGCAGGTGAAGCGGGCGATCGACCGCTACAACCAGGCCCGCAACGACGCGATCGAGAAGGTGGACGACTGGCTGATCGCCGATCTGGCGGCGCGGGGCATCGTGGCGGGGCCGGCGGCGCCGGCGGCGACGGAGACACCCGGTGCGGCGATCGACCGGCTTTCGATCCTGGAGCTGCGTCGCTTCCACATGCGGGAGCAGGTGGAGCGGCGTGAGGCCACGGAGGAGCATCGGGCGAAGGCGGCTTCGCGGCTGGAGGTTCTCGACCTGCAGCGCGACCATCTGATGGCGGCGCTCGACCGTCTGCTGGGCGAGATCTTCGCGGGCGAGCGGCCGCTGCGGGTGTTCCGGCAGATGAAGATGTACAACGACCCGACGATGAATCCCTATCTCTACAAGGCGAAGGAAGTGGCCAAGGCGGCTGCCTGACGGCCGGCTGGTTTCTCCTCCGGCGGCGGGCGGTACACTTGCATGGTCCGCCCCCGTAGCTCAGTGGATAGAGCGACGGTTTCCTAAACCGTAGGTCACAGGTTCGATCCCTGTCGGGGGTACTGAGTTTCCGCGTCCTTCACGACGTCAAGCGATTTTTCGCGGGCGTCGTGAAGGGTTGACGGCTCCTGGTGGCCGCTGACGGGCGTTGGTGGAGCCGGAGCCGCCATGTCGGGCCCACGCGGTGTTCCTCTTTGGGCGTGCCTCGCCGAAAATCAGCCCGTCTTCTTCCGGCGCTGCTTGGTCTTCTTGGGGAGCTTGGCGATCGGACGGCCCGACGCCTTCAGGCGTTCGGTCGCCTCGTCAAAATATCGCCGTAAATCGCCCCCCGCGTCAGCGAGCAACTTCGCCCGAGCGGCGTGGAGTTCGTCGAGAATTTTATTTCGGGCCATTGTCGAGCCCTCCAAGAAACTCGGCCGGCGTGCAGATCAACAGCCGGCCAAAACCCATTCGCTCCAGAGCAGCATAAATCGCAGGAATCATCTTCGCATTGGCAATATGCGTGAAGTTCTGCGTCACCAGATAGTCTACGTTCGCGACAGCCGCCGAAGCCACATGAAAGGCGTCGAGTTTTGCCTCGACCGGAATCAGCCTGCGGACGACGAGCATCTCCGCCAGCTCAAACACCGCCTCCGAGTTTGGCAGCAGCTCCACGTCGGCGAGCATTTCCAGCCGGTGGGCCGCGGCGTCGGGATCGCCCATGCTGGCCTCGTCGATCACGAACTGCGACACCACCGCGCGGTAGTTCGGCCGGCATTCGGCCCACCACTGCCGGGCCTCCTGCTGGAGCACCGCGATTCGCGGCACCCGGCTTAGCCGGGCGGCGGCATGGCTGATCACCGAAGTTTCGACATAGACGCTTTGCATGCCGGTTAGTGTACATGCGTACCGTACTGCGTCAGCCCGTCCCGGACCAAGGTTGTCCCCCCGGTTTGGTAGGCTTGTCGCCCATGCCGGGCCCACGCACCAATGCCGCCTTTTACGCGGCGCCCGTGAGCGAGTTTCTCGCCGCGAGCGACGAGGAGGCCTACGCGCCGCTCGCCGCCCCCAAGGGCTACACGCTCGCCCCCGAGCAGCTCTCCGCGTGGCATCTGCAGTTGCCCGTGCTC
>JBEIQP010000112.1:0-8509 GCA_040376455.1 Planctomycetaceae bacterium | reverse complement strand
CTATCGGCAGCACTGCGTCTCCTGTCATGGCGCCGAGGGCGAGGGCACGGCGCAGGTGCCGGAGCCGCTCCGCGGCGAGCGGTCGCCGGGACAGCTCGCCGCCTACGTGGACGAGGCGATGCCGGAGCACGACCCCTCGCTCGTCACCGGCCAAGCCGCGCGGGACGTGGCCGAGTACATCCACGCCGCCTTTTATTCCGCGGTCGCGCAGGATCGCAACCGTCCGGCCCGCGTCGAACTGGCGCGACTGACGGCGCGGCAATACCGGGAGACGGTCGCCGACCTGCTCGGCTCCTTCGGCCCGCGGCCGCCGCGGATCGACGCCGCCCGCGGCCTCCGGGCCGCCTACGGGCGGCGCGCGGAATTTCGCCGCTCGTTCGACACCGGCATCGCCGATCCCGTGATCACGCGGATCGACCCGCAGATCGATTTCGACTTCGGTCTCGAGGGCCCCGATCCGGAACAGTTCCAGCCGCACCGCTTCGTGATCTCGTGGGAGGGCTCGATCCTGCCGCCCGAGACCGGCCGATACGAGTTCGTCCTCCGCTCGGAGCATGCGGTGCGGCTGTTCGTCAACGACGACGCACGACCGCTGATCGACGCCTTCGTGAGGTCGGACACCGATCGCGACCACCGCGCCAGCCTGTTCCTGCTGGGGGGAAGGGCCTACCCGATCCGCGTGCAGTTCGCGAAGTTCGCGCAGGGCGTCGAGGACCAGGTTCGCGAAGCCCTGTGCCGCGCCTCGATCCGACTCGCGTGGAAGCCGCCGCACGGCATCGAGGAAACCGTGCCGGAGCGATGCCTCGTGCCGACCAGGGTGCCGGAGACGTTCGTGCTCGGCACCCCGTTTCCGCCCGACGACCGCAGCATGGGCTACGAGCGGGGCACGAGCGTGAGCCCGGAGTGGCACGCCGCCGCCGTCGCGGCCGCCGTCGAGACGGCCTCCGCGGTTGTCGCCGGCGTGGACCGCTGGCTGCCGGCCGCCGCGCGGGACCGTGACCGGTCGGCGGCGCTCCGCGACCTGGCCGCCCGGTTCGAAAGCCGGGCAACGGGCCGACCGCTCGACGAGCCGGACGCGACGGCGGCCGCGGACGATCGCTTCGCATCCGCGGCCGACGCTGACACGGGCCTGCGTCGCGTGGTGCTGCAGACCCTGCTCTCGCCGCGGTTTCTCTATCGTGGTTCGCCGACGACGCGGTCTCCCGACGCCGTCGCGGCGCGGATGGCGCTGGTCCTCTGGGACTCGCTGCCCGACGACGCCCTCCGCGCCGCGGCGGCAGGGGGGCGGCTCGCCACGCCGGCCGATGCGGCAGCCCAAGCCGACCGCATGCTCGACGATCCGCGGACGCGGGCGAAGCTCCGCGCCGTCCTGCTGGCGTGGCTGCGCGTCGATCAGCCGCCCGAACTCGTCAAGGACGAGGCTGCGTTCGCGGCATTCGACGCCGGCACCGCGGCGGACCTGCGCACGAGCTTCCACCTGCTCCTCGACGACGTGCTGTGGGACGGACCGCAGGCGGGCGACTGCCGTCGGCTGTTCACCGCCGACGAGGTCTTCGTCAACGGCCGGCTCGCGCCGCTCTACGGCGTGGACCTGCCCCCCGACGCGGCGTTCCAGCGGGTGCGGATCGACGCCGGCCGAAGGGCCGGCATCCTCTCGCATCCGTATCTGATGAGCGTCTTCGCCTACGCCAAAGACACCTCGCCGATCCACCGCGGCGTGTTCCTCGCCCGAACCGTCCTCGGCAATCCGCTCAAGCCGCCGCCGGAGGCGGTCGCGCCGCTGGCCGCCGACGTGGAGCCCGACCTCTCGACGCGCGAGCGGGTGGCGCTGCAGACGGCGGCGGTCTCGTGCCGCGGCTGCCACGTGATGATCAATCCGCTTGGCTTCGCGCTCGAGGAGTTCGACGCGATCGGCCGCCATCGCACCACCGAGCGGGTCGGCGACCGCGTGCGGCCGATCGACGCGACGGGGGGGTACCAGCCCCGCCACGGCGACGCGGTCGAGGTCCGGGGGGCGGTGGAACTGGGCGGTTTCGTCGCGGACAGCCCGGATGCCCACGAGGCCTTCGTCCGCAGCCTGTTCCAGGCGCTGGTGGGGCAGCCCGTCCGGGCCTGGGGCCCGGAGGCGCTGCCGCGTCTCGTGGCCGCGTTCGCCGCCCATGAATTCAACGTCCGGCATCTGCTCGTCGATATCGTTACCATGGCGGCGTTTCCTCCTTCCGACACGGACTCCTCCTCGCCGCCGGAGATCGGGCCATGATTCCTCGCAGGCGACTGCTGCGGCAGCTCGGTGCAACCGCGGCCGCGGCGCCGTTTCTCGGCAACCTGGCGAGCCTTCAGGCCGAGCCCGCCGCACCGAAGCGGCGGCTCGTGGTCGTCTTCAGCCCCAACGGGGTGGTGCGCGACACCTTCTGGCCGGGCGGGGCGGGGGATCTGCCGGCGGAGCTGCCGCCGATCCTGCGGCCGCTCGCACCCTTCCGCGACCGGCTGCTCACCCTGAAGGGGGTCTGCGACAAGATCCGCGGCGACGGCGACGCCCACCTGCGGGGCATGGGCTGCCTGCTCACGGGCGTGGAACTGTTGCCGGGCAACATCCAGGGGGGCGGCGACACGCCCGCCGGCTGGTCGAGCGGGAAGTCGATCGATCAGGAGATCCGCTCGTTCCTCCAGTCGCGCCCCGACACGCAGACCCGTTTCGGATCGCTCGAGTTCGGCGTCCTCGTGCCGGAGCGAGCCGATCCCTGGACGAGGATGGTCTACGCCGGCCCCAACAAACCCGTCGCGCCGATCGACGACCCCTACCAGATGTTCGCGAAGCTCTACGGACAGACGAGGGACCGCGACAGCCTGCGCAGCGTGCTCGACGACGTCCGCGAGGACCTGAGCCGCGTGGCGGCCGCGATGCCGGCGGAGGATCGGAGGGTCTTGGAGGACCACGTCACGCTCGTCAGGTCATTCGAGAAGGAGCTGGCGGCGGATCGCGACCGGGCCGGGCACGCGGTGCCGCCGCTCGAGCCGGGCGTGCTCGAGCAGAACGACCGGATGCCGCGGATCAGCCGGATGCAGATCGACCTGCTCGTCGCGGCCCTCGCGGCCGACTTCGCCAGGGTGGCCACCCTGCAGTACACCAACTCCGTCGGCCAACCGCAGATGAACTGGGTGGGCGTCACGGAGAAGCATCACGAGCTCTCCCACGAATCGAAGAAGAACGCCGCCGCCCAGGAGAAGCTCACGCGGATCAACGCCTGGTACGCGGGCGAAGTGGCCCACCTCGCCCGGCGCCTGGCGGAGACCCCCGAGCCGGGCGGCACGGGCTCGATGCTCGACCACACGACGATCGTCTGGACGAACGAACTGGGCGAGGGCAACACGCACTTGCTCGACGACATCCCCTGGGTGCTCATCGGCGGTGCCGGCGTGCGGGGCGGACGGGCGCTCGAATTCCCGAACGTGCCGCACAACCGCCTCCTGCTGGCGCTCGCCCACGCCATGGGCCACGACACGCTGGCCTCGTTCGGCAACCGCGACTACTGCGGCGACGGTCCCCTCGGCGGGCTGACCTGAGCAGGACCGGCCTCACCTCCACGGACACGGACGACACGATGGACGCGATCTCGAAACTCGTCGGCTTCATCCTCCATTTCGACGAGCACCTGCGGTCGATCATCGACTCCTGCGGACCCTGGACCTATGCGATCCTGTTCGCGATCATCTTCTGCGAAACGGGCCTGGTGGTGATGCCGTTCCTGCCGGGCGACTCGCTCCTGTTCGCGGCGGGCGCGCTGGCGGCCCGGTTTCCGGAGTCGCTCGGCCTGGTGCCGCTGCTGGTCGTGCTCACCGTCGCCGCGATCCTCGGCGACACCGTCAACTACGCCATCGGCCGCTGGATCGGCCCGCGAGCCTTCCGCATCAACCGCTGGTTTCTCAAGCACGAGCACCTGGAGCGGACGCAGGGCTTCTATGAGCGGCACGGCGGCAAGACGATCGTGCTGGCCCGGTTCGTGCCGATCGTCCGCACGTTCGCCCCCTTCGTGGCCGGCGTCGGCAAGATGCACTACCCGACGTTTCTCTACTACAACGTGGTCGGCGGCATCGCCTGGGTCGCGATCTGCACGCTGGCCGGCTACCTGTTCGGCGGATTCAAGGTCGTCAAGGAAAACTTCGAACTGGTCGTCGTGGGCATCGTGGTGGTGTCGGTGCTGCCGCTGGCCTGGGAATGGTGGGCCAGCCGGCGCCGATCGGCCGGTGATCACCGGAGGTGAAAATCGATCACCAGCGGCAGGTGGTCGCTGGCCGCCTTCGTCAGGCTCGTGCGGACCACGCGGGCGTGCCGCACGTCGATCCCGCCGCGGACGAACGCCTTGTCGAGCGATCCCAGCGCCATCCAGGCCGGGAACGTGCGAAACCGCCCCACGGGGCTCGTCACCTGGTCGAAGCCGTTGGCCGCCAGCGTGCCGCCGGCGAGGCTGTCGCGCCAGTCGTTGAAATCGCCCACGATCAGCGTCGGATGCCGGTCGGCGGCGCGGAAGAGCATGTGGCCGAGGAGGCGGGCCACCTGCCACCGCCGCTCCGCCTCGGCGAGGCCGAGGTGGGTGTGCACGAGGTGGAGCGGGCCCTCGGGCGAATCGACGACGAGCAACTGCGCGCCCCGCGGCTTGCGCGCGCCCTGCCGCAGCGACACGCGGTGCCGGCTGGCCACGGGCCAGCGCGAGAGCACGAGATTGCCGTACCCGCCCCCGGCCACCGGCACGTTCGTCTGAAACACGGAATGGCAGCGGAAGTAGCGGGCGAGCAGCCGCGGCTGGTCGTCGAACCGGCTGCGGCGGACGAGCCTGTCCACCTCCTGCAGGCAGACGAGGTCCGGGTTCTCGGCCTCGATGCAGTCGATGATCCGCGCGAGCGAGTCGCGGCGGTCGCCACCGCCGATGCCCTTGTGGATGTTCCAACTCAGGAGCCGCATGCGTGAGCCGCCCGGGCCTGCCCGCTCGGGCCTTCTGGTCGGGACCACGGCCCCGATCGGCCGCGACGGGGCACCGCGGTCACTTCCCGGCCGGCTGGACTTCCTTGAAGCCCTTGCCGGAGCCGCTGTAGATCGGTTCGTAGCGGTAGTAGACCTCGAGCGTCAGCGCCGCCAGCGACGTGAGATACAGCCGGCCACCCCGCTCGACGTGTTCGTCCACCTTGTCCTTCGCGCCGCCGTGGTTCTCGAAGCCCTCGTACCAACTGCCCGCCTCATGCCCCTTGGTGGACTGACTCTTGATCAGCATGGGCTTCATCTTGTCGTTCCATGCCTTCCACGCATTGCCCTCCGTGTGGAACATCACCTGCGTGGCGTAGTAGTCGTAGTAGAGATCGTTCGTCGGGCCCTTGGCCGCCAGGTACGCGACGCCGGCCTGCAGCGCCGGCTCTTCCCGTTTCCAGCCCGTGAACATGCGGGAGAGCAGGCCGACGGCGATCATCGGGTCCCTCACGGTGATTTGCCCATTCTCGCCCCCCGGGACATACCAATACGCGGATCCGGGGAGTGGAAGGGCCGGCGACGGAGAGGCCTGGACGGAGTCGAGAAACTTCTCCGCGTACTTGAACATGCTCTTGTCGGCGAGGTCGTCGAAGCCGGCCAACTTCCCGGCCTTGATGGCCTGCATTTGAAATCCGAAGATCGACAAGTCTCCGGTTGGGCGTTGCTGTTTGGAATCGGGCACATAGTCCCACCCGCTCCCATCGGGCCGTCGCATGTCGATGATCCGCTTCAGAGCCAGTTGCGTCGGCCCCCGCAGCGCCGGATCCTGCGTCATGGCATAGCACTCGCAGAGCGCGATCGTGCCGATCGCCTGGACGTATGAATTCGCCAGGTAGAGTCCTTGCAAATCCGATAAGGAACGGCCCGCGGGAGCGTCCTCGTCGATCTTGCCGTTCTGGGCCGTGGCCCGGGCGACCAGATACTGGATGCCGGCCTTGACCTTCGCCTTGTATTTCTCCGGGCCGTCGAGGTGGGTGATGCCGCGGCCGAGAAACGGCAGGAGGGCGAGGGCCGTCGGGGCGGCGCGATCGCGATAGATGCCGCTGCCGTTGCACTTGCCACCGCAACTCGGACAGTTCTTCAGCTCGAAATCCCAGCCGCCGTCGGGGCACTGGTGTTCCGCGAGCCACTTGAGCGCCTTCTCCACCGCCTGGTCCGCATCGCTGCCACCGCCGCCCGGCCCGCCACCACCGGGCGAACCGCCGCTGCGGCGGCGAGCGCCGATACCCACGCCTTTGCCACCGGGGCCACCCAACGAAGCGAGCAACTCGGACGACGCAGACACATCTCCGAACGTCGTCAGTTCGACGTTGGCGACCGGCGCCGCATCGACGTCGCTGGCGTCGGTGACCGGCACGTCGATCGCCACCTCCGGCGCATCGACCATCTCGCTGTCCGTGGAGGGGTTCTCGACCGGCGTGTCGGGCGCATCCTCCGGCAGATCGTCCAAAGGCTCCTCGCTCTCGGGCCCGGAAGAGACGATGACCCGCGGCTTCTCCTCCGCAGGCGGTTGGCTGATGATGAGGGCCATCGCCAGGAGCGCCACGACGTGGGCCAGCGCGCTCACCGCCCACGCGGGTGTCTGCCTGAGCAGGCCCGCCAGCGACGAGGGCTTGGCTTCTTCGTCGTCGCTGTCCTTCGACGGTGCGGCCGCCTGTGCCGGTGCAGGCGCCCGGGCCGCGACCGGGGGGGTGGCTGCAGCCGCCGGAGCATTCGGCTTGGCGGCCGGCTTCGCGGCGGGGGGATCGCCGTCGCCGGCGGATTTCGGCCTCTGGATCGGGTCGATGGCGCTCGCCATGGTGATCGGCTCCGTAAAACGTGAGGCGACGCAACGCGGTCCTGCACTGCCTCAAGTCTATTCCGGATCGCGGATTATTCCCAGCAGGCCGTGGCCCGAGTCCGCCGGCGGCGGCGGCCGGTCACCGGCCCCCCGGCGTGCCGGCGGCAAAACCCCGCTTCCGCATCAGCGGCTCGATGCCGGCGTCGCTGCCCCGAAACGCCCGGTAACTGGCGGCCGGGTCGATCGTGTTGCCCACGGCGAGCACGTGCCGGCGGAGCCGCTCCGCCAGTTCCTTGTCCCAGGGGCCGCCCGCCGCCTCCGTGAAAGCCTCCCAGGCGTCGGCGGTGATCGTGTCGGCCCAGAGGTAGCTGTAAGACCCGGCGGAGTAGCCGTCGTCGGCGAAGATGTGGCTGAAGTGCGGCGTGCGGTGCCGCATCACGATCTCCTCCGGCATCCCGAGCGCGGCGAGCGTGTCCCGCTCGAACGCCCGCGGATCGATCGCCGCGTCGCCCGCCAGGTGGAGTTGCATGTCGATCAGGCCGCTCGCGAGAAACTCGACGGTGCGAAAGCCCTCGTTGAAACGCTCGGCGCGGCGGATCTTCCCGATCAGGTCCGCCGGAATCGGCTGCCCGGTCCGGCAGTGGACCGCGAAGCGATCGAGGATCTCGGGCGTCGCGAGCCAGTGTTCGAGCAACTGGGAGGGAAACTCGACGTAGTCGCGGGCCACGTTCGTGCCGGACAGGGACGGGTAGTCCACCGACGAGCAGAGGCCGTGCAGCGCATGGCCGAATTCGTGGAAGAGCGTCGTGGCATCCTGCCAGCTGAGGAGCACGGGCTCGCCGGGAGCGGCAGGGGCGAAGTTGCAGTTGTTCGACACGAGCGTCGGCACCTCGCCGTCGAGCCGCTCCTGCGGTCGGTAGGCGCTCATCCAGGCGCCCGACCGCTTCGTCTGCCGCGCAAACGGGTCGAAGTACCAGAGGCCCGCCAGCCCGCCGTCGCGGCCGGTCACCTGCCAGACCCGCACGTCCGCGTGATAGACGGGAACCGTCCCCGCCGCCACCGGCTCGAACCGCAGCCCGAAGAGTTCCTCCGCCATGAAGAACATCCCCTCGCGGAGCTTCTCCAACTGCAGGTACGGGGTGATCGCCGCCTCGTCGAGGTCGTACTTCGCCTTCCGCACCTTCTCGGCGTAGAAGCGGTAGTCCCAGGCGGCGATCCGGATGCCCGCCCCCTCGGCGTCGGCGATGGCCTGCATGTCGGCCACCTCCTCCCGCACGCGGGCGACCGCCGGCCGCCAGACCGCCTCCATCAACGCCACCGCGCGGTCGGGTGTCTTCGCCATCGAATGCTCCAGCCGCCAGTGGGCGTGGGTCGGAAACCCGAGCAGGTGCGCCCGCCGCGCCCGCAGCAGGAGGATCCGCGCGATCGTGGTGTTGTTGTCGGTCGCGCCGCCGCCGTCCCCGCGGGCCACGAACATCCGCCACACCCGCTCCCGCAGGTCGCGGCGCGCGGCGTGCGTCAGGAAGGGCTCCACGCTCGACCGCGTGTTGGGGATGGCCCAGCCCTTCCGCCCGCGGGCCCGCGCCGCGAGCAGCGCCGCCTCGCGGGCCCACGTGAACGTTCCCTCCTCGGAGGCACCAAGCAGCACATCTCCCCGACCGTCGCCATTCATGTCGGCAAAGTGCAGATAGTGTGCACGACCGGTTGCG
>JBEIQP010000032.1:0-24710 GCA_040376455.1 Planctomycetaceae bacterium | reverse complement strand
TTGCCCTCCTTGTTCGCGATCACCTTGGGCTCCTTGCCCTCCATCACCGCGACCACCGAGTTGGTGGTGCCGAGGTCGATGCCGATGATCTTCTCGCCCTGCTTGGTTGCCATGATGTCCGCTGTCCTCGTGCTGGTGGCTTTGGGTGGGGCCGACGCCAATTTTGGCCCCGGGAAAGTCGGTTGTTCCGAAATGCAAAGGCCGTGCCACCCGCGGCCAGAACCATTTTCCGGCGGCAAATCCGAGTATTTACGCCGCAGTTTCGCGGAGTACAGTGGTCACCGGCGGAGTGGATCGATCCCACGGCGGCCAGGCCGGCTGCCATTTTGGCCGTCCCCCCGATTGGATGCCGGTGCCTTGATGGCCAAAACCCCACGAAACACGCCACCCGACAGCGGCACCGCGCCAGGCCTCGCGGGCCTGCGAACGCGGATCGACCGGATCGACCGGGACTTGGTCGGCCTGATGAACCAGCGGGCGGAACTCGCCCGCCAGATCGGCCACCTCAAGAAGTCCACGGGCCAGGAGACCTACGACCCGGCCCGCGAGGAGATGGTGCTCGATCGGGTCGCTTCGTCGAATGAGGGGCCGCTGTCGAACGATAGCCTGAAGGCCATCTATCGGGAGCTCATCTCCGGGTCGCGGGCGATCGAGCAGCACCTCCGCGTGGCCCATCTGGGACCGGCGTGGACCTACAGCCACCTGGCCGCCCTGCACCGGTTCGGCGGGTCGGTTGATTTCGTGCCCGTGGCCAGCATCTCCGCCGCCTTCGAGGAAGTGAACGCGGGCCACTCGCACTACGGCGTCGTGCCGCTGGAAAACTCCACCGACGGCCGGATCGCCGACACGCTCGACAACTTTTCCCGGCTGCCGGTCAAGATCTGCGCGGAGGTGCCGCTGCGGATCCACCACAATCTGCTCGCCAGCTGTGATCGCTCCGCGATCGAGGCCGTCTACAGCCGGCCGCAGGCCCTGTCGCAGTGCCGCAACTGGCTGTCCCGCCACCTCCCCTCGGCCCGGCTCATCGAGGTGACCAGCACCAGCACGGCCGCTGAGACCGCCGCGAAGACGCCCGGTGCCGCCGCGATCGCCAGCCGCCAGGCGGGCGTTCACTATGGGCTCAACGTGCTGGCGGAGAACATCGAAGACATCGCCGGCAACACCACGCGATTCGCGGTGATCGGCCATTCCGATGCCAAGCGGACCGGCAAGGACAAGACCTCGATCATGTTCGAGACGGAGCACAAGCCGGGCGGCCTCGCCGACGCGCTTGCGATCCCCAAGCGGCAGAAGCTCAACCTCACCTGGATCGAGTCGTTTCCGCTGCCCGGCGAGGAGCGCGGCTACATCTTCTTCGTGGAGCTCGAGGGCCACCGCGAGGATTTGCGGGTCCGCCGCGCCATCGCCGCCCTGGAGAAGCGGTGCAAGCGGGTCGTCATCCTCGGCTCTTACGCCGCCGCCGCCGCTGTCGGCTGACGGACGAGCGGCCGCGGTCCGGCGGCAGGCCCACGTCGCTTGCGCTCGGGCCACCCGGGTGCTATCCTGCTCGCTTCTCACGCCATTCACGCCTGACTCCCGGAGCCCCCCGCATGACCGCCCGCAGGAAGATCGTCGCCGGCAATTGGAAGATGAATCTCGACCGGGCCAAGGCGCGGGAGTTGACCGCCGCGGTGGCCGCGAGGCGCGGGGAGGCGGCCGCCGTCGAACTCGTCCTCTGTCCGCCCGCGGCCTACCTGGAGACGGTCGGCACCGCCCTCGGCGGGTCGGCGGCCGTGGCCCTCGGCGCGCAGAACATGCACGACAAGCCGAGCGGCGCCTTCACGGGCGAGGTCGCCCCGCCGATGCTCCTGGATCTGGGCTGCCGGTACGTGATCCTCGGTCACTCGGAGCGGCGGACGCTCTTCGGCGAGACCGACCCGATCGTCAACGCCAAGACGAAGGCCGCGCTCGCCGCGGGCCTGACGCCGATCGTCTGCGTGGGTGAAACGCTCGAGGAGCGGGAGGCCGGGCGGACCCAGGCGGTCGTGACCCAACAAATCCGCGGCTCGCTCGGAGGGCTTTCGGCGGACGATCTGGCCAAGGTCGTGATCGCCTACGAGCCGGTCTGGGCGATCGGCACGGGCAAGGTGGCCACGCCGCAGCAGGCGCAGGAGGTGCACGCCCTCATCCGCTCCCTGCTCGGAACGCTCGCCTCGCCGGTCGTGGCGGCGGGTGTGCGGATCCAGTACGGCGGCAGCGTGAAGCCCGACAATGCGGCCGACCTCGCGGCCCAGCCCGATATCGACGGCGCGTTGGTCGGGGGCGCGAGCCTCAAGGCGGATGACTTTCTCGGCATCGCGGCGGCGTTCAACGGTTAGGCCCGTCGCCCGGCTGGGGTAGGCCAGTCGGCGACCGTCGGGTAGTCTGTGGCGTCGGCTGGTCGTTTCCCCCATTTCCGGAGCCCGTGCACGTCCATGACCTCCCTGATCCGTTTTCTGCTCGGCTTTTCGCTCGTCCTCACGGCGTTGTTCCTGATCCTGCTCGTGCTCATTCAACGCGGCCGCGGCGGCGGATTGGCGGGGGCCTTCGGCGGCATGGGAGGCCAGAGCGCCTTCGGCACGAAGGCGGGCGACGTGTTCACGAAAATCACGGTGGCCGTGGCGGGATTCTGGATCCTGCTCTGCATCCTGTCGCTCAACGTGCTCGGCCGGCAGACCTCGCTCTTCAGCCCCGCGCTGGGCGGCGCCGCACCGCAGGGCGTCGCGCCGGCCACGCCGCCAGCCGGAGAGTCCACCGCTCCTGAGACCGGCGGCGCGGCCGAACCCGACATGACTCCCGTCGCGCCGGAGACCAAGCCGGAAACCAAGCCGGCGACCGACCAGCCCGCCGCTGCCGACGCGAAGACGCAGGGCGCGACCGCCGCACCGGTGGAACCAGCGGCCTCCAAGTGATGCGGGATCCATCATGGCGCTCAGCATGACCGGCTGCGGCGAGGGCACTGCCACTGACGGTGGCAGCACCTGCCGCGTGGAATTGCGCTGCGTCAACAACCGTTTCTTCAAGCTTTCGCTCCGGGCCCGCGAGGGGTTTGGGATTCTCGAGAGCAAGGCCGAGGCGGCGATTCGCCGCCGCGTGCGGCGCGGCGCGGTGCAGATGACGCTCGACGTCGTCGGCACGGCGGCAGCCGCGAGCCGCCGCCTCGATCGCGTGCAACTGTCGGCCTACCTTGACGACCTGGAGGCGTTGTGCGCCGCCCGCGGCCTGCCGCTGCCGCAGTCGCTCGACGGCCTCCTCGCGCTGCCGGGCATCCTCGTCGATGCCACCCCCGACACGGCCGCCGTCGAACGAGCCTGGCCACTCGTGTCGCGGGCCCTGGACGAGGCGCTCGATCGGCTCGACCGCATGCGGCGGGCCGAGGGCGAGGCGCTCGCCCGCGACATGCGGGGATTGTGCGTGGAGATCACGGCGCTCGTCGCGGCGATCCGCGGCCGCGTGCCCGGCGTGCTGGCCGATCATCGCGCCCGGCTCGTCGAGCGGGTCGGCAAGCTCCTCGAGCAAAACGGCACCTCCCTTTCCGAGGCCGACATCGCCCACGAAGTGGCCCTGATCGCCGACCGCTCCGACATCGCCGAGGAACTGGTCCGGCTGGAAAGTCATCTCGGGCAGTTCGACCGGCTGCTCGGCGAGGAGTCGCCGGGCCGGTCGCTCGATTTCCTGGCCCAGGAACTGGGCCGCGAGGCCAACACGATCGCGTCGAAGTCGCTCGACGTGGAGATCGCGCACACCGTGGTCGAACTGAAGACCCGGATCGAGCGGCTCCGCGAGCAGGTGCAGAACATCGAGTGAGCGGCGGAAACGCGGCGGCTTTTCAACCTCCGCCGCCCTGCGGTACAACATCGGGATGGAAGTCCGCCCGGGCAAACTCGTCGTCATCTCCGGTCCGTCCGGCGTCGGCAAGACGACGCTCCTGCGCCGGCTCCTGGCCGACATGCCGCAGCTGATTCCGAGCGTCTCGGCCACCACGCGGCCGCCCCGGTCCGGGGAGCGCGACGGAATCGACTACCACTTCATCCCCCTGGACGAGTTCGAACGCCGCCGGCAGGAGGGGGAATTCCTCGAATGCTGCCGGGTCTACGGCCGCCAGCACTGGTACGGCACCCTGGTTTCGGAAGTGGCCCCCCGTTTGGCCGCCGGAAGCTGGGTCGTGCTGGAGATCGACGTGGAGGGTACACTCTCCATGCTCGAACGGTATCCTGACGCGATCACGATCTTCGTCGAGCCATCCCACCCGGATCAACTCCTGCAGCGGCTGCAAGCCCGCGGCACCGAGTCGCCGGAGGCGATGGCCCGGCGGTTGGAGGTGGCCCGCCGCGAACTGCTCGAGGCCCACCGGTATCGCCACCGGGTCGTGAACGACGACGTCGATGCGGCGCTGTCGGCGATCAAACGGGTGCTCGTCCAATCCGGCCTGCACCCCGATCCGGATCGCTCCCCGCCCCGCCCCGCCGCCGTCCCGACCCCCACCTCACGCTGACATCACGAAACCAAACCCAGGAGCCCAATCATGATCGACGACCTCCGCGAAGAAGCGATCGTCAACAAGGTCGGTGGACGATTCAAGCTTTCCACCCTGATCCAGAAGCGGCTGGTGGCGCTCAATGCCGGCGGCCGTCCGCTCGTCAACATCGACAGCGACGACAAGATGACCATCGTCATCGAGGAGATCAAGCAGGACAAGATCTTCCTCGACACCTCGATGAACCTCCGGATCACCGGCGAATCGACCGAGGCCGGCGGCCCGCTCGACTTCGATCCCACGATCCTCTGATCCGTCTCCGCCGCGGCATGCCCGGCCCCTGCGGGCTGGTGGGGGATCGAAGCGGTTGCCCGTCTTCGCCCGTCGCGGCGGTCTCCGACCGCCCTTGTCCCTCGGTGACAACCGGCAGCTAGCCATGTTTGAAGGCCGCGAAATCGTGCTGGGGGTGTCGGGCGGAATCGCGGCCTACAAGGCGGCGGCGCTCGCGAGCCTCCTCGTGCAGCGCGGCGCCGGGGTGACGGCCGTGCTCACGCGCAACGCCCGCAAGTTCGTCGGCGCGGCGACCTTCGCGGCGCTCACGGGCCGCCCGGTCGCCACGCGGAGTTTCGACCCGGGGGCGTTTCCGCTGGGCGCCCACATCGAACTGTCGGCACGGGCCGACCTCGTCGTCGTGGCGCCGGCGTCGGCCGACCTGCTCGCCCAGGCGGCCGCCGGGGCCGCCGACGACCTGCTGACCACGCTGCTGCTCTGCGCCGAGTGCCCGGTGCTCTTCGCCCCCGCGATGAACGCCGCGATGTGGGCCAAGCCCGCCGTTCAGCGCAACGTAAACCAACTGGCGGCCGACGGGGCGACGATCATCCAGCCGGGCAGCGGCTGGCTCTCGTGCCGGCAGACCGGGACCGGCCGGATGGCCGAGCCGGAGGAGATCGCCTCCGTCATCGGCTCCCTGCTCCGGGACCGGCCGCCGCAGCGGTCCTGATCGCCCCGCCCGAGAAGCCCATGGCATCGATCCTCCTCACCGCCGGCCCCACGCGGGCCTACATCGACGACGTCCGCTACCTGACCAACGCCTCCAGCGGCCGCATGGCCGCGGCGATCGCCGCGGCGGCGTTGGCCCGCGGCCATGCGGTGACGATCGTCAGCGGCCCGGTGCAGGTGGCGTATCCGCGGGGGGCCCGCGTGATCCCGGTGATCACCACGGCCGAGATGCTCGCCGCGGCCGCCAAGGAGTTGCCGCGGTGCGCGGGGGTGATCGCCGCGGCGGCACCCTGCGACTTCGAGCCGAAGCGGCGGCTGGCGGGGAAGATCCCGCGGACGGCCGCCGGCCTGACGCTCGAACTGAAGGCGACGACCGACGTGATCGCGACGCTCGCCGCGAGCGCGTCGGCCCGGCAGTGGTTCGTGGCCTTCGCCCTCGAGCCGGGAGGCGATCCGAAGCGGGCCTTCGCCAAGATCGAGGCCAAGCGGTGCGATCTGATCGTCGTCAACGACGTCACCGCGCTCGACTCCACGAAAACGGCCGTCGCCGTCTACGACCGTGCCCACGCCTGCGTCGGCACCAAGGCCGGCACGAAGCGGGCGGTCGCGACCTGGCTGCTCCGGCTCCTCGAGACGACCGTCATGAACGGACCGGCCCCGGCCGCCCGCCGGCGTGGCGCGGGCGTGAAGGCTGACCGGACCTGACGCGCCGGCGCCGCGCCCTCCGCATGCCGCCCCGGGGCGAATCTGGAGCGATCCCCGCCGGCCCGCTATAACACCGCGTCGCCGCCGAGGAGCGGCGGCCCGATCACTCGCCTTCCGAGGAGCCACTGCGCGATGAGCACGTCGAAACAGGTCACCGTCGCGGTCCTCGGCGCCACCGGCTACACGGCGCTGGAGGCGATCAAACTCCTGCTCCGGCATCCGCACGCGAAGATCGTCGCCGTGACGAGCCGCCAGGAGGGCAACACGCCCGTGTCGAGCGTCCATCCCAGCCTCGTCGGCAGGATCGACCTCCCGCTCGAGGACCTGTCTCCCGAGGAGGTGGGCACGCGGGCCGACTGCGTCTTCAGTTGCCTGCCGCACTGCGCCAGCGCCGAACTGCTGCCGCGGGTGCTCGCCGCCGGCGCGAAGGTGGTCGATTTCAGCGCCGACTACCGACTCGACGACGCGGCCACCTACCTCGAATGGTACGGCCACGAGCATCCCGACGCCGGCCGGCTCGGGCAGACCGTCTACGGCCTCCCCGAACTCTTTCGCGACCGCATCAGGGGCCAGTCGCTCGTCGCCAATCCGGGCTGCTACTCGACGTCGGCGATCCTGCCGCTCGCGCCCCTGGTGAAGAGCGGCCTCTTCGAGACCGACGACATCATCATCGACTCGAAGAGCGGCGTCAGCGGCGCCGGTCGGTCGCCCAAGTTGATGACGCATTTCCCCGAGTGCAACGAGAGCATGTCGGCCTACAACGTGGGCCGACACCGCCACACGCCCGAAATCGAGCAGGTGATCAACCGCCACGCCGCCGCCATGCCCCGGGTGATCTTCACGCCGCAGTTGGCGCCGATGGACCGCGGTATCCTCTCCACCATCTACATCCGGCCCCGGCAGCCGATCGACGAGGCCGACGTGATGCGCATCCTGCGCGAGGCCTACGCGCAGGAACGGTTCGTTCGCGTGGTCGATCACCTGCCGGGCACCAAGGACACGGTCGACACCAACTTCTGCGACATCACGGCCCGCGTCGTCCGGGGCCGCGTGCTGCTGATCAGTTGCCTCGACAATCTCGTCAAGGGCGCCGCGGGCGCCGCCGTCCAGAATTTCAACGTCCTCTTCGGGCTGCCCGAGACGGCGGGCCTCGTGTAGAGACCGCGTGCGGGCCATCCACGGCCGCGGCACGCTTGCCCGCATCGGCGGGCGCTGACAATCGTCCACTTCCCCGAGAGACAACCTTTCCATGGCCATCACCGAAACGCCCGTCCGCCTCCCGATCCCCCCCCTGCCCCGCGGCTTCCGCCTCGCGGGCGTGCATGCCGGGCTGAAGCGGAATCCGACCCGCGAGGACATCGCGCTGGTCGTTTCCGAACTGCCCGCCACCGCCGCCGGCGTCTACACCACGAACCTCGTCTATGCCGCGCCCGTCGCCTATGACCGGGGGCTCACGCCGGGCCGCACGTTCCGCGCCATCGCGATCAACTCGGGCAATGCCAACGCCTGCACCGGCGCCCGCGGGCTCGACGACGCGCGGGCCATGGCCGCGGCGGCCGGAGCCGAAGTGGGCGCCACCGCCGACGAGGTGCTCGTCCTCTCGACCGGGATCATCGGGGAATTCCTGCCGCTGCCCAAGGTCACGGCGGGGCTCAAGGCCGTGGCGGCCCGGCTCGGCACCGACGACGACGCGGCGGTGACCGCCGCCCGTGGCATGATGACCACCGACACCCGGCCGAAGCTCGCCGGCTCGACTTTCGCCGCCGACGGCACGACCTACACGCTCTTCGGCATGGCCAAGGGCGCGGCGATGATCGGCCCGAAACTCGCGACGATGCTGGGTGTGGTGCTCACCGATGCCGCCATCGAGCCCGACGACGCCCAGCGACTCCTGCGGGAGGCGGCGGAAACGTCCTTCAACTGCGTCAGCGTGGACGGCCACATGAGCACCAACGACACGGTGCTGCTCCTGGCCAACGGCGCCGCCGGCGGCAACGTCCTCCACGGGGCCGGCCTCGAGGCCTTCGGCAAGGCGCTCTCCGCGGCCTGCGAGACGCTCGCCCGCGAGATCGCGGACGACGGCGAGGGGGCCACGCACGTGCTCCGGATCGAGGTCGCCGGCTGTGCGACCCGCGACGACGCGCGGCAGATCGCCCGCACGATCGCCGACAGCCCGCTGGTGAAGACGGCCGTCCACGGCGCCGACCCGAACTGGGGCCGGATCGTGTCGGCGGCCGGCTATTCCGGCGTGCGATTCGCCCCGGAAAAACTCCGCCTCCGGCTCAACGGCACGCTCCTCTTCGAGGCGGGGGCTCCCGTGGCGTTCGACGCCGACGCCGTCTCCGCGTCGATCAAAAACGCGCGGGAAACGCTGATCGAGCTCGACCTCGGCGCCGGCCCGGGGAGCATCCGCTTCTATTCGAGCGACCTCACCGCGGAATACGTCCATCTCAACGCGGACTACCACACCTGACCCCGATTCGCCGCAGCGGAATCGCCGGCGGCGACGCCTCCGACCGCCCCCGGACCCGGATTTGGCGTGAAACGACCGCCGCAGAAGCGTATAGTTGGCCGGTGCGGGCCGCCGCAATCCGTGCCTTGACGCAAGCGGCCCGAAACGGTTTGCTCTGTGCCTCGGGACGGTCGCCCCGTGGCCGCCACGAAACCCTCGCCCCAGGTCTTCATCCGCCGATGATCATCACGCTTCCCGCACCGTTCGATCCGCTCGTTCCCGCCCCGGGCTTCCCCTTTGCGGCCGCGCTGCCGCTCGGCACCACCATCGCAGGGTGGTGCGGGCTGCCGGCGGCCACGGCGCCGGCGGGCGGCGGCGTTCGAACGCTCGAGTGCGTGGACGATGCGGATGAAGAAGAGGACCTCGGCGACGAGGAGGATCTCTCCGTCGCGCAGCCGCCGGCGGACGAGGAATCCAGCTTCGACGACTTCGATGACGAGTTTGACGACGACTTCGAGGAGGAGGAGAGCGATCCCGATTGGGATCACCCCGACGACGGCGATGAGGAGCCGCCGCCGGGCAAGGGTTCCGGCAGAAAGAAGTAGCAGCGTCCACTGACGCGGAGCGCCCCGCCGCATCGCGTTCGCCGGCACGACCGACCACGAGACCGACCATGTCAGGCCGCGACACGCCGCAATACGCTCCCGACGATCCCAACGCCAATTCGGGGGCGGCGGGCAAGGCCGACGCGGCTCGCGGCAAGGCCGCCCCGCGGGGCCCGAAGACGGCACCGGCCTGGTTCGGACCGCTCAACCAGCTCGATTTCGACATCGACTTCTTCGAGAAACTGCTCGCCCGCAAGGAAGACTCGGTCGAGGTGCTGCGGGTGCTCGCCGAGCTCGCCTCGCGGAAGGGTCTCGTGAAGCGGGCCGTGGAGCTCGACAGCCGGCTCGTCGAACTCCTGCCGGACGACTTTCTGGCCCGCTACAACCTCGCCTGCTCGCTGGCCCTCGCCGAACGGCCGGACGAGGCGATCGACGCTCTGTCGCGGGCGATCCTGCTGGGCTACGACGACCTCGCCCACATGGAGTCCGACCCAGATCTCGAGTCGCTCCGTGATCATCCCGACTTCCGCGCCCTGCTGGACGGGTGACGCCGGCTTCGCAGCCGTCTGCTAAGATTTGCGGCTTCCGCCGGCGTTTGGCCGACGGACGGCCTGACCAGCGGGAGCACGCATGCTCGATCAGTTTGACAAGATCACGGACGCCGCCACCTTCATCGCCGGCCGGTGGAGCCACCGCCCGCGTGTGGGCATCATCCTCGGCAGCGGACTCGGCGGCATCGGCGGATCGCTCGCCGAGAAGGTGACCATCCCCTACGACGCCATCCCCCACTTCGCGCGGTCCACGGCCCACGGCCACGCGGGCCAACTGGTCTGCGGGCTCCTCGACGGCGTGCCCGTCATGGTGCTGGAGGGGCGGATGCACGCCTACGAGGGCTATCCCCTCGCCCAGATCACCTTCCCGGTCCGGGTTCTGCAGCGGCTGGGGGGCCAGTTGCTCGTGGTCACCAACGCCTGCGGCGGGCTCAACCCGCAGTTCCGCACCGGCGACCTGATGATCATCGACGACCACATCAACCTCATGAACGACAATCCGCTCGTGGGCATCAACGACGAGCGGCTCGGGCCTCGGTTCCCCGACATGTCGGCCCCCTACACGCCGAACCTCATCGACGCCGCCCTCGCCGTGGCCCGCCGGGAGGATTTCACGGCCCACCGCGGCGTCTACGTCGCGGTCACCGGCCCGAACCTGGAGACGCGGGCCGAATACCGGTTTCTCCGCGGGATCGGGGCCGATGTCGTCGGCATGTCGACGGTGCCGGAGGTGATCGTGGCGGTGCACGCGGGGCTCGAGGTGCTGGGCATCTCGGTGATCACCGACATGTGCCTGCCCGACGCGCTCGAGGTGGCGACCGTGGACAAGATTCTCGCCGTGGCCGCGGCGGCGGAGCCGAAGCTCCGGGCCCTGATCACGGCGGCCGTTCGCACCACCGCAAACCCCTAAGGAGTCAGCACCGTGCCCACACCCATCAGGATTCTCGTCGTCGGTTGCGGCCACATGGGGAAGTCCCATGCCAAGGCCTACCATTCCCTGCCCGAGTTCGAGATCGTGGGCGTGGTCGCCCGCACCGAGGCCTCGCGCCGCGATCTGCTCGCCACCCTCGGCGCCGACTATCCGCAGTTCGCCGACTACGAGCAGGCGCTCGCCGCCACCAAGCCCGACGCCGTCTCGATCAACACCTACCCCGACACCCACGCCGACTACGCCAAGAAGGCGTTCGCCGCCGGCTGCCACGTCTTCCTGGAAAAGCCGGTGGCCGTCACTGTCGCCGAGGCGGAGGAGGTGGTCGCGGCCGCAAAGCGCGCCGGCAAGAAGCTCGTGGTGGGCTACATCCTCCGCGTGCATCCCACCTGGAAGCGGTTCATCCAGACCGCGCAGACGCTGGGCAAGCCGCTCGTGATGCGCATGAACCTCAACCAGCAGTCGTCGGCCGCCCAGTGGAAAACCCACCAGTCGCTGCTCCAGTCGATGTCGCCGATCGTCGATTGCGGGGTGCACTATGTGGACGTGATGTGCCAGATGACGCGGTCGCGGCCGGTGCGCGTCAGCGCCATCGGCGCCCGGCTCACCGAGGATCTGGTTCCCGGCATGTACAACTACGGTCAGCTCCAGGTCACGTTCGCCGACGGTTCGGTCGGCTGGTACGAGGCCGGCTGGGGGCCGATGATGAGCGACGTGGCCTACTTCGTGAAGGACGTCATCGGCCCGAAGGGCTGCGTGAGCATCGCGGGGGTCAAGGAGGGCGACGCCGACAGCGACGACGTCGAGGCCCACACGAAGGCGGCGCTGCTGCGGCTCCACCACGCCGACCTCCGCCCAGACGGCACCTTCGCCAAGCAGGACGAACTGATCGACTGCTCGGGCGAGCCCGACCACGACGGGCTCTGCCTGCTCGAGCAGCGATTCTTCCTCGACGCGATCCAGCACGACCGCGACATCGGCGATCACATGGCCGACGCGGTCAACAGCCTGCGGATCGTGCTGGCGGCCGACGAGGCCTTCCGCACCGGGCGAACGGTCGATCTGCCCGGCTGAGGCCCTCCGTCGCCGCGACCGGCCGCCGCGGGGTTACACGTAGGGCACGGCGCCCTTCTGCGCCGCCGACAGCTCCACGAGCACGTCCGCGATCGCGTCGGTGATGACCTCGAAGTATTCCTTGCCCTTCGCGGCCGTGGCGGCTGCCGGGTCGCCGCTGCCGGTGTCGGGATGCACCGCCGACCAGGGCCGCGGCGTCCAGACGCCCGCCTGCTTGAGCGTCTTGAGGGCCCAGGCGTTGGCCGATCCGGGGCCCGCCTGCGACATCACGATCAGGTGCGGGCAGAGGTGGAGGAGCAGCGAGGTCTCCATCTCGCCGGCATGATCTCCCGGCGTGGCGAAGATCCGCGCCAACTCGTCGGTGCGCATCCGCCAGAAATCGACCACCACGATCATGGTGCCGGATTCGAGGGCCACGTCGCGAACCATCGGCTTGAAGTCGTTGCCTCCGTGCGAATTGAGCACGACGAGGCGGTCGATGCCCTGCCGCTTCAGGCTCATCACCACGTCGCGGAGGATGGCTATGGCGGTCGCCGTCGAGAGGTGGATCGTGGCCACCTGATCCTGCTGCTGGGCGTTGTTGCCGAAGGGAATCACCGGCAGCACGAGTGGCCGGCCCCCGCGGGCGACGGCCCGATCGGCCGCGGCCTCGGCGATGGTGGCCGCCTCGATCACGTCGGTGCCGTGCGGCATGTGGTAGTTGTGGGCTTCGGTCGCCCCCCACGGCAGCACCGCCACGTTCGGCCGCTGGTCGAGCAGCTGCCGGTAATTCGCCTCCATGAGGAGGTGGGATCGCGGGGCCGCTGCGTTCGGCACGGTGGCTGCTCCTGGGAAGGTTCTCCGGGCGGCCGCCGCACGGCCGCTCTCACGACGTGCCCGCCCTTGTACCATCTCCGCCCGCGACGGTGGAACCCTGCGGGGTTTTCACCGGTCGGCCCCGCGGAGGCCTCGGCAGGATCGCGTTACCTGCCCGATGCTTGTTCGAGTTCGCGATTGAGGCGTTCCACCCGCTGCGTGCGTTCCTCGATTTGCTGGCGGCACTGCTCCTGTCGTTCGGCGTTGCGTTCCATGTCGGCCCGAAGTCTCCGCGTGGCGCCCAAGTCGGTCGCCGAGCCGCTTTCCCGAGTCATTCGCGTGGCCTCTTCCTCCAGTTGCTGGATCTTCCGCTCCCGGAGGTCGATCTCCCGCTGCAGCTTCTCGACATCCACCATGAGTTCGGCGGGGCCCCGCGTGGCCTTCTTCGTAGTCTTTTTCGTGGCCGTCGCCGACGCCTTGGCCTTTCGCTTCACGTCGCTGCAGCCCGCCCCGGTGGTTGCCAGCGCCAGAAGGCCGCAGATCATCCAGCACAAAACAGCGTGGCCGTGTTCCCGATCACGTCGCGTTCGCATCGATGCATCCTCTGGTGACTCTAACGGTGAAGACTCCACGGGTGCGTTCTCGTCCCCACCCACCCCTCCGGCGAAGGAGATATCGTAGCCGGTGCGGCCTGGCATGGCCAACGGCTCGTCCGCGGTTCCCACGTTCGTTTTCCACAAAAGGAAGCGAGTCGGTACGATCTAGGCCCCGGTCATCCCCCTCCCAGAGCCCAGCCCCGACCCTCATGTTCGATCCCGTTCGCGGCAAACCCGACTTCCCTGCGATGGAGGCCGCAATCGCGCGGCTGTGGCGTGAGCGGGGCACCTACCGCAAGTCGCTCGACCGGCGGCGTGGCGGGAAACGATTCGTGTTTTTCGAGGGTCCGCCGACCGCCAATGGCATGCCGCACCCGGGCCACTGCCTGACGCGGGCCATCAAGGATCTCTACCCGCGGTATCGCACGATGCGCGGCGAATACTGCGAGCGGAAGGCGGGCTGGGACACGCACGGCTTGCCGGTCGAGGTCGAGGTCTGCAAGGAACTGGGGATCCATTCGAAGGCCGAAATCGAGGCCTACGGCGTCGAGCCGTTCATCCATCGCTGCCAGGAATCGGTCTGGCGCTACATGAAGGAGTGGGAGTCGCTCACCGAGCGGATCGGATTCTGGATCGACCTGTCCGACGCCTACGTGACCTACCACCAGTCGTTCGTGGAGAGCGTCTGGTGGGCGCTGGCGGAACTGTTCAATCGCGGCCTTCTCTACCAGGGCCACAAGATCGTCTGGTGGTGGGCGCAGGGCGGCACTGCGCTGTCGAGCGGCGAGGTGGGACAGGGCTATCGCGAGGTCGCCGACCCGAGCGTCTACGTCGCGTTTCCGTTGCTCGACGACGCCGGGCAGCCCACGCCCCGGGCCCTCGTCGCCTGGACGACGACGCCGTGGACGCTCCCGTCGAACCAGTTCGCGGCGGTGAAGGCCGACCTCGACTACGTCGTCCTGCGGGAAGCCGCGGCCGAGGGCGTGCCGGACGGCCGGGAATACGTCGTCGCGGAGCCGCTGGCGGCCGCGTTCATCGAGAAACTCAAGAAACCGTTCGACGTCGTGGCGCGGCTGAAAGGGGACGAGCTTGTTGGCCGTTCCTACCTGCCTCCCTTCGACACCTTCCGACCGGCTGGCGCTCCCCCGTCGGCGGCCCTCGCGACCGGCGGCCGGTCGCCGGTCGCCTGGCGGGTGGTGGCGGCCGATTTCGTGACCACCGATTCCGGCACGGGCATCGTGCACGTGGCGCCCGCCTTCGGCGAGGTGGACTACACGGTGCTGATCGCGGAACAGGCCCGGTTCGCGGCCGGTGGCGGCCCCGCGCTCGTCAACTGCGTCGCCCCGGACGGCACCTTCACCGACGCCTTCCCGATGGGGAGCGGGCGGTTCGTCAAGGACTGCGACCGCGACATCACCCGCGATCTCCGCAGCCGCGGACTGCTCGTGCACCAGGAGCAGCACGTCCACGACTATCCGTTCTGCTGGCGGGCCGACAACGACCCGCTCATTCAATACCCGCGCCAGAGCTGGTTCATCCGCACGAGCCAGTTCCGCGAGCAGATGCTCGCCAACAACGCCCGCATCGACTGGCTGCCCGAGCACATCAAGGACGGCCGCTTCGGCAATTTCCTGGAGACGAACGTCGATTGGGCGCTCTCCCGCGAGCGGTACTGGGGCACGCCGCTGCCGATCTGGACGTGCGAGACGACCGGCAAGGCGGAGGCGGTGCCCTCGTATGCGGCGCTCCTGGCCAAGCCGGGCGTGCAGGGCACCGACGTCTTCGAGCGAGCGAAGGCGGCCAACGCGCAACTGTCCGACGACCTTCGCGTGCACAAGCCCTACATCGACGCCGTCACCTACGCGTCGCCCTTCGCGCCCGACAGCCGCATGCGGCGGGTGCCCGAGGTGATCGACTGCTGGTTCGACTCCGGGGCGATGCCGTTCGCCCAGTGGGGCTGGCCGCACCGCGGCCAGGCCGACTTCCAGGCGCAGTTTCCCGCCGACTTCATCTCCGAGGCGATCGATCAGACCCGCGGCTGGTTCTACAGCCAGTTGGCGATCAGCACGCTCCTCTTCGGGGAGGAGGGGGCGAAGCCCGCGCTCCCCGCCGGCGCCACGCTCCCGGAGCGGGCCTACCCGCATCCGTTCCGCACCTGCATCGTCCTCGGCCACATGCTGGGCGAGGACGGCCAGAAGATGAGCAAGAGCAAGCGGAACTACCGCGAGCCCGCCGAGATCTTCGACCGCTACGGGGCCGACGCCCTGCGCTGGTTCTTCTTCGCCGGGCAACCGCCCTGGACGAGCATCCGCTACAGCGAGCGGGCCATCCGGGAGAGCGTGCCGGAGTTTCTACTCCGGCTCTGGAACGTCTATTCGTTCTTCGTGATCTACGCGCGGATCGACGGCTTCGATCCCGCAGCGGCGCTCGCGGCTCCGGGCCAGCTCGACCACGCCGACCTGGCGAAGGCGCGCGGCTGGCGGCCGGTCGCCGCGCGGGCCGAGCTCGACCGCTGGATGCTTTCCGAGCTCAACGCCACGGCGGCGGAGATGGTCGAGCGGCTCGATCGCTACGACCACTTCGGCGCCGCGCAGCGGCTTTCGTCGCTCGTGGACGCGGTGAGCAATTGGTACGTGCGCCGCAGCCGCGACCGCTTCTGGGCCGCGGGTCGGGCCGACCTCGGCCCCGACGCCAACCAGGAAAAGCTCGACGCCTACTGGACCCTCTACGAGACGCTCCTCGTGATCGCCCGGCTGGCCGCGCCCTTCACGCCCTTCGTCTCCGAGGCGATCTGGCAAAACCTCGCCGGCGCGGCGTTCGGCGCGGCCGTGCCCGAGAGCGTGCACCTCACCGACTATCCGGTGGCGGCGGCGGGCCTCATCGATCTCGACCTCGTCCGCAGGATGGCCCTCGTGCGCGACGTGTCGTCGCTCGGCCGGGCGGCTCGGGCGGCCGAAAAGCTGAAGGTGCGGCAGCCGCTTTCGAAGGTGGAAGTGATCCTCTCCGCCGCCGATGCCGGCGACGTCGCCTGGCTCGAGGCCCATGCCGATCTCGTCTGCGATGAGCTCAACGTCAAGCAGTTCGAGGTCTGCCGCGAGCCCGATCGCTACATCACCCGCAGCGTGATGCCCGATCTCAAGAAGCTCGGTCCCCGGCTCGGCAAGGATCTGCCCAAGGCCCGCGACGCGATCGTGAAGGCCGATGCGGCCGCGCTCCTGGCGGCGCTCCACCGCGACGGCCGGGCGACGGTGCCGCTGGCCGGCGGCGGCACGGCCGAGATCGAGAAGGACGACGTGATCGTCCGCACCACGGCGAAGGATGACTGGGCCGCGGCCGAGAGCCCGCTGGCCGTGGTCGTGGTCGCGAGCCAACTTACGCCGGACCTCGTGGCCGAGGGGCTCGTCCGCGAGGTCGTGCATGCCGTGCAGTCGCAGCGGAAGACGCTCGATCTCGATTTCACCGATCGGATCGAGCTCGCCTTCGCGACCGACTCCGCCGAGTTGGCGGCGGCGTTGCAGTCCCACCTCGACTACGTGGCCGCCGAGACGCTGGCCACGAAGGCGACCGTCGGACCGGCCTCGGAGGGCTCGTCCGAAGCCATCGACATCGACGGGCATCCGCTCGCCATCGCGATCCGCCAGGTGACCTGACCGATGCCCGCACGCTCCTCGCACCCTCCGGGCCGCTTCCCCTCATGACCGCCACCCGTCCGCTTCGCTTGGCCGTCCTCCTTTCCGGTTCCGGCCGCACGCTGGAGAACCTGCTCGACTGGATCGCCGGGGGCAGGCTCGCGGCCACGGTGGCGACCGTCGTTTCGAGCCGCGCGGATGTCCGTGGCGTGACGATCGCCGAGCGGGCCGGGATTCCGGTCCACGTGCTGCCGCCGCGGGACCGGCCGCTCGCGGACTGGAGCGCCGACATCTTCTCGGTCTGTCGTGCCGCCGAGCCCGATCTGGTCGTGATGGCGGGCTTCCTGCATCTCGTGACGATACCGGCCGACTTCGCCGGCCGCGTGATCAACATCCACCCCGCGCTGCTGCCCGCCTTCGGCGGCAAGGGCTTCCACGGCATGCACGTGCACCGGGCGGTGCTCGAGCGGGGCTGCACGATCTCGGGCTGCACGGTGCATCTGGTCGATGCGGAGTATGACCATGGCCGGATCCTGCTCCAGCACGCGGTGCCCGTGCTTTCCGACGACACCCCCGAATCGCTCGCGGCCCGCGTCTTCGCGGCCGAATGCCAGGCGTTGCCGGAGGCGATCAATGGCTTCGCCTCCGCCCTCCACTCCCCCTCAGGAACCGCGTCATGACCCGGTCGCTCGGCCATGTGATCGCCGACTCCCTCCACCTCTCCATCGGCTACGCCGAGCGGCTGCTCGCGGGCGTGTCCGCCGAACGATTCGCGCGGTTCGCCACCGTCGGCGGCACCGTGGTGGAGTCGAACCACCCGGCGTTCATCTACGGCCACCTGAGCCTCTACGCCCCGCGGATGCTGCTCCAACTCGGCCATCCGGCGCCGGGTGTGCCGGACCAGTTCGAGCTGCGGTTTTCCAAGGAAGCCAGGTGCGTGGACGACGTGGACGGCGATCTCTATCCGCCGCTGGACGAGATCGTGGCCTTTTTCCGGGAGGGTCATCGGATGGTGACCGGGGCGCTCCGGAGCACGCCCGATGAGGTTCTCGACCGGCCCAACCCGGCCGAGGGCCGCATGAAGGAGCTGTTTCCGACGATCGGCTCGGTGCAGACCTTCTACTGTGCCGGACACATGATGATGCACCTGGGCCAGATGAGCGCCTGGCGGCGGATGTCGGGCCTCGGCGCCGCCTGACCGCGTTCAGCGGGCAGGATGCCGGGCGGCGAGCGCCTGCCAGAAGGCGATCGCCTCGGGCCACGTGCTCAGGGTGTCGGCCCAGACCTCCGCGGCGCCGCGCGATCGGGCGTGGGCCACGGCGTGGCGAACCAGCGCGGTGGCGACGCCGCTCCGCCGCCTGGCGGGATCGACGAGCAGCCACGCGATCGAGAATCGGCCGCCACCGGTCTCGACGAGCGATGCCAGACCGACCGCCTGCTCGCTCCCGTCCTCCGGCCGCGCGAGCCACGCATGAACCGTGCGACCGGGACGGCCGGTGAGTTCGGCCGCGAGGCCCGGCGCTACGAGCCGCTGGCCGGCCGGGTCCCCGAGGCGGCAGGCCTCCACGAGTGGATCGAGCTCTCCGCGATGCCGCAGCGGGGCGATCCGCACCGCCGTGGCGCTGCCAAACTCCGCCACATCGGCCGTCAGGCGAAACCGCAGCACACCCATCGACAAGGCTCCTTCACGGGCCCGGAACCTTAGCAGCCCGCGAAAAAAGCCGCCCGCCGCAGAAATCATCCCCGAATGATGCCTGTCCTTTTCCCGGGATTTCCTTTTCCCCGAACTATGCCTGTCCTTTTTCCGGGGCCAGCGGGGCGGTACAGCCTGCGCAGTTGATACAAACTCAAGCGCAGCAACGGGTTGCGTGATTTCTGGCACCGAAAGCAGTCAGATCATGAAAGAAAGACGTTGCGGCGTGAGCGAGTTCGTTCATAATGCCGACGGAATGAAGCGTGATACCGTGCAAAACCATGAACGGCGAAGCCGGCTGCTCGACATGATTCGACTTCGCGGGTTTGCCGCTCTCGACGAACTCGTCCGCGAACTGGGCGTTTCGGAGTCCACGGTCCGCCGCGACCTCGACGCACTGGAGGAACAGGGTTCGGCCCGCCGGACCCACGGGGGCGTGCTCTACTCGGGGGGCCTGCCGCGGCTGGCGGAATTCGACGATCGGCAACCGGCCCACTGGGCGGCCAAGCGGGCGATCGCGGAGCGGGCGGCGGCCATCATCGCCGACGGTGAAACGGTGCTGTTGGACGGTGGCACCACCACCTACGAGGTCGCCCGCCTGCTCGTGGGCCGATCGCTCCAGGTCGTCACCAACAGCCTGCCGGTGGCCAACCTCTTCGCCTCCGAGGCCCGCACCGACCTGGTCCTGCTCGGCGGCTACGTGTCGCCCCGCACCGGCGTCTGCCTCGGCCCCTACGCCAACGAGTTGCTCGGTCGGCTCCACGTGACCACCACGGTGCTCTCCGCCGCCGGCATCGCCGAGGAGGGGCTCTTCAACGCCCACCTCCTGCTCGCCGAAACGGAGCAGGCGATGCTGCGGGCCGCGGGCCGCGTGATCGTCGTGGCTGACAGCTCGAAGTTCGGCCGCAAGAGCCTCACGCTCGTGTCGGGCCTCGACGCCATCGACGTCTTCGTTTCCGACGACGGCCTGTCCGACGCGTGGCGGCGGACGATCACCGCCGCCGGCGCCGAGATCCAGATCGCCTCCGGCCATCCCCTTCCCGGCTCCCTTTCCCGCTAGCGCTTCCGGGCCACTCACGATGAACGCCTCCACCGCCACCATCCCCTTCGCCGAACTCGACCGGTCCTCCGTGGAACGGATCGTCCGCGAGATCGTGCTGGCTTCCCACGGCCTGCCGCCGTCGCAGGCCGCCGCGAACGGCCGCGCCGCGGAGCCGAAGCTGGTGGTCAGCATCTCGGCCCGCCACTGCCACCTGACCGACGACCACGTCGAGAAGCTCTTCGGCCCGGGCCGCACGCTCACCCCGATGAAAAACCTCTACCAAGACGGCTTCTACGCGGCGGAGGAGACGGTGATGCTCGTGGGGCCGAAGCGGAAGATGCTTCCCACCGTGCGGGTTCTCGGCCCCACTCGCAAGGCCTCCCAGGTGGAGCTCGCCTTCACCGACGGCATCTCGCTCGGCATCGACCTGCCGGTCCGCGCCAGCGGGAAGATCGCCGGCACGCCCGGCTGCGTGCTCGTCGGTCCCGCCGGCGCCATCGAACTGGCCGAGGGCGTGATCCGCGCCGAGCGGCACGTGCACATGAGCCACGCCGACGCGGCCCACTTCGGCGTCCGCGACGGCGACCGGATGAGCCTCGTGATCAAGGGCTCGTGCGGCACCGTCTTCCGCGACCTGCTAGTCCGCGCCGACGCCACCAGCAAGCTCGAGGTGCACATCGACACCGACGAAGGCAACGCCGCCGACCTCGACCACGCGGAGAGCGTGGAGCTGGTGAGGCAGACGTGAGCCGGAAGCGTGCGGCGGCCACGCCGCGGACAAAACGATCGGAAACCGTTCAGCCGGCACGTGCCGGCGCGGTGGGCGGGGGCAGCCCCGCTCGGGATGGTTGGTTATTCGAGACAGGAGCAAGGCAACAAATGGCGAAAAACGTCGAAGCCCTCGGCATGATCGAGGTGAAGGGATTCGTCACCCTCGTCGAGGCGGTGGACGCGATGATGAAGGCGGCGAACGTCACCTTCGTGGGTTGGGACAAGATCGGCAGCGGACTCGTGACGGCATTCGTGTCGGGCGACGTGGCCGCGGTCAAGGCGGCGACCGACGCGGGTGCGGCGGCCGGCGGCCGCGTGGGCGACGTGGTGAGCGTGCAGGTCATCGCGCGTCCGCACGAAGACGTCGCGATCGTCCTGCCCGGCAAGAGCGGCTGATCGTGGCGTGATCTTTCGGCGGAATCCTTTTTCAACTCTTTCACAGGAACAACCATGAACACGGCAATCGGGCTTCTGGAAACCAAGGGACTCGTGGGCCTCGTCGAGGCCACCGACGCGATGGCCAAGGCGGCCAACGTCAAGATTCTCAAGCGGGTGAGCATCGGCAACGCCTACGTGGCGACCGTCGTCCAGGGGGACGTCGGCAGCGTGCGGGCGGCCGTCGAGGCCGGTGCCAATGCGGCCCAGCAGGTGGGCGAGCTGGTCGCCAGCCACGTCATCCCGCGGCCGGCCGACAGCCTCGTGGCGGCGTTCTTCGAGTGATCCGCGCGGCGCGGCTCGCACGAAGCACGATGGCCCGAATCGCCTGCAAGGGACTGCCCCGATGAAAATCCTCGTCGCCAATCTTGGCTCCACGAGCTTCAAGTACCGCCTCTTCGAGCTCCCCGAAACGGGAGCCGCTGAGGGGGGCGTGGAGCTCGCGCGCGGCGGCGTGGAGCGGATCGGCGCGGCCGAGAGCCGGGTCTATGCGCGGGCCGGTGCGGCGGCGTTCGAGACCGTCATGCCGGTGCCCGATCACGCCGTCGCCCTCGAGGCGGCGCTCGGGCAGCTCACGGCCGAGGGGGGGCCCCTGAAGGGCGTGGACGAGGTGGCGGCGGTCGGGTTCAAGGCCGTGCATGGCGGCAGGGTGAGCGGCGTCGTCCGCGTCACGCCCGACGTGCTGGCCGCGATGGAGGAGATGGCGCTGGTCGCCCCGGCCCACAACCCGCCCTACGTGCGGGCGATGCGGCTCCTGGGCGAGCGGCTGCCGAGGGTGCCGCTCGTGGCCGCGTTCGAGACGGGGTTTCACGCCACGATCCCGGATCGCAACGCTCTCTACGCCGTGCCGACGGACTGGGTGGACGCGCATCTCGTCCGGCGGTGGGGCTTCCACGGCGCGAGCCATCGCTTCGTGGCGGAGCGGCTGTCGGCCCTCGTGCCTGCCCGGCCCCAGGGCCCGCTGCGGACGATCTCGTGCCATCTGGGCGGGTCGAGCAGCGTGTGCTGGATTCGAGACGGCAGGAGCGTCGGCACGTCGATGGGGATGAGTCCGCAGTCGGGGCTTCCCCAGAACAACCGGGCCGGCGACTTCGATCCGTTCGCGCTCGTCCACGTGGCGCAGGCGACCGGCAAGGGCTTCGAGGAACTGCTCGCAGAGCTCTCGAGCCGCAGCGGCCTGGCGGGCATGTCGGGGACGTCGGGCGACATGCGCGACCTGGAAGCGGCGGCGGGCGGCAACGCGCGGGCGCAGACCGCGATCGACGTCTACGTGGCGTCGATCAGGCACTGGCTCGGCGCCGGCATCGTGGAACTCGGCGGGCTCGACGGCATCGCCTTCGCTGGGGGCATCGGCGAGAACTCGCCCCTCACGCGGGCGGCGGTACTCGCCGGCCTCGAGGATCTCGGCATCGCGATCGATCCCGCGGCCAACGCGGCCGCGACCGCGGGCGAGCGGCCGATTCAGGCCGGCCATTCGCGAGTGGCGGTCTGGGTGATTCCCACGAACGAGGAACTGGTGGTCGCGCGGCAGACCAGGGATCTGCTGGCGGCCGAAGCGGGCGCTTCAGGAAGGAATGGTGGCTGATGTTCGTCGCACTGGTGACCGGCTCGGTCGTGGCCACGCAGAAGACTGCAACCATGACCGGCCACAAGCTGCTCGTCGTGGAGCCCTACCGGCTCGATGAGAAAACCCGCACGAAGCTCGTCTCCACGGGGCGGACCTTCGTCGCCGTGGACACGCTCGGCGCCGGCGAGGGGCAATTCGTCCTCGTCACGCAGGGCTCGAGCGCCCGGCTCACTCCCGAAACGAAGTCGCTGCCGATCGACGCGGTCGTCATCGGCCTGATCGACACGGTCCGAGTCGAAGGCCGCGAGGTCTTCAGTCGGACCGAGGCCGCCTCTCCCCGCAACGCGTGAAACGGAACCGATCCATCATGTCCGCCCCCACCGCTCCCGACATCGCCGCCATCGTCCGCCAGGTGCTCTCGGAGCTGCGCCACGTCGAGCCGCAGCCCGCCCCGGCGGCCGCCTCCGTGCCGGCGGCCCCCCCGGGCCCCGTCGGAGTCGCCTCGCTCGCCGGCCGCAACGGCCTCTTCGGTTCGGTGGACGAGGCGGTCCTCGCCGCCACCGAGGCCTTCCAGCAGCTCGAACGACTCGGCGTCGAGGGGCGGCGCAGGGCGATCGCCCACGTCCGCCGGATTTCGATCGAGGATGCCGAGGAGCTCGGCCGGATGGAGTTCGCGGAGACGAAGATCGGACGGCTCGAGCATAAGATCGAGAAGCTGAAGGTGCTCGGCGAGAAGGTGCCCGGCGTGGAGTTCATGCAGAGCGAGGTCTTCAGCGGCGACCACGGGCTCGCCGTGATCGAGCATGCCCCGTTCGGCGTGATCGGGGCGATCACGCCCGTCACCCACTCCCTGCCCACGATCGCCTGCAACACCGTCAACATGATCGCCGGCGGCAACACCGTCGTCGTCAACCCGCATCCGAGCGGCCGCCTGGTGGCCGCGGAGGGCGTCCGCCGGTTCAACGCCGCGATCCACCGCGACATCGGCATCGACAACCTCGTCTGTCTCGTCGCCGAACCGTCGCTCGACACGGCCGCGGCCCTCTTCAACCACCGCGGCGTAAAACTGATCTGCGTGACCGGCGGGCCGGCCGTCGCCAAGGCGGCGCTCCAGTCGAGCAAGCGGGCGATCGTGGCGGGACCGGGCAATCCGCCCGTGGTCGTGGACGAGACCGCCGATCTGGCGAACGCGGCCCGGTCGATCATCCAGGGGGCGGCCTACGACAACAACCTGCTCTGCATCGGCGAGAAGCAGGTCTTCGTGGTCGCGAGCGTCTTCGACGCGATGATGGCGGCGATGGAGCGGGCCGGTGCCCTGCGGCTCAACGCCCAGCAGGTGGACGCCCTGACGAAGCGGGCGATCGTGATGGCCGGCGAGGGCGCGCATCGGCATCCGGTGCCCTGCAAGGATCTGCTCGGCAAGGATGCGGCGCTGCTCGCGCAGGCGGCCGGCGCGGCGGGCCGCGACGGGCTGGAACTCGTCTTCGGCGAGACCGACAACGACAACCCGTTCGTCCCGACCGAGCAGATGATGCCCTTCCTGCCGTTCGTGCGGTGCCGGGATGCCGAAGAGGCGATCCGGCTCGCGCACGAAAGCGAGCACGGCTTCCGCCACACGGCGATCATCCATTCCAACAACGTCCGCAACATGACCCGCATGGGCCGGCTCCTCGACACGACGCTCTTCGTGAAGAACGGGCCGAGCGTTGCCGGGCTCGGCCTCGGCGGCGAGGGCTACCTCTCCTTCTCGATCGCCACGCCCACGGGCGAGGGTGTGACGACCCCGCTGACGTTCACCCGCCAGCGGCGGTGCACGCTCGTGGACGACCTCCGCATCCTCGGCAGCCCCGATGGGGCCCGCACCTGATCGCCCCTCCGGACACCACCCATGCAACTTGCCCGCATCATCGGCACGGCGACGGCGACGGTAAAACACCCGTCGCTCGAGGGCGCCCGGCTGCTCGTCGTGCAGCCGCTCATGGCCGACCGCACGTCGCCCGACGGCGATCCGCAACTCGCGATCGACACCGTGGCCGCCGGCCTCGACGACGTCGTCGTGATCACGAGTGACGGCCGCCTGCTCCGGGAGATCCTCAAGTGCGAAGCCACTCCGGCCCGCTGGAGCACGATCGCCCTGGTCGATGCGTAAACCGACACCCGACCTCCACCTCCACACCATGAACACCCCCGATCCCACCGCCGTGCCGCTCGACCGCGACGCCGTCCACCGGCTCGTCGAGGAGGTGCTCCGCCGGATCCGCGGTGCCGCGCCGGCCACCGAGCCGGTGGGGCTGGCGGCCAGTCCGGTTGCGGTTCCGGGGCCGGCGGCCAGTCCGGTTGCGGTTCCGGGGCCGGCGGCCAGTCCGGTTGCGG
>JBEIQP010000073.1:0-13387 GCA_040376455.1 Planctomycetaceae bacterium | reverse complement strand
TGGCGGCCGCGAAGAGATCCTCGCCGGGCCGGTTGGGAAGCCGGTGCAGGCCCCCCGCCATCGCCGACTGAAAGCCCGGCACGAGGACCCGCTGCGGCCGCTTGCGCGGTGCCGCGAGCCAGTCGCCAAACGTCATGCCGCCCCCCGCCCCCGGCATGAGCGGCCGCGCGTCGATCGGCCCCTCGCCCGCCCCCTCCCCGAAGAAGACGAGATCGTCGCACAGCGCGGCGACGAGCGCGGGCGGCACCGCCGGCACGGTCGCTTCGGCCAGCGGCATCGTGCCGGGCAGCGCGGCCCGCAGCCGCGCGGTCAGTGCGGCGCCCACCTCCGCCGTGTCGCCCCGAAACATCCTCCCGGCATGGACGCCGACCGGGCCCGGCCCCTGCGGCGCGTCGAAGCGCAGCACGGCGAGGCTGCGCGTGGGGCAGTAGCGGATGCGGCAGCAGTCGCGGAGCAGCCGCCCGCCCTCGGCGCCGGCGTGCGGCCGGTTCGACGAGACCGGGAGGAGCTCGAAGGGGAGATACCAGAGCAGGCCGTCGGGCACGATCACCAACTCGTCGATCCCCTCGGCCAGCGTGACCTTCGAGTTCTCGAAGAGCATCCGCTCGATGCTCTCCGCCGAACTCCGCCATTCGCTCTCGGCCAGCCGTTCGGTCGAGACGGGCTGGATGGGGTCGAACAGGCAGAGCGACTTGGCGAACTGCTCGAGTTCCCGCGGCAGGCCGGCAACCTGCCGCACCTGCCAGAACGCCGCGCGGTCGCGCGATTCGAGCACGCCAAAGAGCCCCGAGTTGGTCCAGTGAAACGACAGGATCAACTGCCGCGGCGCGAGCCGACGGCGGATCTCCGCCGCGGGCGTGTGCGGTGGAAAGTCGATCGGCGTGGCCTCGCGGCCCGCCGCGATGGCCGCCACCGCGCCGTCGAGCGTGGCGCCGAGATCCGCGAAGGTCCGCCAGTCGTCCTCCGTGCCGGGCAGTCGCGGCTTCGCGGCGTCGTCCGCGGCGGGCTGTCGGGCGGCTGCGGCGAGCATGGCGGCGGTGAGCGACGCCCGCACCTGGGGCATCCGGTCGAGCGCCGCTGCCAGTTCGGGACGGCGGGCGAGCACCGCGGCGCGCCGGGCCGCATCGGCGGGCGGCAGTCCTTGCGGGTCGGCGTCGAGCAGCCTGCGGATCGCCGTTCGGCGGCCGCCGAGCGGCTGCGTGGCAAGCCAGCGGTGCCGCGCCGTCGCTTCGGCCGCCTCGAGCAACGCATCTTCGCTGCGGCGGCCCGCGACGGCGACCCACGTCTCGAAGGCGTCGCCCCGCGGCGCGGTGATCACGGCCAGCGTGTCGAGCGGATCGGCGGCGAATTGCCGCGGCGTGGGATCGCCGAGGAGTTTGGCGAACAGGATGTCGGCCTCCCGGTCGGAGATGGAGCCGGTGCCCGCCAGGAGCGCTTCGACGAGCCGCTGTGTCTGGAAGAGGCGGGGCGACCGGGCCCGCGCGATGGCCAGCGCGCGGCCGAGCTGGTCGTCGGCGGCGCCGGTGTCTCCGGCGGCATAGCCGACGACGGCGGCGGCATAGGCGGCGAGCGCCCCGGTCGTGCCGCGGCCGGGATCGGCCCGCAGCAGCCGGCCGTCGATCTCCCGCACCGCCGCCTCGGCGGCCCGCAGGTCGCCCGCCGCGGCCAGGCTCTCCGCCTGCATCGCCAGCAGGTTCGCCCGCAGCACCGGGAGGGTCGTGCGGGCCCAGGCGCAGCCGCCGCCGATCGTCGGAGGCACGCCGCGGGTGCCCGCGATCATGTGGGCCGTGAAGGCGAGTCGAAACGCCTCCTCGAGCGCCCGGACGTCGCCGAAATCGGCGGCGGTGTAGGTGGCCTCCTCGAAGAGCGAGGCGGCGACCGGCGCCTGATCGGCGTCGAGCGCGATGCGTCCCAGCACGATCAGGCCCCACGAGGTGAGCGGATGGTCGAAGCCGTCGCCGATCAGGAGGCCGCGGTTCAACAGCGGCAGCGCGAGGTCGGACTTGCCCTGCACCCAGTAGGCCGTGCCCAACGCGACGTCGATCCACGACTGCGAATAGTGGTTGGGGGGCGCGGGCCGCCGGGCGAGCACCTTCGTCGCGTTCTGCACCGCCGTGGTGTTTGCCAGCGGGCCGAGGATGTCGGCGTGGCGGTAGAGTGCGATCACGAGAGACCGCATGATCTCCTGCGGGCGGATGGGATAGTCGGCCGGGGCTGAGAGCACGCCGCCGTTCTTGAGCACGTCTTCCGGATCGGATCCGCCGCGGCGGATCGTCATCACGGCCGGCAGGATCGCGGGAGCGGCATTGCGGCCGCTGCGGCCCCAGGTGGCCACCCGCTGCCCGGCCGGGCGGGGCGGCTGCGGCGGAAACTGCACGGCGAGCAGCCACTCGGGGTGGTTCGTCGCCATGAGCAGCGATTCCTCGTAGGCCGCGATGGCTTCGCGGAGATTGCCCAGTTCGTAGTGGCACTCGCCGAGGACCGCGGCGGAGGCGATCGAGTCGATCCACCGCTGGGCGCCGATCTTGACGCCGCCCGTGTAGTCGCGGGCGGCGAGGTCGCGGGCGGCCGCATAGCTGCCCGCGGCCAGCGCCTCGAGCGCGGCGTCGTAGCCCGGACCGGGAGCGGTCTGGCCGCCCGCCTGGCCCAGGCCCGGGGGCAGGACGACCTGCGCGGAGGCGGTGGCGATCCCGAGGAGGGCAATGACCGCACAACCGAAAGCCGCCGGGGGGCGACGCGGGCGAGAGATGGCCATGATCGGATGTTGTACACGGTTTGCGGCGATCGCTCGCATGGCGGAGCCGTGTGAAGCTGGGCGAGGCCGGCGGCCGGCGCGGAAGACTGGGCGGGTCGCGGGGCCGGTCGTGCGGGTCGTTCAAAGTTTGCGGGTTGAATCGGTCGATACATGGAGCGTGTCCGATTCCGCACCCGATCGCCGGATGAGAGCCATGATCGCACCACGCACGAACTCACGCAGTGACATCCGCGTTTCGGCCCGCCTGCTGCTGGCGGCCGCCGCGATCGGCGGGCTTTCGCTGACCGGATGCCAGGTGGACGTCGGGGGCCAGACGCTGCCGAGCGCCTACTACCTGCAGGACGACATCCAGTACTTCCCCGCCGGCCCCGAATTCAAGCTCTCGAAGGAAGCGGCCGCCCAGAAGGCCTACAAGAAGGAACTGGGCGATGCCGGTTCGTGCGGCGGGAATTGTCAGGGGGGCGCCGGCTGCCAAGGCTGCGGCCACTGACCGCAGCCCCCGAAGAAGAGTCCCGGTGCGGCCGCTTGCAGTTTCCAGGCCGACCGATAGAATGCCGCTCCGTGGGTTGAAAGCCCTTTGCCGGTGGCAAAAAGCCATCAGCTGTGGGTTTCAAGCCAGAAATGGATTGCCTTGCCGGGCTGTGTATGGCCCGGCTCGGATTTCCCCGCGGAGCGGGCCGAGTGGATTCCTCGAAAGTCCGGCATGGCTGTGGCTGCCGACCTGTTGATCGGCGAATTCGTGCGAACGCTCGACGAGCGTTTTCGGCTGGCCGTCCCGCCGGAACTGCTCGACCCGCTGCTCGCCTCGGGGCCCCGGCTCGTGCTGGCGAAGGAACGGGCCGGATGCCTCTCGCTCTGGCCGGCCGCGATCTGGAAGCCGCGGATCGATGCGGCCGTGGACGTGGTACGCAGCAAGATGCAGGCCGGCCTGCTCACGCAGCGTGTGGGACAACTGCAGGATCTCGGCCGCCTGCTCTCGACGCGACACAAGGTGGTGTCGCTCGCGGCACGGGGCAGGCTGGTGATCCCGGAGGGCTTCCGCGAGTTTCTCGCGGTGGAGCCCGGGGCGGATCTGATCGTGGTGGGCGCCGCCGTCTGCGTGGAACTCTGGCAGCCCGCCGCGTGGACGACATTCGTGACGAGCGAGATGCCCGGCTTCCGCCAGCGCATCGACGAGCTCACGGCGTGATCGATCGGGTCGCAAACGGCACAGGTGCGTCTTTGGCCATGCCCGGATGAGAGGAAACGGTTTCTGCCTGTCGGTCTCATCCGGCCAAGAAACACAATAGCCACGGAACGGGCCCCACCAGCACGGATGCTGCCGAGGGACCTCCTCCGGGCATGGCCTTTTTCACGCGGGCGGCGCGGCGGGCGGATGACGCGGCGCGGCCGCCGCCCGCCCCTCAGCCGTGCATCAATCGGCCCGCGGCGAGGCCGTCGAGAAACATCTGCACCGCCGAGGCCACGAGCACCATGCCCATCAGCCGCTCGATCGCCATGATTCCCCGCTTGCCCAGAAAGTGGCTGAGCTTCGCCCCCAGGAGCAGGATCGCCGCGGAGGCGAGCCAGGCCGCCGAAATCGCCAGCAGCCACTCGCCGTGCCGGCCCGGCTCGCGGCTCGTCAGCAGCAGCACCGTCGCCAGCGCCGAGGGACCGGCCACGTAGGGAACCGCCAGCGGCACGATGAACGGCTCGCCGTCGATCTCCTCCTCGAACGTGCCGGCCGCCGCGGGAAACACCATCTTCAGCGCGATCAGGAAGAGCACGATGCCTCCCGCGATCGTGAGGGCCGGCTCCGAAATGCACAGCAGCGACAGCAGCGGCCGGCCGGCGAACAGAAATGCGATCAGCAGCCCGTAGGCGATGAGCAGCTCGCGGCCCACGACCCCGAGCCGCCGCTCGGGAGGGACCGGCTGCACCGCCGCCAGGAACAGCGGGATGTTCCCGACCGGGTCCATCACGAAGAACAGCAGGATCGCCGCCGACAGAAGCGACATGCGCGCACCTCGAAAGCTCGGGCCGGATCCACGATCCAGCCCGCGGGTCGTCGTCGCCTATACTCTACGCCGCGGCGGGCACAGGCAGCTGCGGGAATGTCGGGAAGCCGGCCAGGCCGCCACCGCGGCGGCGACCGCCGCGCGGAACCGCCCGACACCCACCAGGCCCACGCGGGCCGAGAGCCTCCAGATGACGCCGCCGATGCGAGATGCCGCGGTCGCAGCACCACACGGTCAGCGGCACGACGGCGGCTGCGGTCACGGGCACGCCCACGGGCTGCCGCCGGAGCGGTTCGACCGGGCGATGGCGGTGGGCGTGGCGCTCAACGCGGCCTTCGTGGCGGTGGAGGTGGCGGCGGGCTTTTGGGCGTCGTCGCTGGCGCTCGTCGCCGACGCGGGGCACAATGCCGGCGACGTCGTCGGCCTCCTGCTCGCCTGGGGCGCGAGTTGGCTGGCCCGCCGGCCCCCCTCGCTGCGCTACAGTTGGGGCCTGCGGCGAACCACGATCTACGCGGCCCTCGCCAACGCCGTGCTCCTGCTCACCGCCTGCGGCGCGATCCTCTGGGAAGCGGTCCATCGGCTGCGAACCCCCGAGGCGGTGGCCGGGCCGGCCGTGATCGCCGTGGCGGCGGTGGGCGTGGTCATCAACACGCTGACGGCGCTGCTCTTTCTCCGCGGTCAAGCTGACGCGAACGTCCGCGGGGCCTTCCTGCACATGGCGGCCGACGCGGCGATCTCGGCCGGCGTCGTCGCGGCCGGGATCGCGATCTGGCTGACGGGCCTCGGCTGGATCGATCCGCTCGTCAGCATCGCGATCGCGGCGGCGATCATCGCCGGCACGTGGGGCCTCTTTCGGGAAAGCATCGACCTGGCCCTCGACGCCGTGCCCCGCGGGATCGATCCGGCGGCGGTCACGGCGGCCCTCGCCGCGATTCCGGGCGTGGCAGACGTGCACGACCTCCACGTCTGGGCGGCGAGCACGTCGGAGATCTCGCTGACCGCCCACCTCGTCGTGCCCGACGGCGGGGCGAACGAGCGCGTGCTCGCCGCCGCTTCCGCGCTGCTCCGCGACACGTTTCACGTGGCCCACGCCACGATCCAGATCGAGGGCTCCGCCGCCGGCGCCTGCTGCCCGCAGCGGCCCGCCGCGGCACTGTAGGCGGGCGTCACCCGCGGGCGTCGCGGACGGCCTGACTGGCGATGCCGGCGAGCATCCGGCGGAAGACCAGCTCGTGCAGCGGCCAGATCGCATACCAGTAGGCCAGGCCGCCCAGCCCCTTCGGGTCGAACACGGCGGTCTGGTGGATCGTCACGTCGCCGTCGCGGGGCACCACCTCGAACTCCAGCCAGCCGCGGCCGGGGAGCTTCATTTCAGCCGCCAGCCGGAGCCGCCGCGGCGGCTCGCACGCCTCCACCAGCCAGCAGTCGAGCACGTCGCCCGCGCGGAGCCGGTCGGGATCGCGGCGGCCGCGTGACATGCCGGGGCCGCCGATCATGCGGTCCATCCAGCCGCGCACCGCCCAGAGCCAGTCGAAGGCGTACCAGCCATGCGGCCCGCCGATCCGCTCGATCGCCGCGAAGGCCCGCTCGGGCGCCACCGCGACGACCGTATGCCGATGATCGACGAGCCGCGTGCCCTCCGACTTGCCGCCGTAGCGCCGCGGCAGATCCTCGACGTCGGCGAGGTCGGCCCAGCGCTTGCCGGCGAAATCGCGGTCGTCGTTCTGCACCGCATCCCGGACGGCGGTCCGCAGGTCGCGGGGCCGGATCGGGAATTCGCGGAGGGCGGCGTCGCTCGTGACGACGGTCGGGTTTTTCAGTCCGTCGATCAACTTGCGTCCCACTTTCGAATATCGGGGCGTCACCAGTTTCAGCCACAGGCTCGAGAGCCGCGGCGTGAGCACCGGCACCGGGATCATCAGCCGCGTCAGGCCGCGCTGCCGGGCGTACTCCCGCATGATAGCGCCGTACGAGACCCTGTCCGGACCGCCGATCTCGAAAATCCGCGGCGACCCCGGCGGCAGGCCGACCGCCGCCGCCAAATAGGCCACGACGTCGCCGATCGCGATCGGCTGCGTGGGCGTGGCCAGCCAGGCCGGGCAGATCATCACGGGGAGCCGCTCCACGAGCGTGCGGACGAGGTCGAACGAGAAACTCCCCGCGCCGATGACGATCGAGGCCCGAAACTCGATCACGTCGAGGCAGCCGGCCCGGAGGATCGCCCCCACCTCGTGGCGGCTGCGGAGATGCGCGGAGAGCCGGTCGTCGTCGGCCCCGAGGCCGCCGAGGTAGATCACCCGCTTCACGCCGGCGGCCCGGGCCGCCGCGGCGAACCGGTCGGCGGCGAGCCGGTCGGCCCGTTCGAAATCGACGCCGCTCTCCATCGAGTGCACGAGCCAGTAGGCGACATCGACGTCCGCGCAGGCCCGCGCGAGCGCCTCGGGGTCGGAGGCGTCGCCGACCAGCACCTCCGTGTCGGGGCCGATCCGCCCCGCGAGCTTTTCCGGCCGCCGCGCGAGGCAACGGATCCGGTGGCCATGCCGCTGCAGTTCAGTCAGCAGGCAGCCGCCCACGTAGCCCGTCGCGCCGGTGAGGAGGATGCGCATGCCGGCACGTGGAGGGACGGGGGCGGTGTCCGAGGGTGTGGCCGGGTGGTCTCCGGCCCGTCGATCAAGGGTTGTCGACCTCGAACGCGCGGTCCATCAGGTTTGCATCGCCGGTCTTGAGACCGTAGAGGAACCAGCGGACACGTTGCTCGCTCGAGCCGTGCGTGAACGCCTCCGGCACGACGTAGCCCTGCGCCTGCTTCTGGATCCGGTCGTCGCCGATCGCCTGCGCGGCGTTGACGGCCTCGCGGATGTCTTCCTCGTCGAGGATGCCGGCGTAGCGGGCCATGTGGTGGGCCCAGACTCCCGCGAGGAAGTCGGCCTGCAGTTCCATCCGGACCGAGAGCCGGTTGTAGTCGCGGTCGGAGAGGCGGGGCCGCATCGACTGCACCTTGTCGCTGATGCCCAGCTGGTTTTGCACGTGGTGGCCCATCTCGTGGGCGATGACGTAGGCCTGGGCGAAGTCGCCCGGCGCGCCGAATCGCCGCTTGAGCTGCTCGTAGAAGACCGGGTCGATGTAGACGGTCTTGTCGAGCGGGCAATAGAAGGGGCCGGCGCCCGCGTCGGCGATGCCGCAGGCGCTCCGCACCTGGCCGGTGAACATCACCAGCCGCGGCGGCGCATATCGCCTGCCGAAGACCTTGGGGAACAAGGCGGTCCAGACGTCCTCGTTGTCGGCCGTGATCGTCTTGATGAACTTGCCCATCTCGTCGTTGATGGGCTTGCCGGCCGGCGCCTGCTGCGGCTGCGGCGCCATCATCTCGGGCGCCATCTGGAGCATCTGCATCGGGTCGGCGCCCAGAAACATCATCACGATCATGAACAGCAACGTGAGCAGGCCGCCTCCCACCAGCATCTGCTGGCCCGCGCTCCGCCGATCCTCGACATTCTGACTCTGACGACGTCCTTCCCAACGCATCGGCGTATGGTCTCCAGGAGGGATCCGATTGCTGTCTCGCCCGCCGACTCCCGGCGGGGCTTGGATTGTAGCGCGCACGGTCGCCGCCTGCACGCGATTGCGCCGCGCCGCGGGGGGAGGGGTTGCCCGTATCCTCTTGCCGGACGTTCGCCGCGGCCTTCCTGGCCTTCGCTCACTCGATGCCGGCTGCGCTTCGACATCCTGTCTCCGCTTGCCGCCAACGCCGGCTCGAGGACACGGGCAACCCCTCCCGGCCCCCGGATTCCCCGGATTGTGCCTGTCCTTTTCCGAGTTTTCCGAGGCGGTTTGCTTGGCCGGCCTCCGCCGGCTTCCGTAAGGCCGCGTCCTTGCGGCCACGGTCGCCCGGAGGTGCGACCGCCCGGCCGTCCGGCGAACCCTTGGCGTTCGCCGCGACGGCCCAAGCCTGCGGGGGCCATGGATGGCCCCGCAGGCGTAAAGTCAGTCCTCAGGCAGCGGACGCCCCTTGGTCTCGGGGAGGAAGACGAGCGCCACCAGCCCCAGCAGGAAGATCACGCTCATGTAGGAACAGGCGTTGCGGAAGGCGGCGAGCTTCGCCTCGGGGGTGGTGGCCCCGGCCTTGAGGGCGGACTGCAGGGCGCCGAGGGTGAAGGGGCCGGTGGCGGCCACGAAGCGGCCGACGTTGTAGCAGAAGCTCGTGCCGGTGCTCCGCAGACTGGTCGGAAAGAGTTCCGGGAGGTAGATCGCGAAGCCGGCGAACAGGGCGAGCTGGCAGCCGCCCATGATCGCGCTCATCCAGATGTCGCCCCGGCCGTTGAACAGCTGGAAGTAGGCGATCGTGACGACGAGCGCCGCGACGTAGCCGAAGGCAAACGCCTTCTTGCGGCCCACGCCCTGCGCCAGCCGCGTGAACAGGAGCATGCCGACGAAGGCTCCGAGGTTCTGCACGATCGAGTTGACGCCGATCCAGTATTGCTGCCGGCCGGCGATCTCGGCCTCGGGCACGCCCTCCTTCACGAGCGACGACTTGATCACGTCGCCGACGAGCTCGGGGCTGAAGAAGCCGATGCCCCACAGGCCGATCACGCCCGCCACGCAGAGGACCATGCCAAGCAGCGCGGGCCCGCGCCACCGCCGGTCGCCGAGCAACGCCGCGTAGGAGCCGAATTTCACCCCCGCCGCCTGGCCCGCGGCCCGGGCCCGCACCCACTTCTCCGGCTCCTGGAGCCGCATCTGGATGAACACGCAGAGAAAGGCCGGAATGGCGCCGACGAGAAACATCAACTTCCAACCGGTGCCCTTTGGGATCGTGCCGGCGGCCTCGAGGCTGCCGATGAACATGCTGATCAGGCCGGCCGCCACGTTGCCCACCGCCGACAACGCCTGCAGCATGCCGAGAGCCCCGACGCGGGAGCGGTCGGGGAGCGTGTCGGCGACGAGCGCCACCGCGAGGCCGAACACGCCCCCCACGCCGAGGCCCGTGAGGAAGCGATAGGCCGCGAAGTCGATCCAGCCCGTCGAGAAGGCGGAGAGCCCGGTGCAGAGCGAGTAGATCAGCACCGTGAGCGTGAGCATCTTCGCCCGGCCGAAGCGGTCGCCGAGCGACCCGAAGATCAGGCCGCCGAGGGCCCAGCCGGCCACGAAGATGCTCGTGGCGTAGCTCCCGTAGAGCTTTGGATCCAAGCCGGCCGGGATCAGCGACTCCATCGCCTTGTTGCGGGCGAGGATGAAGAGCTGCTGGTCGAGGCAGTCGAACAGCCAGGCGAGCGAGGCGACGACGAACACGAACCAGTGGTAGGGGGTGAGGTCGCGGTACCACGGTCCATCATCGGCCCCGGCGTGGTGCTGCTTCGTGGCTGCCATCTGATCTGCTCCCCCGGTGGTGTGCGGGCGTCGGGCCGGCTCGTCAGCCGAGCGCCGCCTCGACGCGTTGCATGTAATCGATGCTCTCCCGCGCGAGCCGCTCGGGGCCCGGAGCATAGTCGAACACCTCGACGCTCACCCAGCCGGCGTACCGCACCTCGTCGAGGGCGGTGAAGATCGGCGCGAAGTCGATCGCGCCGAATCCGGGGCCCTGGAGCGTGACATCGTTGGCGTGGAAGTGCTCGAGATGGCGGGCGCTGGCCAGGATGATCTCCGGGATCGGCTCCGGCTCGCTGGCCATCGCCTTCACGTCGAGGTGGAGGCGGACGTGGGGCGAGCCGATCCGCTCGATGAGCCGACAGGTCTCGGCGGCGGTGGTGAGCACGTCGGTTTCGACCGGCGAGAGCGGCTCCAGGGCCACGACCGTGTCGGTGGTCTCGAGCATCGGCACCAGCCGGGAGAAGACCTCGTGGAGGTGGTCGAGCGCCTGCTCGGGCGTCACCCCCGGCATCAGGCTCCGCTGCTTGGGCGAGCCGAAGACGAGCACGCGGCCGCCGAGGTCGTGGCAGAGGCGGGCGAGTTCGCCGAGATAGTCGCAGGTGCGGAGCCGCACGTCGGCGTCGGGATGGGCGACGTGAAAGCCTTCGGTCTTCGCGAGCAGCCAGTGGAGCCCGACGCAGTCGAGGCCCGACCGGGCGATCGTGCGGCGGATCTCGCCGCGCTGCGCGGCCGAGAGGTCGGTGGCGAGCGGCGCGAGCGTGAACGGGGCGATCTCGATGCCGCCGTAGCCGCAGGCGGCGGCGAAATCACACGCCTTCGCCAGCGGCCAGTCGCCGAAGGTCTCGTTGCAGATCGCGTAGCGCAGCGGAGCGTTCATGCCGGATCCTCGGGGGTCATGCCAGGTCTTTCACGCGGGCGGGCCGGCCGGTGCGGGCCGACCGATAGCACGCCTCGATGATCGCCACCGCCTTGCGGCCTTCGGCGCCGTCGAGCGCCGGCCGGCGTCCCGCTCGGATCGCGGCCAGGAAATCCTCGAAGTTGCGGGTGTGGCAGGCGTAGTTGATGGCCATCGGATCGGCCGCGCCGCCGGAGGTGCCGCTCGTGCCGCCGAAGCGTTCGCGGATCGCGGCGTCGTCGTCGGCCTCGGAGCGAAACCGCCAGGCGACGAGCTGCTCCTCGAGGATTTCGGCCGTGCCGTCGCGGCCGCCGAAGAGGAACCGCCGCAGCTGCCCCGGAAACAGGCTCGTGGCCGCGAGCAGCTGGCCGAGCGCGCCATTCTTGAACCGCAGGATGCCGACGCAGGTGTCCTCCACCTCGAGCCGCTCGGCGTCGTGGGCCCGCACGGCCGTCATGGCCGCCACGCTCTCGACCGGATTCTCGCCCGCCGCCAGCCCGGGCATCGTGGCGCCGGCGATCCATTGCAGGGCATCGACGCCGTGGATCGACTGGTTCATCAGGGCGCCGCCGCCGTCGAGCGCCTGCGTGCCCTGCCAGCGACCGGGGCCATAGTAGGCGTCGTCGCGCCACCAGGGGACGTAGCTGGCCGCCAGCGCGAGCGGGCCGAACCGGCCCGCGGCGGCCGCATCGTGCACCGCGCGGACGACCGGGTTGAATCGCTGCGGGAAGATCGCCCCGAGCGTGACGCCGGCCCGGTCGCAGGCGGCGATCATGCGGTCGATCCGCGCCAGCGAGATCTCGAGCGGCTTCTCGCAGATCACATGGACACCCCGCCGGGCCGCGGCGAGCACCGCCGGCAGGTGGGCACCCGAGGGCGTGGCGACGGTGACGAAGTCGGGCTTCTCGCGGCGGAGCATCCGGCCTGCGTCGGCGTGCCACGCACAGCCGAACTAGGCGGCGAAACTGCGGCCCTTCTCCTCGGTGCGACAGGTGCCCGCGACCAGTTCGACGCCCGGGATGTCGCGCAGGGCTCGCGCGTGCATCCGTGCGATCGCCCCGATGCCGATGATCGCTGCACGCATTCAGCCGTTCCTTCGCCGCGGCGGACCGTTCGCCGGTGGACGATCAGTGTGGCGGGCGACGGTCGGTGAAACAAGTTGCCGCCGTCGGATGCCGCCGCGGGCACGGCAGGCCGCCGTCGGGGCGGTCATCGCGTGGCGTAGAACCGGTCGAACAAGCGATCGTGCAGGGCATGCAGCCAGGAGAAGGAGCCGCCTTCATGGCGACCGGTCCGCGGCGCGCAGGGGCCGTCGTAGATCGGACCGCAGGAGGCCGCGCCGGGATCGCCCACGAGGTCGAACGGCTGCGGCGGCTGGCTCGGGTGGCACGGAGGCGGCGGCACGCAGGGCGATAGCGCGCGCGGCTCGCCACAGTGATGGAGCGGCTCCACGGGGGCATGCCAATCGACGGGGGAGTCGCTCCGCGGCGGCAGCATGGTGGCGAGCATTTTCGCGGCGTCCACGCCCGTGGTGGCGGGATCGATCTTCGGCGTGCCGGCGAGCGGATCGGCGGTCGGCACGTCGCCGGTCATCGCGGCGCGCCTGCGGCGGCGCTCGGCCCGGGAGAGATCGTCGTCCTCCCCGATATCGCCCCGCGCGGCATCGAACGGCCCGGATGTCGTCGCCGGCGAGTCGGCCGCCGATTGGGGCGTGAAGCCGGGATCGCCGACCACGTCGCCGTCGACCAGCACGATCCGCCGCGGCACCCGAGGCGGCCCGACTCGCGCCGCATCGGGAGACTCCGCCGCCGCTTCCTGGATCGAGGCGACCACAAGCGCAGCGGCGCAGGCGGCGAGCAGCGGCCGCGCCGCGAACTTCGGGTGGCGGAGCGTTATCATGGTTCGAGCGTTCCCGTGCCGTGGACGAAACCCTGCGGAGAAGATCGGTCGCGCGGCCGCCGGGGCTTCAGACCAGGGCCGGAGCGACACGCGAACCGTGGCAAGCCGCGCAGGATCGGCGAGCCGGGCAAGCCGCCTGCCGTCGGCAGGGCATCCCAAGCGAGGCGACGATGTCGGATCGTGAATCCATCGGGCAGCTTCCCGAGCCGGGCGGCCTGATCGACGCGCTCCACCGCGCCGGCGCCCGCGTGGTGGTCGTGGCCACGGGCGGAGGCGCGGAGGCGATTTCGCATCTCGTCACGACGCCCGGCGCGAGCGGCGTGATGCTCGAGGGGCTCGTGCCCTACGCACGGCCCGCGATCGATCGGCTGCTCGGCGGTCCCCAGGAGAGTTATTGCTCGGCGCGAACGGCGCGGCGGCTCGCGGTGGCCGCCTGGCAGCGGGCTCGCGCGCTGGGCGCCACGCCCGCGCAGG
>JBEIQP010000195.1:0-3406 GCA_040376455.1 Planctomycetaceae bacterium | reverse complement strand
GTTGCCAACCTGCACCTACGCCTCGCCGGACACTCGTCTTCCAGCATCGTTCGCCCCACGCCTCACGGCGTTGGGCTTGTACGAGGCACAGGAAGCCGACCGGCCGTAAGGCCGCGGGCATCCCGCTGGCTCCGGCCGCACCTACGCCTCGCCGCGGCGACGGGCGAGGGCCAGCCGACAGGCCTCGGCGACTCGCGGCGCGGCGGCCTCATCGAACGGCCAGATCTCGAGGCGCGACCGCATCTCGGCGTCGTCGCCGAGCCATTCCGCGAGCGTGGCGGCGACGGCCTCGTCGGCCGCCACGATGCGGTCGCTCGACCCAAGAGCCCCGAGCACGAGCCGCTTGAGCGACGGGCGGTCCGCGGCGGCCTCAAGGTCGGCCGCCGACACATGCACCACCACGGGCGCCCCCGTCTCCACAGCGAGGTCGGCAAGGATCCCGGCGTGAAGCACGAAGATGGCGTCGGGGAAGATCGCGTCAGCCGCCTCAGCCACCATCTGCCGCGCGGTTTCACGGGCGAGCCCAATCACCCGCGACGGCACGTGGGCGGTCGCTCGGAGGAAGGCCACAGGGCTCCCTTCGCGGACGGCCGCCAGGAACTCGCGGGATGCCGCGGCGACGTCGTGCAGGTGGATGCCGTGCATCCCGGGAGGCTGCTCCTCGAAGGCGTTGACCGTGGAGGGGCCGCAGACCGCGACGGTGCAACCGGACGAGTCGAGCGACTTGCGGAGCGCATGGATCCGCGTATGCGGGGGATCGCAGCAGCCGTGATCGACGAGGAGGATGCGCATGCCGCCGTCATCCGCCGGGCCCGGCGGCGTCAGGTTCAGATCCAGTGCTGCCAACGGGCGATCGCCAGGCATACGGCCGTCCATGCCGCGGCCCCCCAATCGTCTGCCATGATTCCGAGCCCCGTGGGAAGCCGCTCCAACTGCCGGCAGGGGAAGGGCTTGCCGATGTCGAAGATTCGTAGGATCACGAAGGCGACCGCGAGGAGTTGGGGCGTGCGGTCCGCCAGTGGCACGAGGAGCAGCGCCAGCGGCATGCTGGCCACCTCGTCGAGCACGATTGCCCCGGGATCCTTGCGGCCCATCAGGGCGGCGGCTCGCGAGCAGATGGGTATGCCGGCAAGGCAGAGGCCCACCACGAGTCCGACCTCGACGAAGTGTGTCATGACCGGCTCGCCCGCGGCGAACCGCTCGGACAGCCAGCCGATCGCAAGCGCCAGTGGCAGCCCGAGCATGGCGCCGAATGTGCCGGGGGCGAACGGGACTCGCCCCACGCCGAATGCTGTCGCGAGAAAGACCGTCGGCGCGAACCACGGCACACTGGCCGTGGCCGCAGGGGAACCGCCGGATTCAGCCGTGTCGGGCATGCCGACATCGTACCGTGCCGGCGAGGTCGGTATGATTTCAGATCAGGTCCCGTCCGCCATCCAAGTGAATTTTTGATGGATTCCGCCCACGTCGCCAACCCTGCCGCCATCGGCCCGCTTGCGCTGGTCGAGTATCCGCATCCGGCCCTGCTGCGGCGGGCCAGCCCCGTCACCCGCCTCGACGCGGGCCTCCGCGATGCCGCGGCGCGGATGTTCGACATCATGTACGAGGCGCAGGGCATCGGCCTGGCCGCTCCTCAGGTGGCGCTTCCCTACCGGCTGTTCGTCGTTAACTGCTCGGGCCGTCGTGGCGACGGAGAGGAGCACGTCTTCATCAATCCGGTGCTCTCTCGGCCGCGGGGCACGGCCGTGCAGGAAGAGGGCTGCCTATCGCTGCCGGGCGTGAGGATGGACGTCCGCCGTCCTCAAAAGATCGTGGTCGACGCGTTCTCGCTCGAGGGTGAGCCGATCCGCATGGACCTCGACGGCCTGCTTTCGCGGGTCGTGCAGCACGAGTTCGATCATCTCGAGGGCCGCCTGTTCACCGACCGGCTGCCCGAAGCGGCCGCGCTCGAGGTGCGGCGTGAACTCGAAACATTCCGCGAGGTCTTTTTCGGCAAGCAGTCGCGGGGCGAGACGCCCGTCAACGAGATGTTGCTCGCTGAACTTGATCGCCTCGAGGCGGCCCGCTGCTGACGCCCTGGGATTCCTTCGTGGGGTCGCACCGGTGACACCGCTACGCATCGTCGTGATGGGCACGGGGCCGTTCGCGGTGCCGATGTTTCGCGCGCTTGTGGAGTCGCCGCACGAGCTCGTGGCGGTGGTCACGCGGCCCGACCATGCCCCGCCTGGCCGGAAGCCGCCGGCGAACCCGATGCGACAAGCGGCGACCGCCGCCGGGATCGGCATCCTCGACCCGGAGAAAGTCAACGAACCGGCGGCCGTCACGATGCTTGCCGCCCTGCGGCCCGACCTGTTTGTGGTCTGCGACTACGGGCAGATCCTCTCCCGCGACCTGCTGGGCGTGCCGCCGCTTGGCGGGATCAACCTCCACGGCTCGCTGCTGCCGCGGCACCGCGGCGCGGCGCCGGTGCAGTGGGCGATCCGCGAGGGTGACGCCGTGAGCGGCGTGAGCGTGATCCACATGACGCCGGCGCTCGACGCGGGCAATGTGATCGTGGCCCGCTCGACACCGGTGGGGCCTCGAGAGACGGCGGCGGAACTCGAGCCCCGCCTGGCCGAACTTGGTGCAGGAGCCGTCATCGACGCGGTCGAGCGGATGCAGGCTGCGGTGGCCGCGACCGGCACGGTGGCGGGCATTGGCATTCCGCAGGACGCCGCGACGGCCACGCGTGCGGCCCGCCTCTCGAAGCAGGACGGCATCGTTGACTGGTCGCTGCCTGCGACGACGATCGAACGGCTGCGGCGGGCGCTGGAGCCGTGGCCGCGGCTGACAACATTCTTTACGCGCGGCGACGGCCAGCGGCAGCGGCTCGTGCTCGAGGACGTCGAGGTGGCGGCGCATCCGGAGACCGCCGCAGCCGCGCCGGGCTCGGTGCTCGACACGTCGGGCGGTCGGATCGTGGTGGCCTGCGGCGGCGGGACGGCGCTCGCGATCACGCAGGTTGTTCCCGAGGGCCGCCGCGGCATGCCGACAGCCGACTATCTCCGGGGCAGTCCGCTTCTGCCCGGCGCGATGCTGGGGTGACGCGGGCAACGGCTTGTGCAGCTGCCGTACAAGCCCAACGCCGTGAGGCGTGGGGCAAGGCGACGGGCACGGGCAGCCCCGAAGCGGGTGGCGGGAAAACACAGGTTGAAAACCTGTGCTACGAAGAAGAAAGGGGGCCGTAGTAGAATCCGCGGCATGACGAAACGGCTTTGGATCGAGACGGTCGGCTGCCAGATGAACGTGCTCGACAGCGAGCTCGTGGTGGCCGCGCTCCGCCGGCAGGGCTGGGAGATGGCCCCGGCTGCCGATGCGGCCGACGCGGTCTTCTACAACACCTGCTCGGTTCGCCAGCACGCCGAAG
>JBEIQP010000090.1:0-10791 GCA_040376455.1 Planctomycetaceae bacterium | reverse complement strand
GTCATCCCTGCCCTTTTTCCACTTGATCGACCGCAGGAAACGCCGAGGGTTTCCTGGGTCGATGGCCTTCGCATCCTGCTCGGGCAGACTTGTTCCACAGTCGGCTAGACTGCTACAGAACGAAGTGTGTCATGCGCCCGGCGACCACCCCCACGAAGACCATGGCGACTACGAACGAACGGCACGGCGTTGGCGGCGAGCGGTCGGGGGCGGCTCGGGCCGCCGGCGTGTCGCCACCCCTCTGGCCGCCCCGCCGGGTGGTGATCACGTTCCTCTCGCTCGTGGCGGCGATCGGCCTGGTCCGCGCGGGGCTGCTCGAGCCCGTGGTGGGCAGCATCGTCGATCAGGCGGTGCGGAACATCATCACGCTGATCCTCGCCTTCTCGGCGCTGATGGCGGTGCTCGTCTGGTTCCTGCGGGAAAGCGGCCATGCCCGGAGCGTGAAGCGAACCGTGGGCTGGGGCCTTTTGGCCACCGTGGCGGCGGCCTGTGCCCTCTTTCGCATCGAGCGGGTTTCGGGAGACCTCGTTCCGGAGATCGTCTTTCGCTGGAGCCCGTCGCGCGACCGGCTGCTGCCGCAGGCGGCCGCGGCGGCCATCGATGGCAAGGGCGACGCCGCAGCGGCCACCGCGCGGCCGGCATGGTCGGCGACGCCCGTGGATTTTCCCCGCTTCCTCGGGCCCGCCGGCTCCGGCGCGATCGAGGCTCCGGCGCTCGCCTCCGACTGGGAGGCACGGCCCCCGCGGCAGCTCTGGCGGCGGCCGATCGGCGCGGGCTGGAGCGCGTTCGCCGTCGGCGACGGCCACGCGGTGACGCTCGAGCAGCGGGGCGACGAGGAGATCGTGTCGTGCCACGCCGTGGCGACCGGCGAGCCGGAGTGGGCGGTGCCGGTTCGCGGCCGCCACGAGACGGTGCTCGGCGGCATCGGGCCGCGGTCCACGCCCACGATCGACTCAGGCGTCGTCTATGCGACCGGCGCCACCGGTTGGCTGCACGCGATCGAGGGCTCGACGGGCACGGTGCTGTGGCGCACGAACGTGCTCGACGACCTCGGCATCGACACGGCGGGTCATGCCGCGGCGGTGGCCTGGGGCCGCTCGGGCTCGCCGCTCGTGACCGGATCGCTCGTCATCGTGCCCGGGGGCGGGCCGCTGCAGGCGGGGGGCGGCGCCATCTCGCTGGCGGCCTACGACCGCACGACGGGCGCGCGGCGGTGGACGGCGGGCGACGAGCAGATCAGTTACGTCACCCCGATGCTCGTGTCGTTCGCCGGTCGCGAGGTCGTGATCGCGGTCAACGAGGCGAGCGTCGCGGCCTACGACCCCGACACCGGCCGCGACGTCTGGAGGTTCGACTGGCCGGGCCATTCCAACTCCGACGCCACCTGCTCGCAGCCGCACCTGCTCGACGGCGATCGGATCTTCATGTCGAAGGGCTATGGCGTGGGGGCGGCGGTGTTCGAGGCGACGCCGCTGGCGGGGAGTGACGGCCGCGTCGGGTTTCGCCCGGTCTGGTCGCAGCCCGGCATGCTGAAAACGAAATTCACCAACGTGGTCATCCACGACGGCCACGCCTACGGCCTGTCGGACGGGATCTTGGAATGCGTCCGCGTCGCCGATGGCAAGCGGATGTGGAAGGGGGGCCGCTACGGGCAGGGGCAGGTGCTGCGGGTCCGGGATCTGCTGCTCGTGCAGGCGGAGACGGGGGAGGTGGTGGCGCTCGATTGCACGCCCGAGAAGCGGCTGGAACGCGGCCGGTTGGCGGCGCTCACGGGCCAGACCTGGAACAACCCCTGCCTCACCGGCAACCGCCTGCTCGTCCGCAACGCGGAAGAGGCGGCCTGCTTCGAATTGCCGCTGCGCTGACCGGCGGCGTGCCGCCGCCGCGCGGCCGATCGGCCGCCGCCGCGCCCGCGCAGGGTACACTCGGGGCGCGACGCCCGGCGGCTGCAGCCGGGCCATCCTCGAATCCGGGACCGGCATGAACGATCTGGCGGGACGCACGGCGTTGGTGACCGGATCGAGCCGTGGCATCGGGCGGGCCGTCGCCCTCGAACTCGCGCGGGCCGGAGCCCGCGTCGCCGTGCACGGCCGGACGCGGGCGGGAGCGGAGGAGGTGGCGGGCCTGCTCGCCGCCGAAGGGAAACACGCCGGCACGTTCCTGGCGAACCTGTCCGACCCGAACGGCTGCGAGTCGCTCGTGGCCGACGTGACGGCGGCGCTGCCGAAGATCGACACGTTCGTGATGGTGGCCGGGGCCGACGTGCTCACGGGTGAGCCGGCGCAGTGGGGCTTCGAGCGGAAGCTCGCCGAACTGCTCCAGGTGGACGTCCGGGGCACGATGCTCCTGAGCCGGGCCTTCGGCCGCTGGATGCGCGACCGCGAGGGGGGCGCGATCGTGACGATCGGTTGGGATCAGGCGGCGACCGGCATGGAGGGCGACAGCGGGGAGCTCTTCGCGGCCACGAAGGGGGCCGTGATGGCCTTCACGAAGAGCCTCGCCAAGTCGCTGGCGCCGAAGGTGCGCGTGAACTGCGTGGCGCCGGGGTGGGTTCGCACGGCCTGGGGCGCGGGGGCGAGCGAGGCCTGGCAGCGGCGGGCCGTCCGCGAGAGCGTGCTGGGACGCTGGGGCGAGCCCGAGGACATCGCCGCGGCCGTCCACTGGCTGGTCTCGCCGCAGGCCGCGTTCGTGACGGGACAGATCGTGAACATCAACGGCGGCTGGCGTCCCGCCTGACCGACCGAAGGAGAATGCCCGATGGGACACCTGTGCTTCTACCTCGCCGTCGTCGCGGCGTGTCTGCTCTGGTCGGCCGCCTGCACGGCCGCCGCGGCCCGCGTGCAGCCCGGCTGGGTTCGGCGGCTTCTGGTCGTGGCCGCCGTGGCCGTGCCGGTGGTGGCGCTGCTGCCGTGGGTGCTCGTGACGGCACGGTTGGCGTTCGCGGTCCGGCTGGCGACGAATTGGTTCGCCCCGACCGTCACGGCGGCGATCGCCGCGGCCGTCGGCGGCATCTGGATCGTTCGGGGCGGGCTCGGCCGCGCGGGAGCGGCGGCCGCGCGGGCCTGGCCGCTGGTCGGCCTGACGGCGATGTTCGTGCTCGCCACCGCGGTCGCGGCGGGCACGCTGCTGTTCATCGACAACGCCGTCGTGGCGGAGGCCCGCGTCGCACGGGCCGAATCAGCGGCGATGATGCAGTCGGTCATGCCTCCCGCGGTGTCGGCCGACGACGACGCGGCGCCGCTCTACCGGCAGGCGTTCGAACTCGTGGAGGCCGACGCCGCGCTCGACGGCGACGCGGCGATGCCGGCGACGGCGGACGCATCGAGCGCCGCGGTGGCCGACCTGCTCCTGCGGCACGGCACGACGCTCGACATCGTCCGTCGGGCGGCCGACCGGCCCGGATGCCGGTTCGTCCGCGACTGGTCGCGGCCCTCGGTCGATGCGTTGCTGCCCGAGGAGGGGGCGCTGCGCAAGGCGGTCCGCCTGCTCGCGCTGGCGGCGCGGCGGGAGGCGGCCACAGGCGACGTCCGCGCGGCCCTGGCAGACGTCGTGCGGATGCACCGCATCGCGGCACACGTGGCAGCCGAGCCGACGCTCGTTGCGGGGTTCGTGGCCGTCGCGACCGACGGCCTCGCCTTGGAAACGCTGGCCGCGGTGCTGCCGGCCGTCACGAAGACCGATGCGGCGGCGCTCGACGACCCGGCTCTCAGCGACGTGGTTCGCTCGACACCGTCGTTGCAACGACCCTTCCTCGGCGAGGAGGCGATGGGGCTCGCGACGTTCGCGGCCCTGACCGACACGGCCGCGTTCGAGGGCGGGGACGTGCCGGGATCGACCGGGGCGGAACCGGTGGGAATGCTGGTGCGCTGCTTTTTGCTGCCGGCGGATCTGCGTACCTACCGATCCTCCATGAACGCCTATCGGCAACTCGTCGCTGCGGCCGCGGCCCGGCACCGGGCGGCGGAGGTGTTGCTGGCGGCCACGCGGGCGCGGCTGGCCCGTGGCGAGCTCCCCGATTCGTCCGACGCGATCGTGCCCGAACGCCTGCCGGCAGTGCCCCGCGATCCGTTCGTGACGGCCGGTGGGCTGCGGGTGAAGACCGGCGCCGACGGCTGGCTCGTGTACTCGGTCGGTCCCGACGGCGAGGACGACGGCGGCCCGCCGCCGGCCGGCACCGTGACCGGGGACGACTGCGACGACATCGGGCTCCGCCTGGCCCGCTGAACGGCGTGCGGGACGCACTGGCCTGCCGTGAGGTCCGGCGTTCGGGCACACCGGCTGAGGCAGCCCATGCTGGGTGCCTTACCCCGGCTCTTTTCTGAACGCCAAGAGCCGGTAAAAGCCCGTCGCGTCGGAAAACAATTCCTGCGGCTCGTGGCGGAAACCAGCCTCGCGGGCCATCTCCCGGACCGTCTCGACGCGCTCGGGAAAGTCTCGCTGCGTGACGTGCTCGCAGGTGCTCGTGAGGTCTTCCGGAGCCAGGCCCTGCCACTCGTTTCGCATCATGGACACGTAGGCGTCCAGATACTGTTCCCGGGTTTCGCCCGCGCGCCTGAAGATGTCGCCGTACAGCAGCGTGCCCCCGGGAGCCAGCCTCGGGACGGCCTGCCGGAAGAATTCCCCTTTCTCCGGGGTCGGCAGATGATGGACTGCAAAGCTCGTCAGCATGACGTCGAAGGCTTCACGGTCACCGCCCGCGTGGCCCCGCAGGAAGGCCAGCAGGTCGGCTTCCACCAGTCGCACCTGAAACCGGGCGTTCGCCAACTCGGCGCGGGCCTTGGCGATCGCCGTCTGCGAAGCGTCGATGCCCGTGTATGCCCAGAGGGCGGTGTCCGCGAAGGTGCGGTTGATGAAGGATGCGTCACCGCACCCCAGGTCCAGCAGGGTGAACGGCCCGGGGTGTCGCAGAAGCACCCACTGTTTGATGGCGGTGAAGATGCCGCGGTGGCACATCCAGTCGCGATCGACGATCGACCGGTAGACGTGCCACTGGTTGAACCATCGGGTGGCCTCGGCAGGGTCGTGCTCGGGGAGGTCGCTGGCATGGTGGGCGTCATTCATGCCACCTAGCCTGCACCCCACGCATGGTCTTGACTAGGTGAGCGTGGAAACAGCGTGAACGGGTTGAGACGCGCGGGGCATCGCGGGAGGCGATGGCTGTCGGGTTGTGGGCCGGGGTTGTCCATGCCATCTCGCACGGACGTTCGCTTCGGCCTTCCGGGCCTGCGCTCTCTCCGTGCTGTCTGCGCTTCGCCATCCCTGGCTTCGCTTGCCAGCAAGGCCGGCTCGATGGCACGGACAACCCCTCGCGGAGAAAGACCGAAGGGAAAGGCATCGCAGGAGGCGATGCTCGTCGATCGAGGGAACCCTTGGCGTTCCCTCCGATCGACCAAGCGTCTCAAGGCCATGGATGGCTTGAGACGCGTGCAGCCAGATGTCCGGGCTTGGACGAGCGAAGGCGGATCGCTCGCCCAAGCCACGGAGCACCCTTCTGGCTTGGAGTCTCGAAGCCATCCGGAGGTCTTGGCTTCGATGGCGAAAAGAAGGAGCAAGGTGCGTGCCAAACCGGATCGTGGTTTCAGGAAAAACTGAACCGGCGAGGAGGCGATCGGTGGTGAATCGTCGTTTCGCCCGGGAACCGGGCCGGATTCGAGGATCGCCGAGGCGGCGGCGGATCATGCAGCGACGGCTGTTCGGCCGACGAGAAAGGGCCTGCGCGGCGCGCAATCCGGGCAGCGGGTGTTCAATGAATGGGCACTCGCGGCGCAGGATTCGTGAGGCCGCGAGGGTCAGAACGTGACGACGCGGTGGTCTTGCTGCTCGTCGTGCGCGGCGGTGTCGCCGGCCTGTCGGGCGACGTCGTCGTCGAGGATCGCGGCCAGCGAGCCGAGGTGGGGCACGCCCGCCCGCGTCAGAAAATTGGCCAGCAGGCGGTAGCCGTGCCGGGTGAGGATCGACTCAGGGTGGAACTGCACGCCGTAGAGGCCGTGCCGTTCGTCCGCGATCGCCATGATCGTGCCCTCGGCGTCGCGTGCGGTCACCGCCAGGCCCTCCGGCAGCGATTCGGCTTCGACGACGAGCGAGTGGTAGCGGCAGGCGATCATCGGGCTCGGTATGCCGGCAAACAGATTCACGCCGTCGTGGTGCACGCCGCTCGTCCGGCCGTGCACGGGCTCGCGGGCCCTCACGATCCGCCCGCCGAGCGCAGCGGCGATCGCCTGGTGGCCGAGGCAGACGCCCAGCACCGGCACGGCGCCGCGAAACGCCCGGACCGCGTCGATCGAGCAGCCCGCCTCGGCTGGCGTGCAGGGCCCCGGAGAGATCACGACCGCCCGCGGGGCGAGCCGGCGGAGATCGGCCACGGTCGTGGCGTGACTCGGCACGACCACCGCCTCGGCGCCCAAGAGCGCGAAGTGCCGCGCGAGGTTGAAGACGAAACTGTCGCGATTGTCGAGCACGACGATCATGTGCGGCCCTCCGTGGGGAAGGCCGCCGCGGCCGGCCGCGGCGGGCCCGCAATGCCAAGCGATTCAAGGACGCGGAGCATGCCCTCGGCCTTGTGGAGCGATTCGGCGTGCTCCGCGGCGGGATCGCTCGCGGCGGTGATGCCGCCGCCCGCCGCGAACGTGAGACCGTCGGGGCCGACGACGAAGGTGCGGATCAGGAGGTTGAAATCGGCCGACCCGTCGAAGCCCACGTAGCCGAGCGAGCCGCAGTAGGCGCCGCGGGCGAAGCCCTCGAGCGCCGCGATGATCTCGCAGGCGCGGTGCTTGGGCGCGCCGGTCACGCTGCCGCCCGGGATCGCCGCTTCGAACGCATCGAGGGCGCCGCGTCCGGGCCGCAGCCGGCCCGCGACGACCGACACGAGGTGCTGCACGTAGCGGTAGCGTTCCAGTCGGCAGAGCGCCTCGACGCGGACGCTCGCCGGGGTGCAGGTTCGGGCCAGATCGTTGCGGACCAGGTCCACGATCATCACGTTCTCGGCCCGGTCCTTCGCGCTGGCCCCGAGGTCGTCTCCCGCGTAGAGATCGGCCTCGGGGCTGGCGATGACGCGGCGGGTGCCCTTGATCGGATGCGTCCGCACGACGCCGCCGGTCACCTGCAGGAACCGCTCCGGCGACATGCTCGCGATCGTGGCGGTGCCCGCGTCGAAGTAGCCGGCGAAGGGCGCGGGGTTCGTGCGGCGGGCGCACGCGTAGAGGGCCAGCGGGTCGATGCGCGCCGCCACGGCGAACCGTTGGGCGAGATTGACCTGGAAGATGTCGCCGGCGCGGACCAGCTCGATGCCGGCGCGGACCATGTCGAGATAAGCCTCGCGCGAGTGGGTGGAGTGGACCGCCGGATGCCCCGGGAGCGGATGCGCGGCGACGGCGGGCAGCGGGGCCGACACGGCGGCCGGGGCCGGTGCCGCCGGCTGCGGCGCGGCGGCCGCCGTCAGCAGGGAATCGAGGCGTTCGGCGGCGCGGAGCCTCCTGGCTGCGGGCCCCCGCGCCGGCACGCCCTGCGAGATGAACCAGCCGCGTTCGACCGCGTGGTCATACGCGAAGACCACGTCGTAGACGTGGAGCGACAGGAGCGGCACGTCCGGCAGGCCGCCGGCGACCAGCGGCAGGCCCAGCCGCAGGAGCCCGCACTCGTAGGCCGCGAACCCGGCCACGCCCCCCTGAAACGGCGGCAGCCCCGGGATCGTGGGGCAGGCCAGATCGCCGAGCACGCCGCGGATCCCCGCCAACGCCTCCTCGAGCCCGCGGGCGTCGCGCGTGGCGTCGCCGCCGCAGGCGACGGTCGCGGAGTGGATCGGATCGACGGCCACGAACGAATACCGGCCGAGCAGGGGGGCAGCGGCCGGCGCGGTTCCGGTGCCGGCATCAGCAAGCGCGCTATCCAGAAAGAGCACGTGTCGCCCCGCCGCGAGCCGGGTGAAGACGGTCGGCGGATCGACGCCGGCCGCGGCCTCCGCGACGACCGCCCCCGACGCCGTGAACCAGCGGCGCGCGACCCAGGGATGGGCGTCTGGTGGCGTCGCGGGATGCGGCTCGGAGCGTGGCATGGGGGAGATGAGAGCGGGGTGGACGCGGGTGCGGGGCGGTGGCTCGGTCATGTCCGCGCGGTGGCGGCCGCGGCCGCGGCGGCGGCGGCGCGGGATGGGCCGTGGGCGATCTCCGGCCGGGTGAGATGGCCCCAGTCGAGAGCCTGGTCCTGCCGGTAGTCCTTGCCCAGCGTCAGCGCCGTGGCCGCCTTCGCCATCTCGTAGCCGAGGTAGAAGGCATGGCTGGGATCGACATCGGTCCGTCCGGCGGCCAGCATCTGCTTGAAGAGCGCGAAGGGATCGCGGGATTGCAGGTGCAGGCCCGCGCCCACGAGATGAATCTCGCCGCGCTCGGCGAAGATCCGGAAATTCGGGTCGCGGATCGCCGCCGCGAGCCCCTCGAGCACCGCCTGCCCGTGCTCCTGCGGCTTTCCCGAGCGGAGCGTGACGAGCCGCGGCTCGACGTGCTTGGGGAGCGTGCGGTGCGTGACGGCGTGCCAGGCTAGGGCCCGTGCGAGGCTGCACTCCCGCACGCTGCTCGCCGCCCAGTGGATCACCTGCGTCGTGAGCACCGAGCGGATGCCGAGCTCCTGGCAGAAGCCGATGAGCAGCGTGTTGACCCCGGCAGAATCGACGTCGGTGAGTTCGGTCAGGTTGCCGATGCCCATCATGATCTCGGCGTCGGGGTGGCGGCGGCGCACGTCGAGATAGCGGCCGAGGCTTTCCGCGAAGCCGAAGCCGATCGGCTCGAGCACGGGATCGAGACGACAGGGCACGCCCTCGGCCCGGAGCCGTGCGATCGTGTCGTCGAAGCCCTCGAGGGTCGCCGGCACGTCGGGCACCGCCACCACCTCGCAGCCCCAGTCGGCGGCGGCGGCGACGTTGGTCGAGTTGACCGAGAGCACGAGGCTGGCGCCGGCCCGCGTCGCGGCGGCGATCTCCCGGGGCTCGAAGCTGTCGATCGACACCCGAAACCCTTCGGCGACCAGCATCCGCACCGCGTCGCCCACGCCCGCCCAGACGCTGCCGGGATCGCAGCCCACGTCGATTCGGTCGGCGCCGTCGGCGGCGAGCCGCCGGGCCGCGTCGAGCAGCGCCCCCGGATCGAGCCGGGGCGCATGGTTGATCTCGGCGATGATCTCGATGTCGTGGCGGCCGTAGTCGGAGAGGTCGCGGGACTGCTGGCCGAAGAACTCGTCGAGCCGCCGCAGGTCCTCGGGGCCGCGATCGACCGGCAGGGCCGTCGCCTCCGCGAAGGCTTCGAGGGGCCCCTGGCAGCCGCCCGGCACGATCACGCGGGTGGTGCCCGGCGGAACCTCCAGGCGCCGGGCGATCCACGGGGTGGTCATCAGCGCCGCGACGGTGATGTTCATCACCTGGATGGTCCAGTCGAAGCCCACGCGCGGCGCCAGCCGTTCGATGACCTGCCGGAGCGAGTGCTCGGCAAGTCGGCCCGTGACGAAGTGGATGCGGGGACGCGCGGCGGTCACGGCGGTGAACGAGGGGGTGGGGGAGCGATGCGAGCCGTCAGTTTATCATTGGATGCCGGGGCGTTGCCCGCCGAGACCGGCAGCCCCGTGAACGACGAACCGGCTCCGGTTGCGGAACAGGCCGGCTCCGCAGGAGACTCGCGGCATGATCCTCGAAGGACTGGTGACCACCCTCGGCCCGGATGGCGGCCTGCACGTGGCGGCGATGGGGCCCTGGGTGGACGAGCGGGAGCGGCAGGCCGGCGCGCTGACGCGGCTGGTGCTCAAGCCGTTCGGCACCAGCCAGACCGCCGCGAACCTCGCGCGGATCCCGGAGGGGGTCTTTCATCTCACCGACGACGTGCTCGTTCTCGCGAGGGTCGTGGCCGGCCGGCTCGACGCACCGCCCGCGGCCCGGCCCGCCGAGTGCGTTCGAGGCTGGGTGCTCGCGGATGCCTGCCGGGCCTACGAGTTTCGGGTCGCGGCCGCCGACGCGTCGCAGGAGCGGGCGCGGCTCGAGGCGGTCGTCGTGCGGGAGCATGCCGGCCGCCCGTTCGTCGGGTTCAATCGGGCGGCGCATGCCGTCGTCGAGGCGGCGGTCGTCGTGTCGCGGCTCCACCTCCTCGGCGCCGAGGAGGCGGGCCGCAGGCTCGACGATCTGGCGACGCTCGTCGAGAAGACGGGGGGAACGCGGGAGCATGCGGCGTTCGCGATCCTGCGCGAGTCGGTCGCGGCCGCCCTCTGAAAGCCGGGGCGATTCGCTATGCTGTGGCATCGCCGTCCGCCCCATCCTTTCCATGCACGACCATGACCTCGGCCGTTGAAGTCCGCACGCCAGCCCGCCTCCATCTCGGCATGATGTCGTTCGGCGTGCCGGGGGCGCGAGCGTTCGGCGGCGTGGGTGTGATGGTCGATCGGCCGGGCGTGCAGGTGCGGCTGCGAAGGGCGATGCGATTCGAGGCCCGCGGCACGCTCGGCGAGCGGGCGATCGAGTTCGCGCGAGCCTGCGCCCGGGGATGGAATCTCGGCGACGCGGCCTGTGCGATCGAGGTGGTTTCCGCCCCCCGCAGCCACGTGGGGCTCGGGAGCGGCACGCAACTCAGCCTGGCGGTGGCCGCCGGCATGCAGCACCTCTTCCGGCAGCCGCGGGTGGCCGAGGCGGCCGCCCCGCACCCGACCGAGGCGGCCTTGCAGCCCACCGAGCAGGAGTGGCTCGTCGATACCCGCGAAGCCATCGAATGCGCGCGGGTCGTGGGCCGCGGCCGGCGGTCGTGCGTCGGCGTGTACGGCTTC
>JBEIQP010000049.1:0-20277 GCA_040376455.1 Planctomycetaceae bacterium | reverse complement strand
CGAAGGTGAGCAGGTCCCCGCTCGGCCGAAAGGCCGTCTCCAGCGGCATGCAGTAGGGGCACCGCAGATGGCAGCGGTCGGTGACGCTGATCCGCAGGTCCGTATGCACGCGGCCGAAGCGATCGACCAGGAGATCGGCCACGGTCAGCGGCCTCGTCGGCCGCGCCGTGGGGCGGGTGGAGCCGCGTTTCGCCGGCCCCCGTCCGCCCGCTCCGGCGGCGGCTCCGGATGAATCCATTCGCGGCTGCCGTCCGCCCGCTCCTCGCACTTCCAGATCGGCACGTCCCGCTTGATCCGCTCCATCAACCACTCGGCCGCCGCAAAGGCCTCGCGCCGATGCGGCGCGCTGGTGGCGATCGCGACGCTGGTCTCGCCCGCGTCGATTCTGCCCAGCCGGTGCTCGACCGCGCAGGCGCCGAGCGAAAACCGGTCCACGGCGGCGGTGCACAACTGCTCGAGCGCGGGCCCGGCCATCGGCTCGTGCGCCTCGTACTCGAGGCCGCGCGTGGCCACCCCGTCGGTCAGGCCGCGTGCCGTTCCCACGAAGAGCACGGTCGCGCCGCTCTCCGCGTGCGCCACCGCCGCGACCAGCCGCTGCGGATCGATCGGCCGGCGCACGAGCGCGCCCTCCTCGCCCGCCTTCGATTCCCGGGCACCGGCCCCGGTGTGATCACCCGTACGATCCATCGTCAGCCTCCACTCACCGGGGGAATGATCGCCACGTCGGCAGCCGACGTCACGGCCGCGTCGTCACGGACATAGGCCGCGCCCACGGCGACGGCGCTGCGATCGAGAAGCGGCCCGAGGGCCGGGTAGGCGGCGGCCAACGACCGCCGCAGGTCGGCGACGGTGCCGCCGCGCCAGGGGAGGCTCACGGCCCGCACGCCGGCCAGGTCGGCCATGCCGGCGAAGAGCGCCACGCGAATCGTGTCCGGGCTCGCGTCGCGCGACCAGCCGTCGGGGTGTCGGTCGCCGCGCCGCGCGCCGTCGGCTGCTGATCGGTCATGTTGCATGGTGGTGGAAGGTCCGTGCGAAGGGGGCCGTCGGGAATCACGTCGTCGTCAGCCTGCCGCTCGCGGCAGTCAGCAGCCCGTCCAACCCATGCGGTGCCTGGCCTTCGAGCAGCCCGTAGGCCTTGGCCAGAAGCTTCACCGGATGCACCGCCGGCTTGGTCGTGCCCTGCTCCATTTGTATCCGGCAGGCGCTGCACTCGGTAGCGCCCGCCTCGATCCCGCCGCCCCGCATGGCGGAAACCAGCCCCAGCCCCACCCGCAGGCTGGTGCGGTAGTGCTCCCGGGAAAGCCCGAACGTCCCCGCCATTCCCGAGCAGCCCCGTGCGGCCGCCTGCACGGCCAGCCCCGGGATCAGCCGGAGCACGTGCTCCGCGGGCACGGGGCCGCCGCCGGAGCGGACGTGGCAGGGCGCGTGGTAGAGGATGTTCGCCCCGATGGGCTTGAAGTCGAGCCGCAGCTTCCCCTCGCGGTGGAGTTCCCAGAGAAACGTCATCGCATCGCACGTCGCGGCGGTGACCCGGGACATGTCGTCGTCCTCGAGCAGCAGCGGATAGTCGTGCGTCAGGCAGGTGACGGCGGACGGCTCCGTGCAGACGATCCGGTAGCCGAGGCGGACGGCCTCGGCCAGCACCCGCATGTTCGTCCGCGCGCGGCGTCGGGCCGCGTCGACGTCTCCTTCGGAGACCAGCGGCATGCCGGCCGCCACCTGCCGCGGATCGACGAACACGCCGATGCCGTTCCGCTCGAGCACCGCCACGAACGCCTGTGCGAGAAGCGGGTCGTGCCGCCGCGCATAGGTGTCGAGGAAGTAAAGCACCCGCGGCCCGCTCCGCCGCGACGGGCGGGTGAGGCCGCGCCGCGTCGCCCAGCGCAGGAACCGGTTGCCGCTGAACGGCGGCAGCTTCCGCCCCTTGGCGATGCCCACCGTCTTCTCCAGGATCCAGCGGGCCTGGGGATTGGCCAGGGCCCAGTTCGCCGCGGGGCCCATGGCGCCGCCGATGGCGGAGAGGCGGTCCACCCGCGACAGGAGCCAGGCAGCCAGCGGCGTGCTGTTGGCGGCATAGTGCGCGCCCTTCAACTCCATCACGAGCGCCGGGATATCGACGCCCGCTGAGCATTCGCTGCGGCACTGGTGGCAGTTGAAGCACGTGTCGGCGATCGTCCGGAGGGCGTCGGAGGAGAGCGCCTTCGCGTCGAGCCCCCCCGCCAGCACCGCCGCCAGCAGGTTGGCCTTGGCGCGGGGCGACGCCTCCTCGGCGGGGTTCTCCCGATACCGGGGGCACATCCGCGTCGCCGGCGACTGGGTTCGGCAGCCGCCGCAGCCGTTGCAGGCATCGATCTCGGCGGCCAGCCGCTCCGGAGTCCAGTCGAGCACGGGCAGCGGGGCGATCGGGGACGGCGCCGCCGGGGCCGCCCCGGTGTCGCCCGGGGCTTCGGCGGCGGCCGGCGGGAGCATGCGTGGGCGAAACGCGGCCGTCTCGACGGCGGCTCCCGCGTCGGCGACGACGCGGCCGGGATTGAGCGTTCCGGCCGGGTCGAACAGCCGCTTCACGTCCGCGCACACGGCGGCGAATTCCGGGAACAGCTGCCCGAAGAATCGCGTCCGCGACAGGCCCAGCCCCTGCTCGCCGCCGATGGTGCCGCCGATCGCGACCGCGTCGGCGTAGACCGCCTCGGCCAGCGCGTCGAGCCGCTGCCGCTCCGCCGGATCGCGGGGATCGGCGTAGGGGCGGACGTGCAGTTGCCCCTGTCCGGCATGGCCGAAGATCATGGCGGTGTAGTGGCACCGCTTCAGCGTTTCCTGCAACCGCCGCAGGAAATCGGGCAGCGCGGCAGGCGGCACGACGATGTCCTCGATGAACGGCACCGGCCTCACGGCCGCCCGCACCCCGTGCAGCGTGGAGACGACGTTGCGGGCGAGTTCCCAGAAGAAGGCGGCGTCGAGGGCGTCCTCCGCCCTCCGCATGTCGAGGCACGGCCGCTTCCCGTGCTGCATCATCTTCATCGCCTCGTCGAGCCGTGCCTGGCACGGGCCGGGCTCGTCGCTCGTGAATTCGACCAGGAGCCCCGCCTCGGCCACCGGCGGGATCAGGAGATCGAAGGCGGGCTTCGTGCCCCGGGCGAGGGCCAGGTGCCGCCGATCGAACAGGTCGCAGGCGCTGGGGTTCAAGGGCCGCAGTCGGATCGCCGCCTCCGCCGCCTTCTCCAGCGAGTCGAACAGCAGCAGGCCCACGGCGGTGGCCCCGTCGGCCGGCACGGTGCGCAGCGTCGCTTCGGTGACGATCGCGAGCGTGCCCTCCGCGCCGCACATCAAGCGGGCGAGATCGACGGGGCCGTCGGCGGCCCGACCGCGGAGCAGATCGCCGAGGCGGTAGCCGCCGTGCGAGGCCCGCGTGGCCGGCTGGTACCGGCCGATCACGCCCCGCCCGGCATCGAGGATCGCCGCCATGCCGGCGGCGAGCGCGGCGACCCGCACCGCCGGGTCGGGGTCGGGAGCGGCCGCCCCGTCGCCGGCCGCGGCCCCGGCCGGGGAGGCGTTGCCGAGTTCGACGATCGCCCCGTCGGCGAGCACCACCTGCGCCGACACGAGCCGTCCTCCCACCGCGCCGTGCCGCAGGAATCGGCTGCCCGAGGAGTTCCTGCCGATCATGCCGCCGATGGTCGTGACGTCGGCATGGGCGGGGTCGGGCCCGAACATGGAGCCCCGGCGGGCGAGATGCGCCTCGAGCCTGGAAGCCACCACGCCCGGCTGCACCCGCACCGAATCGCCGTCGCTGGAGAGAATCCTGCGCATGAACCGGCCGCAATCGACGACGACGCCGCCGCCGAGCGAGCCGCCGCACACGCTCGATCCCGCGCCGCGGGCATGCACGGCAATGCCGCGCTCGGCCGCCCATTTCACCGTGGCCGCCACGTCCTCGGCCGACCGTGGCCTCACGACCGCGAGCGGCCGCACCTCGAACAGGCTCGCATCGGTGGCATAGAGGCTGCGGCTGGCGTCGTCGCAGAGCACGTCGCCGGAAACGACGCCGCGGAGGTCCTCTTCGATCCGCTTCTGTTCGAGATCCATGCGTCACCCGTGCCGAGCGGTCAACGCGTCGGTTCCGCCGGCGGTCGCGCGGCCGCCGCGATCTGTCGTGCCCGCGCCTGCTGCTGCCGGTGTTTCTCGTGCGTCTCCAGATCGAAGCCGCCCACGTCGTCCGCCACCCCGTCGCCGCCGTACCGCGAGCCGCAGCGGTAGCAGGTGAGGCATTCGGGCATCAGCAGATAGAGAATCACGTCGAGCAGGGCCGTGGCGAAGAGGATGGCGAACGTAGGCACCAGCATCCGCCAGGCCCACGTCACGCAGCTGGCGGCAAAGCCCGCCACCACGATCCCCACTCCCAACCGCTGCGGAAAGTCCTTGCGGGCGAAGAGTTCCGTGCTCGGGCAGACCAGGCAGCGGCGCAGGCGGATGCGGCCCGCACCCGCCGGAGCGACGGCGCCGTCGGGGCCCACCCAGGCGATCGCGTCGGCGGGGACTTCGAGCACCGCCGCGCACCGCGGGCAGGCGAGCGTGCGCAGCGATTCGACCCGGTCGTGGGTGGCGGTGGCGTCGCAGGCGGGGCAGGCGAGGGTGATGCGCATGGACGAAGGGTGGGCGGTGGGGGATCAGGCGGCCGTCTGGAGCAGCTGCGACGTCAGTTCGCCGAGGATCGCCGCCAGGCAGGCGACGTACAGGATACCCGTGGCGCTCTGCGTGTTGGGAATGTCGAGCGTCTTGCGGGCGAGGACGAGCAGGATCGGCAGGCCGACGAGCCCTGCCAGCCAGCGCAGGGAGACGAGCGCCAGCGCCGTCGCGTCGGTGCCGGCGAGCACGGCGGTCGCCCGCGGCGCGGCGTCCACCACCTCCATCACCAGCCGCAGGGCCCATGCGGCGAGCGCCACGTCGATCATCCGGCGCAGGGCGTCAACCCGCATGCCGGGGGCGTTGAGATACCAGTGGCCGAGCAGCATGGCGTGGACGGTGAACCCGGTGACGAGCCCGGAGGCGAGCGCGGGGCCGGCCGCGGCGACGCCGCCCCGCACCACGACGGTGGCCGCCCCCGTCAGGGCCGCGCACGCGACGCAGAGGATGGTTCCGGCGCCGCGCCGCTCGCCGAGCCAGGCCACGCTTCCCATCCACGCGGCGACCGCCGCGGCGGCGAGGATCGGCCAGGCCGGCCCCGGCAGGGCGGACTGGGCGAGAAGGGCCGCGAACGTGGCGAGGCCGAGGACGACGAGCAGGTTCACGCGAAAAAAGCCGCCGGGCACGATCGCCGCCGGCGTCAGGACGAGCGCGACGGCCATGCCCCAGCCGAACCTGCACAGGAAATCGAGGAGCAACTTCATCGATCGAACCGCGGCGACGGCCTGCCCTGAGCGTGGCGAGTCCTCATGCGGAGCGACCTCCTGCCCTGAGCGGAGCGAGTCCTCATGCGGAGCGACCTCCATAGATGAGCGACAGCACCTCCGCCCGACTCGACACGTTCGTGCGAAAGATCCCCTTCATCGCCGACGTCACGCACACGCTTCCCGGCTTGCGAACGCCCCGGATGGTCATGCACGTGTGCGAGGCCTCGACCACCACCGCCACGCCCTTCGCGCCGAGGTCGTTCACGAGCAGGTCGGCGATCTGTTCGGTCATCCGCTCCTGCACCTGCGGCCGGTGCGAGACGACCTCCACGATGCGGGCCAACTTGCTCAGGCCCAGGACGCGGCCGTCGGGCAGGTAGCCGATGTGGGCGTGCCCCATGAACGGCAGCAGGTGGTGCTCGCAGACGCTGTTGAACGCGATGTCCCGGACCAGCACGATCTCGTCGTACTTCTCGGTGAATGCCTTGCCGAGGTGCGTCTTCGGGTCCTGGTGGAGGCCGCTGAACATTTCGGCGTACATGCGGGCCACGCGGGCCGGCGTGTCCAGCAGTCCCTCGCGATCGGGATCCTCGCCCACGGCGGCCAGGATTTCGCGGACGGCCCGCTCGATCCGCGGCTGATCAACGCGACTGGGGCGACCTGCGTCCGCAGGGCCGGCGTCGGATTCGTCGGCACCGAAGCCGCAGCCGGGGCCCGAGGAAGACGTGCGTGTGTTCATCCTCTCCACTCTACAACGGGTGGAAAAAGTCATCCACGACCGGCTGCCACGTGGCCAGCCGGTGGAAAAGCCACGGTTTTCCCCGGTTGGCCACCGCCGGCGGCGCCGGGCGCCGCCCCGTCGTTTCAGTTCGCGCTGAAGTCGGGCGGAAACGCCCGGCTGGCGGCCGCCGCCGGGCGCGACGCGATCGCGTCCAGCAGCATCCGGGTTCGGCGCAGCACGTCGCACTCGGCCAGCAGCCGCATCTTGATCTCGAGGTCGAGATCGATCGTGTACGACACGATGTCGGTGAGCATGCCGAGCGTGATCTGGCTGCCGAGCAGTTGGTCGAGTTGTTCGTAGGCGTTGGGAATCTTCGGCATCGCCCGCTTGAAGGCGGCGAGCAGTTCCTGCTGGAGGGCGGCGGCGTCACCGTCCTGGGCGTCCTCCAGCTCCACGTCATCGAGCAGTTCCGCCTCGACGACGCGGAAGAGCTTCTTCGGGGGCAACTCGTTGATCAGCCGCAGCCGGCGCACGCCCAGCACGAGCACGTTGTAGGTGCCCTGCTTCGTCCGCTGATGCGTCGCGATCCGGCACAGGCAGGCCGTCGAACGCAGGGGCGGCCGCCCCTCGTAGTTTTGCTCCCAGCCGGGCGAGAGCACGCCCAGGGCCATCAGCCGGTCGCCCTCGATCGCCTCCTCCACCATCGCCCGATACCGCGGCTCGAAGACGTGCAGGGCCTGCATGACGTGGGGAAACATCACCAGGTTCGGCAGCGGGAACACCCGGGCCTGGCCGGAGAACTGATCGGGCGAGAAGGCGAGTGGTTCGTCGGACATCGTGGAGTGCTCGGCGCTGGGCCGCGATCGGCCCGCGGATCGCAGGTCAGCCGGGCTGCCCGGGCGCGGGTGGCGGATCGAGGTGGATCTCGGGGAGGAGTTCGGGGTTGAGTGCGATCTCCGGGTAGTCCTCCGTGCTCGCCGCCACGTCCGCGAGGCAGGTGTCGAACGCGGCGAGGAACGCGGTCACGTCGAGGCCCAGATGACGGGGGACGTATGGCTCCAGATACCCGTGCACGCTGCCATGGAGTTTGCGGGCCCCCCGGATGTTGCCGTTGCCGAAATGGTAGAGCGCCACGGCCGCCTGGATCAGTCCCTGGTAGAACTTCCGGGATTCGCCCCGGTATTCCGTCCACAACTCCTCCCACACCTCGTGGCTCTCGTAATAATCGCACGCGTTGAACTTCTCGATCCCCTCCAGGTAGAGCGGTTCGTAGTCTGCGTGTGCGGGAGGTGGACGGTCCGCCATTCGTTGCCCCTTGTCCCGGACCGGAGGCCGTTCGAGCACGGCGCGGTCGCATGAAGAAACCGTTGAATCGTAGCAGCCAGCGCCGCCCAGCGAAGCCCGCCCGCCCGGCCCGGGGCCGGGAATCGGCGGCGGCCCGCTCGGCCCGGGCCGAAAAAATCGCCCTTCGGCTGGCCCGTGCCTACCCCGACGCCCACTGTTCGCTCGACTTCGACAGCCCGTTTCAACTGCTCGTGGCGACGATTCTCTCGGCCCAGTGCACCGACAAGCGGGTGAACGTCGTCACCGGCGACCTGTTCCGCCGCTGGCCGACCGCCGCGGCGTTGGCCGACGCCCGGCAGGCCGACGTGGAGGCCGTGATCCGCAGCACCGGCTTTTTCCGGGCGAAGGCCCGGAACATTCTCGGCTGCTGCCGGGCCCTCGTGGAGCGGCACGGCGGCGAGGTGCCCCGCACGCTCGCGGAGCTCGTGAAGCTCCCCGGCGTGGGCCGCAAAACGGCCAACGTCGTGCTCGGATCCGCGTTCGGCGAGGCTGCCGGCGTGGTCGTGGACACCCACGTCGGCCGGATCGCCCGTCGTCTCGGCCTCACGAAGCACACCGATGCCGTCAAGGCCGAGCGCGACCTCGTCGCCGTGCTCGACCGTCGGCACTGGATCGCCTTCAGCCACCAACTGATCGAGCATGGGCGGACGATCTGCGCGGCCCGCACGCCGCGGTGCGACTCCTGCCCGCTCGCCGACCTCTGCCCGCACGCACCGTGAGCGGCGCCGGCCGCGGCTCCCGATCCACCCCGTGCGAGGCCCGCACGCGGTTTTGCGGCGGGGCACCGCGTCCCATGGGCGCGGTTTCGAGACAGAGCGTACAATCCGACCCATCGATCGTCGCCCGGACGTGCCGCACCCCTCTTCGCCACCGCACGGGAGCCACCCATGATCCTCTCCGGCCATGAGATCAAGCAGCAGCTCGGTGGCAACATCCGCATCGAGCCGTTCGACGAGAACCGGCTGAATCCCAACAGCTACAACCTCTCGCTGCACGACGAACTGCTCGTCTACGAGGAGGTGGTGCTCGACATGCGGAAGAGCAACCGCGTGGAGCGGATCCGCATTCCCGAGGACGGGCTCGTGCTCACGCCCAACCAGCTCTACCTCGGCCGCACCGTGGAGCGAACCGAGACGCACAACCTCGTGCCGATGATCGAGGGCCGCAGTTCGATCGGCCGCCTGGGGCTCTTCGTGCACGTCACCGCCGGCTTCGGCGACGTCGGATTCTGCGGCTACTGGACGCTCGAGATGTTTGCCGTGCAGCCCGTGAAGATCTATCCCGGCGTGCCGATCTGCCAGATCTTCTTCCACCAGATCGCGGGCGACATCACCGAATACTCCAGCGACAAATATCAGCACAACCGCGACATCCAGCCGAGCCTCCTGTTTCGCGAACTCACCGAGACCGGGGAGAACGGCCAGCAGTTGCAGCTCGAGTTCGGCGCCGAGTCGGCGGCCCGGGCGAGCCGGCTCGTCACGCAGCCGGCGGCGAGGTAGGGCGTCTCATGGTCTCGAAGCTGCTCGCCTGGTCGTCGCTGGCCGCCACGCTGATCTTCGCCGGCACGGCGCTGACCGCCCTCCTCCTGGGCTGGAAATCGCAGGGGGCGTGGTACGGGGCGATCGGGCTCTTGGCGACCGCGATCGGTCTGGCCCTGATCCTCCTGATCGTGTCGGCGTTTCAGCCGCGCTCCTGACCGCCGCGAAATCCCGGCGGCGTTCCGGCTGCGGTTGAAAAACTCCGCGTTTCACCGATGCTGTGCGGCGTCGGCCCGCATCCTCCGGACCGCGTGCCGGAACCATCCGAACGAGAAAGGTCCCCTCCGTGCTCCGAACCCACACCTGCGGCGAATTGCGGCCCGACCACCTCGGGCAAACGGTTTCCCTCTGCGGCTGGGTGGATCGGGTTCGCGACCACAAGGGGGTGATCTTCATCGACCTCCGCGACCGGTGGGGCCGCACGCAGGTGGTGGTCGGCCCCGACAGCCCCGCCGCCGCGCTCGCCGCCGCCCGCGCCGTCAGGCCGGAATGGGTGATCCGCGTGCACGGTGCGGTGGGCGCCCGGCCCGAAGGCACCACTAACCCGAAGCTGGCGACCGGTGCGATCGAGGTGGGCTGCCACGGTCTCGAGATCCTCAACGAAGCCGACACGCCGGTCTTCCAGCCGGGGGCCACGGAACTGCCCGGCGAGGAGGTCCGCCTCAAGCACCGCTGGCTCGACCTGCGCCGGCCGGCGATGCAGGACAACATGTTCCTGCGCAGCCGGATCGTGAAGATCATGCGCGACCACTTCGACGAGCTCGACTTCATCGACGTGGAGACGCCGATGCTCGGCCGCAGCACGCCGGAAGGCGCGCGGGACTATCTCGTGCCCAGCCGGCTCGACCACGGCTCGTTCTTCGCGCTGCCGCAGTCGCCGCAGCTCTACAAGCAGCTTCTGATGATGGCCGGTTTCGACCGCTACGTGCAGGTGGCCAAGTGCTTTCGCGACGAGGACCTGCGGGCCGACCGCCAACCGGAGTTCACGCAACTCGACGTGGAGATGTCGTTCGTCGAGGCGGACGACGTGATCGGCGTGATCGAGGGGCTCGTGAAGCGGACGGCCCGGGAGATCCTCGGGATCGACGTGCCGCTGCCGCTGCCGCGGCTCACCTGGGACGAGTGCATGGAGCGTTTCGGCCACGACGCCCCCGACCTGCGCTACGGGCTGGAGATCGTCGATCTCACCGCGATCGCGGGGGAGAGCGACTTTCGCGTCTTCCGTGCGGCGGTCGAATCGGGCGGCCGGATCCGCGGGATCCGCGTGCCGGGGGCGGCGGCACGCTTCTCGCGCAAGGAATTGGACGAGCTGACCGCGCTGGCCGTGGAGGGGGGCGCGAAGGGCCTCGTCTGGCTCAAGGTCGAGCCCGATGGAACCTGGTCGGGCCCGGTGGCGAAGAACCTGGGGCCGATCGCGGACGGTCTCAAGGCCGCGCTCGGCTGCGAGCCGGGCGACCTCGCGCTGATCGTCGCCGACTCGTTCGAAGTGACCTGCAAGGCGCTGCACATGCTGCGCAAGCGGCTCGGCGCCGTGCTCAAGCTCTACGATCCCGACGCGATGCACTTCTCGTGGGTGATCGACTTCCCGATGTTCGCCCGCGATACCGAGAGCGGCGGCTGGGCGTCGATGCACCATCCGTTCACGGCGCCCCGCCCCGCGGATCTCGATCTGCTGGAGAGCGATCCCGCGGCCTGCCGCGCCGTGGCCTACGATCTCGTGATCAACGGTTCGGAGGCCGGTGGCGGCACGATCCGGATCCACGACGGCCCCACGCAGGAGAAGGTGTTCAAGCTGCTCGGCATCACGCCGGACATCGCCCGGGAGCGGTTCGGGTTTCTGCTCGATGCGCTGCGGAGCGGGGCCCCGCCGCACGGCGGCATCGCGCTGGGGATCGACCGGTGGGTGATGCTCTTCGGCAAGCTCGACAGCATCCGCGACGTGATCGCGTTTCCGAAGACCCAGAAGGCGAGCGACCTGATGACGGGGGCGCCGTCGGCGGTCGAGACCAAGCAACTCGTGGAACTGGGCATCCGCACGGTCGTACCGCCGCCCAAGACTCCGGGATGAGCCCGGCGAAAGGCCAGGATGGCTTTCGCCCAGCGCATCAGGCAGACTGCTGACATCTCCTGGCATCGCCGGACGCGATGCCGGAGGCCGAGGGAACCCTTGGCGTTCCCTCCGGCCGAACTCGCTGTCCGTGGCCAAAGCCCTCCATGGCCTTTGTCCACGTGGCCGGCCGGTCGAAAAGCCGAGGTTTTCGACGGTCGGCGGACGCCGCATCCTGCGGCGGCAGACTTGTCCCACAGTCTGCTGGCCGCGAAAGGCCAGGATGGCTTTCGCCCCGACAAACGGACAGACTAAAGAACACGGCTGGCATCGCCGGACGCGATGCCGGAGGCCGAGGGAACCCTTGGCGTTCCCTCCGGCCGACCCAGCGGCGAAAGGCCAGGATGGCTTTCGCCGCGTACATCCAGGGCGACTAGCTCAATTGGTCAGAGCACCTCGTTTACACCGAGGGGGTTGGGGGTTCGAGTCCCTCGTCGCCCATTGGCAAGGAATGGTGGGAATGATCGTTCGCTGGATCGGATTCGCGGCGTGCTGGCTGGGGCTCGGCGTCGCGGCTTCTGCGCAGGAGCGGCCCATCGCGTTCGTGGGAGCTGAGGTGCTGCCGATCTCCGCTCCGCCGATTCCGGCCGGGGTGGTCGTGGTCGCGGGCGGGAAGATCGCCGCGGTGGGGCCGGCGGCCTCCACGCCGATTCCTCCCGATGCCGAGCGGATCGACGTCGCGGGCAGGGTGATCATGCCCGGCCTCGTCGATACCCACAGCCATGTCGGCGGCGGCTGGGGGGGCGACGGCAGCGGCCCGATCCAGCCTGATGTCCGGATCCTCGACTCGATCAACGTCCGGGACTCCGGATTTCGGAAGTGTCGGGCCGGGGGCCTGACCGCGCTCAACATCATGCCGGGCTCGGGTCATCTTCTCAGCGGCCAGACCGTCTACGTCAAGTTGCGATCGGCCCGCACGATCGACGACGTGCTGATCCGCGACGCCTCCGGCCGGATCCTCGGCGGCATGAAAATGGCCAACGGCACCAACTCGCAGAAAGACGCCCCCTTCCCCGGCACGCGGTCGAAAGCGGCGGCCCTCGTGCGGCAGAAGTTCCTCAAGGCTCAGGACTACCGCCGCAAGGTCGCGGAGGCCAAGGACGACCCCGCCAAACTCCCGGACCGCGACCTGGAGATGGAGGGGCTCATCGACGTGCTGGAGGGTCGCGTGATCGTCCACCATCACGCCCATCGAGCGGACGACATCATGACGGTGCTGCGGCTCCGCGACGAATTCGGCTTCAAGGTGGTGCTGCACCACGTGAGCGAGGCCTGGAAGATCGCCGACGCGATCGCCAAGGCCGGCGGCGCCTGTTCGGTGATCGTGGTGGACAGCCCGGGTGGCAAGATCGAGGCGATGGACATGTCGTTGGCCACTGGAGCGGTGCTGGAGCAGGCGGGCGTGCCCTGCGCCTTTCACACCGACGATCCCGTGACCGACTCGCGGCTGTTCCTGAGGACCGCGGCGCTCGGCGTGCGGGCGGGCATGTCCCGCGAGAAGGCCCTGGAGGCCCTGACGCTCGCGGGCGCGCGGATGCTCGATCTGGACGACCGGATCGGCTCGCTGGAGGCGGGCAAGGATGCCGACCTGGTGGTGCTGTCGGGAGATCCCTTGAGCGTGCGGACGAAGGTGCTGCAAACCTGGGTCGAGGGACGCAAGGTCTTCGACCGCGACGATCCCGAGGACCGCCTCTTCGCGGTGGGCGGCTACGGCGCCAGCCGCGACCAGGCCGCGCAAGCCTGCTGCACCGACAGCCGTTTCTCGGAGGGTCGATGATGCGGTTCGTCTGCCGATCGTGCTTCGTCGTCGCCGTCGTGGCGGTCGCGTCTCCGGCGCCGTCCCAGGCGGTGGAGCCGGCCGTGGCGCCGCTCGTGGCCATCCGCGGCGAGACCGTCCACACCATGGCCGGGCCGCCGATCAAGGACGGCGTCGTGCTCGTGGAAAACGGCAAGGTGACGCTCGTCGGTTCGGCCCAAGACATCCCGATCCCGCCCGCCGCGACGGTGCTGCGGGGCAAGGTGGTGACGCCGGGGCTCATCGACGCCCACACCGTCGTCGGCCTTTCCGGCTTCCTGAACCAGGAGCAGGATCAAGACCAGCTCGATCGGGGCGATCCGATCCAGCCCGAACTGCGGGCGATCGACTCCTACAATCCCCGCGAGCGGCTCGTCGAGTGGCTCCGCGGCTTCGGCATCACCACGATCCACACCGGCCACGCCCCCGGGGCGCTTGTGTCCGGGCAGACGATGGTGGTGAAGACGGTGGGCGAGACGGTCGAGGCGGCGGCGATCAAGCCGGCCGCGATGGTGGCGGTGACGCTCGGGGACGATTCCCGGCCGGGGGGCGACGGGGCCGACAAAAAATCGCCCGGCACGCGGAGCAAGGCCGTGGCCATGCTGCGAAGCGAACTCGTCAAGGCCCAGGACTACGTCCGGAAGCGGGGTCTGCCCGATGCCGACAAGCGGCCCGAGCGGGACCTGCGGCGCGAGACGTTTGCCGAGGTCCTGACCGGCCGCCTGCCGCTCCTGGTGACGGTCAACCGGGCCGCCGACATCGACTCCGCCCTGCGAATCGCGGCCGAGTTCAAGATCCGAATCGTGCTCGATTCGGCCGCCGAGGCCTACCTCCTCGCCGATCGCATCAAGGCTGCCGGCGTGCCGGTGATCGTCCATCCGACGATGCGGCGCGGCGGCATGGGGGAGACGGAGAACATCAGTTTCGAGACGGCGGCGAAACTGCGGGCGGCCGGCATCCCGATCGCGTTGCAGAGCGGCTACGAGGGCTACGTGCCCAAGACCCGCGTCGCGCTCTTCGAGGCCGCGATCGCGTCGGCCAACGGCCTGACGACCGAGGAGGCGCTCGCCGCGATCACGAGCGACGCCGCGACGATCCTCGGCATCGCAGACCGGGTCGGATCGCTGCAGCCGGGCCGCGACGGCGACGTGGCCGTGTTCGACGGCGACCCGTTCGAATACACGACCCACTGCATCGCGGTGGTCATCGACGGACGAATCGTCGCCGACACGCCCCGCTGATGGGCCGCGAAAAAAGGCCTCCCTGGCCTCTTTCCGCGTCACCCTTCCGGGAGGGCCCCGGCGGCGCGGCCACGGCGGCAACTCAAAAACAGTCGTTGCGGACTTCCTGCGCGATCAGTTCCTTGAGCCGCTGCACGGCCTGTTTCTCCATTGCCTTGGCGTCGCACCAGAACTGCCGCAGATCGTCGCGCCACTCGGCGTTGGCGATGTACTGATCGTACCGCCAGAGGGCGTCGAGCCGGCGGCTCAGTTCGTGGACGAGGTCGTGATCATGGTCGGAACATCCGGCCGTTTCGCCCATGTGGGCCAGTTCCCGTTCGGCAGCGAGGGACATGACTAGGTTCTCCCGAGAAAAGGTGGCCGCCTCAGGGGCGGCTCGATGGCTGGCGATTCCGGCCGTGGAGAACGCGGGCCGCATGGTGTGCGGGTCGCCGGGACTAGTGTCGCGTCCGGATGTGATCCGGCAAATCGCCTCCGGCGGAATGCCCGCCAAGCCTGCCCGGACACCCCCCGCCAACGCCCTCGTCCACCTCCCTTGGGCGGGGGAGCATTTCGGTTAGAATCGCCCTTCGGATTCGCGCACGGCCATACGGTGCAGACATGACCTCTTCCGAACGAAGTTCCGAGCCGCCGCACGATCTCAGGCTCTTCGAGTCGTTCGACGCGTGGGCGGAAGTGCTGCGAAACAACGGCGCCGGAGCGGCCGGGGCGCCGGCGCGACGGGCCACGGACCTTCCGCCGGGCCCCGATGCCATCCCCTACCGGCCCACGCTGCGCAGGCCGATGGCGCTCTTGAAGGTCGTGGACGACGGCGGCGAAGAGGGGGAGATCGTCCGCGTCCGGCGCGACGCCTTCGTCATCGGCCGCAGCGAGGGAGACGTCGTGATCGACCACGACATTTCGATGTCGCCACGCCATGCGGTGATCGAGCGGCTGACGGAGGGTGGCTGGCAACTCGCCGATCTCGGCAGCGCCAACGGCACCTTCGTCCGGGTGACCACGGCGAAGCTCAGGCACGGCGCGGTGATCCAGGTGGGCCTCACGCGGCTCTGCTTCCAGTTGCTCGACCTCACTGAAGCCTGGCTCGTCGAGATGCTGCCCGACGGTCTTGGACGCCGTCACGAATGCGTCGCACCCGCGACCACCATCGGCCGCGCCGGCGCCGGATGCGGCATCGCCCTCGACGATCCGTTCGTGAGCCCGATCCACGCGGAGGTGCGCCGCTCGCCCCGCGGCTGGAAGATCGAAAACACCGGCATGAACGGCCTCTGGGTCCGCATCGAGGGCCCCGTGAAGATGGTGGCGGCCTCGCAGTTTCAGTGCGGTGAGCAGCGGTTCGTGTTCCAGCCGCTGCCCTGACCGCCGCCGCCCTCAGGCCAGCATCCAGTCGGGCAAACGGCGCACCTTGCCCTCGTGATCCACGCAGACCACCGTGGTGGTGCCCGTCACGAGAATCGTCGTGCCGCGGATCAGCTCGTAGGCGTGGCGAATGTGGGCCGCGCCCACCTTCTCGACCCGCGTCCGCAGCAGCAGCAGGTCGTCATATTCGGCCGGAGCGTGGTACTTGCAGGAGGCATCCGACACCACCATGAAGAGGCCGGCCTCCTCGAACTCGCGATAGGTCTTCCCATACGCCCGCAGCATCTCCGTCCGCCCCATCTCGAAGTAGGTCAGGAAGTTGGCATGGTGCACCCGGCGCTGGCCGTCGGTCTCCTGGTATCGGACCCGAATCTCGATCTCGTGCACGGCTGACATGCGGAGCTTTCCTCGTGAGGGGTGCCGGGGCCGCGGCGGGGCCCGGCTTCGTTGACCCGGAACCGGCGGAGACTCTATCCTTCGTCTGCCTTTCTGGGCAAAACCGATTCGATCCCGGACCAAACCGACTGAAGGAGGGTTTGCGACGTGAGCCTCGGAGACGCGGGTGATGCCGGTGCGGGAATTGGGTATGAGACGGCCCGCGGCCGCAACTGGCCGACGCTGCGGCAGTTCACCGTGTTTCTCGAGAACCGGGTGGGGCAGTTGCTGGAGGTGGTCCGTCGGTTCGAGGGATCGAGGGTTCGCATCGTGGCGCTGTCGATCAGCGACTCGGGGGAATGCGCCTTCGTGCGATTTCTTCTCAGCCACCCGGAGCAGGGTCGGGAGATCCTCGAGCGGGCGGGGCTGGCGCTCATCGAGAGCGATCTCATCGGCGTGGAACTGCCCGACGATCGCCAACCGCTGCTCCGGATCTGCACGGCGTTGCTGCAGGCGGAGGTGAACATCATTCAGGCGTATCCCATCCTCGGCCGTCCCCGCGGCCGTCCGGCCGTGGCGCTGATGGTCGATAACACGGAGATGGGACTGGAAACCCTGAGCAACAAGGGTTTCTCGATGATCACCGAGGGCGACCTCGACGCCGACGAGTGATGCGCCGCGGCCGGCCGGCCGCGGTCACTCGAACATGCCGTCGGGCAGGCCGTCCACCTGCCGCACGACGATCTTCTCGATCGTGTCCCACGCGACTGCCGAGAGCGTGACCGTGCCATCGACCGCCTGGCTCGCGAACAGCCCGTAGGCGCCCCGCGACCAGTTGACCTCGTACCACTCGGGGAGAATCACGCTGCCTCCGGCCAGGTGGAGTTCGATGATGCCACCGTGGCCCCGCTCCGCCCAGAGTCGGGCCACGAGCCGCGCGGCCGGGTGTTCCCGCTGATCACCGGGCACGTCGGCCGGGGGCTGCCATGCCTCCGCGATCGACGAACCGCCGTTCATGTCGAGCCCCACGTGCGACGCGTCCGCCGCTCCGGCCGACTCGTCGAAGAAATTCCACGATCCCTCGGCCGCCGGCCCGGCGGCGGGAATCGGCGGCTCGAAGGAGGGCTCCGCCGGGGGAGGGGCGAGGGGCGGTTCCTCGGCCGCCGGTTGCTGCGAGTCGGCCGCCTCGACGGGCGACTCCTCGGCCGGGGCCTCCGGTTCCTCGACCGGCGGGGCCACCGGGGAGGGCTGGGCAGCCGGCCGGCCGCCGCCCACCGTCGGGATCACCACTGCCACCTTGCACTTCGAGCATTGACCGCGTTTGCCGGCGAGTTTTGCCGGCACGCTGATGCGGTCGCCGTTCGGGCAAAGAAAGACGATTTGGTCGCCTACCAGACGGGCGGGCGTGGCTTCCTGTTTCCGCGGAATGATCCTCGTCTTCTCGTCAGACACGGCACGGCACTCCCTGACCCCTGCGCGGTCGGCCCGGGCCCTCGGACAGCCTCCGGCCACGCTCCGGCAGTCCTCCTAGTCTACCCCGTGAAAAAAGTCTTCCCTGCCCTTTTTCAACCGGGGGCCGACCGGTGGAAAAGCCTCCGTTTTCCAAGGTCGGCCGGCGCCGCATCGAGCCGCGGCAGACGGGCTCCACGGTTTCCACGGTCGGCTCCCCTGCAGGCGGCCGCTTGACGCGAACCGGCGGCGGTCTGACACTGCGACGATTCCGGCCGTCTCGCCACACCCGCAGCCCAGCCGCGCCCCCACATGCCCATCCCCGTCGTCTGCCCCGGCTGCAATTCCCGGTTCACGGTCAGCGACCAGTTCGCCGGCCGGACCGGCCCCTGCCCGAAGTGCAAGAAGCCGATCGCGATCCCGGCTGCGGTGGTCAAGTCGGTGACCATTCACGAACCGGAGGCGCCGACCACGTCATCGACCGGCGGCCGTGCCCCGATGGCCCCGATCCGGCGGATCGAGAAACCGATCCCGGTGCTGGCATTCGTGGCGACCGCCGCCGGCGCTCTGACCGCGATGCTGCTGGCGTTTCTGCTGCGGTTCCAGGGCGGCCCCCCGCCCTGGTGGACGCTCGCCCTGGCCGGTTTCGTGGTCGCCATTCCGTGCGTGCTCCTCGGCTACACCGCGGTCCGCGAACGCGAACTCGAGCCTTATCGGGGCCGCAGCCTGCTGCTCCGTTCGCTCGTCTGCGCCGCCGTCTACGCCGGGCTCTGGTGCGTCAAGGGCATGCTGCCGCCCGAGGCGACCGCCGAGATGTGGCAATGGCTCTACCTGGGGCCGCTCTTCTTCGTCCCCGGGACGATCGCGGCGTTGGCCACGCTCGAACTCGACTGGGGCCCGGCCTTCGCCCACTACTCGCTCTACGTGATGTTCACGGTCCTGCTGCGGTGGCTGGCCGGCCTGCCGCCGGTCTGATCGCCCCGCCGAAGCCCATGACCACCGCGCTGCCGCTTTCCTCGTTGCCGGAACTCGCGGCCCTCGATACCTGCGTCGATGGCGTGCGGATTCCGCCCGACGTGACCGTGCCGCTGACGCCCCGCGTGCGGGCCCTGCTCGATACCGCGGAGATCCGCCGGCTCGCCCGGATCAGTCAGTTGGGGCTCGTCGGCCTGGTCTACCCGGGGGCGACCCATTCCCGGCTCGAGCATTCGCTCGGCGTCTACCGGCTCGCGATCGAGTTTCTCAACCGCCTCCGCCGCGACGACCGCTTCGCGGCGGCCGTGGCGGTGGAAGACGCGGCGGCCTTTCTGGTCGCGGCACTGGTGCATGACATCGGCCATTGGGCCTACTGCCACCCGATCGAGGACATGGGGCTCGCCGAACTCCCCAGGCACGAATCGCGCATCCTGGAGGTGCTTTCCGGGGGCGAGCCGGCCGGCATTCTCGACCGGATGTGGGGAGTGGAGCCGGCACGGGTTGCCGCGATCATCGGCGGCACGGCGACCGACCCGGCGGGCCGCATTCTGCATTCGCTCCTGTCGGGACCGATCGACGTGGACAAGATGGACTACCTCGCCCGCGACAGCCTGCATGCAGGCGTGCCGTATGGCCGGCACTTCGATCAGGATCGGCTGCTCTCGAGCCTCTGTCTCGACGAGGCCGGCACCGCCCTGGCGATCACCGAGAAGGGCCGAACCGCGGCGGAGCTCATGGTCTTCGCCCGCTATGTCATGTTCAGCGAGGTCTACTGGCACCACGCGGTCCGGGCGGCGACGGCCATGCTCCAGCGGGCGGTCTGGCTGGTTCGGGACCGCATCGAACCGGCCCATCTGGTTCGCTGCGACGACATCTCCTTCGCCGCCTGGCTCGCCCGCGCGGCCGAGGGCACGTCCGCGGCACCCCTGGCCGAAGGTCTCTTCGGACCCGCCCGCCGGCTCTTCAAGCGGGTGGCGACGTTCGACGCGCTGCACCAACCGGCGATTCACCGAGCGCTTGCCGGCCGCCCGTATGCGGCCATGGTCTCGGTCTCGACCGTGCTCGCCGCACGGCTCTCGGCCCGTCTGGGCACCACCGTCGATCCGGCGACCATCCTCATCGACGCCCCGCCGGTCAAACGCGAGGTGGAGTTCAAGTTGCTCGTCCGCGAACGCGCGGCCCGCCGAGCACCGCCCACTGCAGCCACGTGGCGGAGGCTCGAGGACCTCTCCCCGGTCGTCAGAAGCCTCGCCCACCAACAATTCGATGACCTGGTCAAACGGGTTCGCGTCTTTGCGGCACCGTCCCTGGCCGAGGCCCTGGCAGACCAAGCGGACCTGGATCAGCTGATCCTCGAGTCTGCCAACAATGCCGCCGGCCCGGGAACCTGATCCCGGGCCGGCGGAAACCGCTTGCCTGCCGCCTTCCGCCGCCTACTTGGCCGCTGCCGGCAGCTTGCCTTCTTTGAGTAGGGCGCCGAACGTGGGCGCGGCCGGGTTGGCCGGATCGCTCGACATGGCGGCGACTTCTTCGAGCGCCTTGCGAATTTTCGCGGCGTCCTTCTTGTCTTCCTTGCCGAGGAGCTTGTCGAGCGCGGAGCCGTAGGCGTTGCGCTCCTTCTTGCTGCTGCCGGCGTGGCACACGTTGCACTTGGCCGTCTCGACCTCCTTCGCCAGCGGCTCCCCGTCCTTGACGTACACCGCCTTGAACTCTTCGGAAAACTCCTTGAAGGCCAAGGCCGGACGGGCGAAGGCGCCGGACACGAGAACGATCCCTGCACCCATCACGAAAGCGTACCTGCTGCGTGTCATCGAAAAACTCCGGGAGATTCGGGCTTGGATGGATGCCGCCAGGGGCACCTCGACGCGCCGCTAATTCTACGCATCTCGGCCGGTCGCGCGTCAAGAAAAACAACCGGCAGATCCGGCACATTCCATCCGCCCCACAAAGACAAAAACCCCGCCCCTCCGGCTTGGGAGGGGCGGG